>CAYYFR010000198.1:0-10506 GCA_964470865.1 uncultured Burkholderiales bacterium | reverse complement strand
GCTACGGTGTGCACCGGGCATATGCCTTGTAAGTGATGACCAGGGCGACAACTAGAAGCCAAGCTTCAAGAACCATGAAGATTCCCGGACTGGTTTGCGCCGCCGCGCGCTGATACTGGCCAGCTGCGAACATCCGAAGCAAACCGAGTGCAAGGAAAAACCAGCCCGATAGCGTGACCAGCACAGTCCAGTTTCGCCCCCAGAGGTTGTGTGTGCGCACGAGCGCCAGACCGGCAACGAACATGGCGATTCCCGACAGGTAGACAACAGGCGGGGTTTGAGCGTCGTAGAGATGCGGCTGGATAAGCGGGAACTCGGAAACGAGCATGGCGACCGTGGTTGGTCCGAGGAGGCCGGCAACCTTCCTGGAATCAGTTGCGGCTGTCTCCAGCGGGTGTTTCGCGCGGCCTGACCCGCCGACGGATATCCGCACCGTCATGGTCGGTTCGGTGGCAAGAGCAACTCGTCGCGATGGGCCGCGACGAATTGCGAGAACTCGATCGGCGCTCGGCCCGTCAACTCGGTGACCGTGTGAGTCACCTGTGGCGTGCCCGTGAATCGCGGCAGCATGTGCAGCAGCAACATCACGAGGATCAAGCCGGGCGCGCGACTATCGCGCCGCAGCGTGCGGTAAAAGCGCCACGGGCCGGGCGAGACATAGGTGATGGGTGTGCCCAAACCCGTCGTCAACCGAACGGCCATTTGATGAAAGTTCAGCGGCATTTGCGACGTCAACGTGTAGGCCTGCCCGTGGTGCTGTGTGCCGGGTTGGGTCAGCACCCGGGCTGCCACACGGGCAATGTCATCGACGTCCACGAGGGTGAACCGGGCGTTGCCTGCCGGCAGGAAGATGCGATGCCGGCGCGTCAATTCATCGTGGAGCGCGCTGGTGAAGTTCTGCATGAAATAGGCCGGCCGCAGTAACGTGTACGGCACGCCGCCGGACATCAGCCGCCGTTCGATCTTGTGGTGCGGAATGAACCAATTGCGCTGTGCTCCCTGCACCGACAAGAACACGATGTGGGTGACGCCGTGTTGCCGCGCCCGCGCGATCAAGTCACCGAAGTCGTCGTTGAGTTGCGGCGGACGCAGCAGGAACAGAGTGTCGCAGTCAGCCAGCGCAGCGTCTTGACTGGCGCGATCGGAGTAGTCGAAGGCCAACGGCTGCACTCTCGCATCGCCACGCCATTTCGCGCTCACCCTGGCGACGTCGCGTACGGCCGCGCGAACGACGATGCCGTCAAAGGCACGTAGCGCCGCAATCACGGCCGAGCCGACTTGTCCCGTGGCGCCAGTCACGAGGATGCGTTTCATTGCGCAACACTGGTCGGGTTAGTAATGGCCGGGCCAATGGTAGCGGACTGCGGAGCCTTGAGCGACGTTCGGTACTCCGTCTTCATGTGTGACGAAGGCTTATTCATGACCCACTACCTGATTGGGCATTGGTTCGCCGCGGCACAACAGCGCGACCGCCGTCAAGACCAGGATGCCGACGACAATCTGAAACGGGCGCAGATTGCTGCCGTCCGGCAGCACCATCACCGGGATGATCATTGACCAGGCATTGACCGCGGTGTGCAGCACCAGCACCGGCACAACGCTGCCGTGGCTGCGGTTGAACAACCACCCGAACAGCACCGACGATGCGATGGTGCTCAGCGCATACAACTCCATCGGCAGATGGCTTTGCACCGCGCTCGTGCTGTAGAAGAGCGGCAGGTGCCAGACCGCCCAAACCACGCCCAGCATCACGCTTGCGGCACGCCATCCCCAACGCTCCTGCAAAGCCGGCAAGGCGTATCCGCGCCAGCCGAACTCCTCGCCCAGCGGGCCGCCCACAAAGAAGATGAGCAAGAAGTTCGCCGCCGCCATCCCCAATTGACCCGCAGCCGGCGATGGCGGCAAGGTGCCGCCAAGCGCCACGTGGGCCGCGGCTGCCAGCCCCATGAAAGCAACCGGGAACATGAACGCCGGCAGGACCCAGCGCCAGCCTGTACGCCAGCGCAGGCATCTCATCAGCCAGCGGTGCAGTCCGGCAATGCCACTGCAATAAGCAACTACAACCACCGCCGCCAGGCTCGGCCCAAAGCCGCCCGCCAATGACAGCGCGGTGGCCGCAACGGGCGCGTCCACTTTCAGCGCAGGAGCGAGCAGCCAGCACGTCCAGGTCCAGGCAAACGCGAGAGTAAAGAACGTCAGGACGGACGCTGCGGAGCGCGTCTCGCCTCGGCGCACGGCGGGCTCGGAGATCACCACTGCTCCTGATGATGAAGGCATCCAAAGCATCATGGTCTGGCCGCTGGCAAGAGCAACCCGACGATGGCCGCCAGCACCTCGTCGTCGTGTCCGACCCAGGTGTGTCCGCCTTCATCGAAGCCGATGAACCTCGCGCCTGTGATCCGGCCGGCGGTGTACTGCGCGCTGGCATAAGTGCCATAGCGGTCATCGCGCGCACTGATCACCAGGGCTGGCAATCGGATCGACTCCAAAGGGGACGACACCAGCTGCTTGCCCACGGCCGAGTCGCTACGCAAGCCTGCGGCGCGTAGCGACACAGGCAGGATGTTGTCGAGCATCGCCTCGACCCGCCCGCTCCTGCGGGCTGGCATGCGCGAGCAACTCGGGCGGTGTCGCAAGCACCACCTTGATCACCCGATCGCGCGCCAGATGCAGTGCGGACCAGAACAGGAAGTCCGAGCCGATCATCCGCATCATCGCGGCCTCGACCCAGGGCAGCAGCGGCGGCGCGGACTCCGCCTGCGTGGATGGCTTGTAGGCCAGCGGCACCAGCAGCACCAGCGCACTGACTCGATCCGGGTGGCGCATCGCCATCTGCAGCGCCGACGGCGCGCCTGCCGAGCCGCCCATGACGGCGGCCCTGGGAATGCCCAATGCGTCGAGCAGGCAGACATGGGCATCGGCCTGCGCCGCCGCCGACGCATCTGCCGGCATGGGCGTGCGCAGATAACCGAGGCGCGACATCGCGATCACCCGGATGCCCTGCGAGGCCAACCCGCCCGCGAAGGCCATGCCCTGGTCATGACCACCGCCGCTGCCGTGCACGGCCAGCAATGGCACGCCGGCGCCAGCCTCCTGATACTCGATAATTCCGCAGGAAGTCTGTACCAGCACACTGCCACGGGCCACCCGTTCGATGGCTTTCTGTATGTCGCCGTCGAAGCGCCACCAGATCCACAATGAGGCAGTCGCCAGGCTCAGTGCGATCGCGATCCAAACGGCAAGGCGAGCATTCGCCCTCATCGCCGCAGCGGCTTGCCTACGACGGTGGGCTCGCATTGCATCGTGGAAATGGCGGGCCAGGAGATTACGGCATCGGTCATGGCGCAAAGAAGATGCCCGTTTCATGCCAAGCATTCTGTGCGCTAGCGAACAGCTTGGGTTTCGCTCATCTGGCACATTCTGTTGGCCAGCACAGTACGCCTCCGCAGTCGCACTCTGTTTGCCAGTGATTGCGTTTCATATTCGCCCATCCTCCATAGCAAACACGATGACTTTTCCTATCGCTTTTGCCACTTCCGCCAGCATTTCCCATAAATGACGCAGGCAGGCATTCGACCAACGCCGGTTCGATCAAACAGGTTTATTGACTCCTCGCAGGCCACAAGCGTGCGCACGCTGACGCGCTTCGTTCTGCTGCTGCTCTTGGGCCCGATCCTCTGGATGCAAAGCCGCCGGGTGCGCCGGGTGACTCCTTTGATGCCGGAGGCGCGCGGTCCGCGGCTTGGAGAGTCGGGTAGCGGTCCAATCATTACAGTGCTGATTGCCGGAGACTCGGGCGCCGCCGGTGTGGGCGTGGAGTCGCAGGACCAAGGCCTGTGTGGCCAGCTGGCCTTGCGACTGGGGGTCCACCACACGGTGCGCTGGCAGTTGATGGCGGTCAGCGGTCTGGATTCGCCCGGTTTGGTTCAATTGCTTCTGGATGCGCCGAAGTCCAAATTCGATGTGGTGATTCTTTCGGTCGGCGTCAACGACGCCACGGCTCTGCGCTCGCCGGAGCAATGGTTGCAGTGGCAGCATCGGCTCGCGGCACTGGTGCAAGAGCGTTTCGATCCCGACCTGTTGATCCATAGTGCTATGCCACCTATGCGCGGATTTGTCTCGTTACCCCAGCCGCTTCGATGGTTCATGGGGCGTTGGACGACCGAGATGAATCAGCGCCTGGAGCAGTGGCTGCCGGCAGATGGCAATCGCGTCATGACTTCGCCGTTCGAGGGTGATATTCGCGCCTGTCTGGCATCTGACGGCTTTCATCCGGGCGTGCACGGCTACAAGGTGTGGGCCGACGCCTTCTCGCGAACCATTCTGGATAAGGCGCCGCAAAAATACGTACTTCCACCGCTGCCGCTGGGCACGGGAAACGCAGTGTGGCAAGGAAACTCTGGCGTACGTTGATGTTCATTGCACCTCCATGCGCTCGCCGCGAACCGGAAAGCGGCCGTTAAACTCGATGTGCTGCGGATCGCCACCCCAAGGCGCTCCGGCCGGGCCAGGGCTCTGCGCGTGAATGTGCAAATGAGGCGCGCCGGTATTGCCTGACCACTTGGCCGGCGCAAGGTGCCAACACGCGCGCGCCGTAGATGCAGTAGGCGCGTGGGTCGGCGGGCTGCACGCCGCGGGCACGAAGCCCAAACCCGTCCCGTGCCACGAGATCGACACCATAGGATTGCCCACGCCACGCGCGGTAGCGAGGAACCTCGGCATCCGGTGTTTCGAGGTGCGCATTGGTGCTGAGATTGCTGCCGCCATTGACAACGAGACAGCGAACTGCACTGCGTACGGCCAGGTCATGGCGCCAACCCGTCCGGTACGTGATTCACGGCGCAAACTCGTAGGCCATCGAGGTGAGGTTGCCGATGAAGTACGGCTTGCGCCCTTGCGGCCGCATCCAGGCGGCCTCACCGCGGTTCGGCACCAGCATCCCGTCGCGCCGCTGATAGTTGCCGATGCTGCACTCCCAGGGCAGCATGGTCATAACCCCATCCTTGCCCACGCTGGCACCACGCGCGTCGGCATGCACTGAGGTGATCAGTCCGGCGTGGTCGAACCTGAACAGCATGGTCAGGGTGACCGGGCCGTCCACCAGCGTGGCGTTCGCCGATCTGTCGTCCAGAGCATCCCAGCGCACGCCCTGGCTGGGCAGCAGCGCGGTGGGGTACCACGCCATTTCGGCGAAGTAGCGCATCAGTTCGCCGCGGGCAGCCTCGACCCCGCCCTGCACTCGGGCCACCGTGAACAAGCCCAGCATCGCCGCGTGCAGCGTGCCCACACCGGCGATGTAGCTGTCGTGCACATGGGCGGCAATGCCCGGCAGCATCGCTACCCGGCCGTTCCACAGGAAGCCCGGGCGGTGGACGACGGCGCGCTGCGTCGAGGTGAAGGGCTTCCAACTCTCGCCGGTGGCCGACATGTTGAACCTGCCGGCAAGCTCGAAGGTTGCGGCGGCGATGAAGGGCTGGCCGTCCTTCAGCACCGCGCGGAAGTAGCGCTGCACCGGCGCGGGCAGACCGTCGAGTTCACGGGCGTTGTAGCGGCCCGCAGGCGCGGGCACCCGGGCGGCTTCGAGCAGCGCCATCTGCACCTGTGTCGAGGCGCGCCAGCGCGAGCTTCCAAGCGCGGCAAGCCCTATGCCGCTGGCCAACACGATGCCGATGCCCAATGCGGTCCATGTCAATGCGCTCATCGCGTGTGTTCCATTTTTGAGGCCACGCGCTTCAGACCAGCACCGCCTGCACCGGTCGCCGCATCGAATTCGGCAGGGCAGGGCCACGCCCGAAGCGCACCACCAGATCGGGCCGCTGGTCGCTTGCGATGCCGAGCCAGGCGGCGAACTGCGGCCGGATCGCGCCGATCTCGACAGGCTGGTTCAGGAACGCATTGCGGATACCCAGCGCGGTGGCCTGCAGCGCGAACCGCTCGTAACAACGGCCTGCCTCGACCCAATGCGCCTTGTCGTTGCGCCCGGAGACGAACACCGCGACGCCGGCCGAATTGCGCACCTGTCGCGCGTAGCGTTCGTTGTCCGACTTCGGCGTGAGGAAGAGGCCCATCATGCGGCTGCCCAGCCAGCGCGGCAGCGCGGGGTTGCCGGTGGCGCCGGCGAACAGGCCATCACCGGAACGAAGCGCCTCATCGGCGCTGAAGCGGATCCATGCCTTGAGTTCCGCGACAAACGCGGCGTCGTTGATCTGCACCGTATTGGCCGCGACGATGTATTCCAGCAGACTCTCCATGGCCGAGCGCGCGGTCAGCAATCGCACGCTGACACCGTCTCCCGTGCCCGCCTCTTCCAGCTGGCGCAGCTCGCCCGGCGAAATCGGTTGGCCGTCGTAGTCGCCACGGGTGCATTGGCGCTCGGAGATCGCCTGAAACAACGGCGAGTTGCGCTTCTGCGTCGTCTCCAAGGTTACTTTTATGACCCCGTCACCGCCGGGATCGAAGCGCGGGTCCGCGTGCAGTCCGGCGGCCAGAGCGGCATGCACCAGGTTCTCGGTGGCGCAGCCCAGCGACACGAAGAGGTGGTGATCGTCCGGATCGACGACCGGGCAGCGACGTGTGAGGTCGGGCGCGATGGAAACCGAATTGGCGGCAATGCGGAAGCGCCAGCATTGCGTGTTGTGGCTCGACGGCGCCAAGGTGGCCTGACGCACCAGGTCACGCAGTGGCGAAATGGCCGTGTCGGACGAAGGTGGCCGCGGCGTTCTCAGGGCGCGGGCAGCGTCATGTTCGGCGTCGCCGGATGAACAAGCCGTTATCGTCGGTGTGGTAGTGACGCAAGCTGCCGCCAGCAGAATCCGCCTCCTGGATCGGCTTTGGGAAGCGTTGATGGGATTTTCGTCCATTGGCCGCACTGACGCAACCATGTCCGATCCGGCCCAACCAGTCTGTGCGTTTCCACACGCTGCGCGTCGGTTCACTTGAGACTTGATGCGGATTGGTGCCCGAAGGTCGACCCAGTGGGTCCCGGTGACGTCGTGCCTGTTTTACCGTTCGTTTCAACTTTCTGCCTTGGCTCGGCTCCGCGCGATGCGCCCGCTTCTGGCGGGCTCGAGGGTCGATCCACTACAGTGGTCTTCTTCCCGTCCGAAAAACGTGCTATTTTTCGGACATGAAAGCAGCTTCTCCATCGCCGCAAAACCGCATCACGCGAGAGTCTCGGCCTCGACGTGCCGTCGATTCGAGCATCGACGCCGCGATCTCGCGCAAGGTGCGCCACGCAAAGCCAGGCACCGTGTTCACACCGGCGCTGTTTGCGGGCCTCGGTGGCCGCGCTGCCCTCGACAAGGCCTTGCAACGCTTGGTTGCGCGCAACGAACTGCGCCGCCTGTCTCGTGGGCTGTATGACAAGCCCCGGCAAGACCCATTGCTCGGAATCCTGTGGCCGTCGGTCGATGCCGTGGTCGCCGCTCTCACAGGCAAGGACAGGCTTCGCCTTCAGCCGACAGGTGCCTACGCCGCCAACCTGCTCGGACTGTCCGACCAAGTGCCCGCACGCGTCGAATTCCTGACCGACGGCACCAGCCGCACCGTCAAGGCCGGCCCCATGCAGATCATCCTCAAGCGGACCACGCCGCGCCAGATGGCAGCAGCGGGGCGGACCAGCGGCCTGGTGATCCAGGCTCTGCGCAGCCTCGGAGCCCAGCATCTCACGCCGCAACGACTCGAGATGCTCAGGCTTACCCTGCCAGAGAACGAGCGACGCAACCTGGTGGACGACTTGACCTTGGCGCCCGGATGGATGCATCACACCCTGCGGGCGCTGGCGGCGGACAGCTAGCACCGCGATGGCCACGCTCGCGTCACAGTTCGTAGCGCTTCCACCCGAGCGACGCGCGCTAGCGTTCACGCAGACGGCGGCGCGCATGGCAATCTCGAGCGTGATGGTCGAAAAGGATTTCTGGGTCTGCTGGCTGCTCGGTCTGCTCTTTGCCGACGCCGTCCTTGCGCCGCATCTGGTGTTCTAGGGCGGCACTTCGCCGCGCCCTTTGTGCGCTGGGGAACAGAGAGAAGTCATGCACGCGCCCATCCTTGCGACGCGGTGTCGGCAGGCGCGGCAGCGCATGTGCCGGATGTCCCGTGCACCACCCCGACGCAATTGCCATGAGCCATAAATGAGTACTGATCGCGACAGCGGCAAGCCAGCCGGTCTGGCGGGCGCGGCCGCCATGCCGGCGCTCCCCGTTGCCGAAGGCTTGCCCGCACCCTCCGATGGAGGCCGAAACGCGCCGCCGGCCATCGAGGTTGAAACCACCGCGGCCGCAGCCGACCCGGCGCCGCCGGCCATCGACGCCGAAAAAGCCGCGCCCGAACCCGATCCGGCCCGCACCGTGTTGCACATGCCGGTTGAAATCCGCAGCATTTCGCTGGCGCTGTTGGCGCTGCTGGCCGCGCTTTTCGCGCTGCAGTGGGCCGAGGCGGTGGTGGTACCGTTTCTGCTCGGCTTGATGCTCAGCTATGCACTGACACCTGTGGTGAGCTGGCTTGCGCGCCGGGGCATGCCGCGCCCCGCCGGCGCGCTGCTGGTGGTATGCGCCCTCATCGCGTGCGCCGGGTGGGGCGGATGGGCGATGCGCGATCAAGCCAGCTCGTTCGTCGATTCGCTGCCGGAAATTTCCCAAAAACTGCGCCTGATGATGCGCAATCACCGCGCCATGCCCGGCGACACGATCTCAAAGGTTCAAAAAGCCGCGGCCGAGATCTCGAAGGCGGCTGAAGAAGGCGTCGTCGGGGCTGGCCAGGACCCCGCGGGCACGGCGGCGGACAAGACGGCGGGCGCCAAGCGCGGCACGGCGCCGGCGACGGTCCGGAAAACCGACCCCGCTTCGGCGAACGCGCCTGTCCGGCGGCCGGCGCTGGATATCCGCGACTATCTCTGGAGCGGAACCATGAGCCTGCTGTCGTTGTTGAGCCAGACCAGCATCGTCCTCCTGGTCGCGCTATTCCTCCTCGCATCGGGCAACAATTTTCGCCGCAAGATGGTCAAGCTTGCCGGGCCGAGATTGAGCCAGAAAAAGGTCACCGTCGAGGCGCTCGATGAAGTGAGCGCGCAAATCCAGCGTTACCTGCTGGTGCAACTGGGCACCAGCGTTTTCGTCGGGTTTGCGACATGGCTGGCGTTCCGCGCCTTCGGGCTGGACAACGCCGGTATCTGGGGCGTGGCCGCCGGCGTGACCAACCTGATCCCGTATGTCGGCGCGATCATCATCGGGGCCGGATCGGCCGTCATGGGCTTGGTCCAGTTTGGCGCTGTCGATACTGCGCTGATGATCGGTGCGAGTTCATTCGCCATTCATGCGGTCGTCGGCAACCTGGTGACGCCCTGGTTGACCGGACGCACCAGCCGCATGAGCCCGCTGATCGTTTTTGCTGCCGTGCTCGCGTTCGGATGGCTGTGGGGCCCGGCCGGGCTGATCCTCGGAGTGCCGATCCTGCTGGTTGTCAAGGCGGTATGCGACCGTGTCGACGCTCTCAAGCCCATCGGGGAGATCCTGGGCGACTGAAGCCGGCCGCGCTTGCCGCGCGGTGGCATGTGCGAGACCGCACAGACCATTGCTGCGGTTTTGAAGATAGTCGGCGCAGCGCTTCCGCGCAGCGTGGCGTCCCGTTCGAGGACGGCAACCAAGCGGATGTGTTTAGGGCCCGATCGGGCCAGCGAGGAAATCATGTCCACCCTTCGAATCATCCCGGCCGCGATATTGTGCGCATCGGCTCTGGCGATACTCGCCGCCTGCAGTACCACGACCTCGGGCGGCGCGGTCGGCACCGATCGCAAGCAGCTTTTGCTGGTTTCTTCCCAGCAACTCGATCAGATGGCCGCCCAGAGCTACGCCAAGCTCAAGGCCGAGGCCGCGGCGCAAGGAACGCTCAACCAGGATGCCGCGCTGCTGCAGCGGGTCCGCACGATTGCCGGCCGCCTTGAACCGCAGACCAGGGTGTTCCGTCCCGACGCCCCGGGCTGGCAATGGGAAGTCAACGTCATCGCAAGCGACCAGATCAACGCGTTCTGCATGCCGGGCGGGAAGATCATGGTCTACAGCGGATTGGTCAGACGACTCAATCTCAGCGACGACGAACTCGCGGTCGTCATCGGGCACGAGATTTCGCATGCCTTGCGCGAGCACTCGCGCGAGCAGGTTTCGCAGGCGATGGCGGCGCATGCGGCCATCGACATTGGCGCGGCGTTACTGGGCCTTGGCGAAGGCTCGTCTGCGGTGGCGAACACCGGCTACCAGGCGCTGATCGCAACCCGCTTCAGCCGCACCGACGAAAACGAAGCCGACCGCATGGGCCTGGAACTCATGGCGCGTGCCGGCTACGATCCGCGGGCCGGGGTGACCCTGTGGCGCAAGATGATGACTGCGAACAGCGGCGGTGCGTCCGCGCCCTTTCTCAGCAGCCATCCCACGGACGCCAGCCGGGTTCAGACCATCGAGTCCCTGCTGCCGGTGGTGATGCCGCTTTACGCGGCGGCCGCGCGGCCGCGCTAGC
>CAYYFR010000197.1:2667-10657 GCA_964470865.1 uncultured Burkholderiales bacterium | reverse complement strand
CCGCCGTCCATCCATACCTCGATCTTGTCGCCCACCGCATCGACGATCGGCGGCAGGGCCTTGATGGAGGACTGTGCACCATCGAGCTGGCGCCCGCCGTGGTTGCTGACGACGATGGCATCGGCGCCGCTTTGCACGGCGATCTTCGCATCCTCGACATCCTGGATACCTTTCAGGATCAGTTTGCCGCCCCAGGCGTTCTTCACCCACTCCACATCCTTCCAGTCGAGCGTGGGGTCGAACTGGCTGGCGGTCCATTTCGAAAGCGAGACGATGCCCTCGGCGCCTTTCACGTGGCCCACGATGTTGCCGAACACGCGGCGCTTGGCGCCCAGCATGCGCAGGCCCCAGGCCGGCTTGGTCATGATGTCGAGCAGGTTCGAGAGCATGATCTTGGGCGGCACGCTCATGCCGTTTTTCAGGTCTTTGTGGCGCTGGCCGATGATCTGCAGGTCGAGCGTCAACACCAGTGCCGCGCATTTCGCCGCCTTTGCGCGATCGATCAGGCGCTTGATGTATTCGCGATCGCGCATCACATAGAGCTGGAACCAGAAGGGTTTGGTGGTGGCTTCGGCCACATCCTCGATCGAGTTGATGCTCATGGTCGAGAGGGTGAACGGCACGCCGAATTTCTCGGCGGCGCGCGCGGCCAGGATCTCGCCGTCGGCCCACTGCATGCCGGTCAGACCCACCGGGGCGAGCGCTGTCGGCAGGGTGACCGGCTGGCCGATCATGGTGGCGGCGGTGGAGCGCGCCTCGACGTTGATGGCGACCCGCTGGCGCAGCTTGAGCGCGGCCAAGTCGGCGCTGTTGGCGCGATAGGTGCCCTCGGTATAACTGCCGGCGTCCACATAGTCGTAGAACGCCTTGGGTGCGTTCTTCCGGTGCAGCAGGCGCAGATCCTCGATACAGGTGATGACGGGCATGAAGCTTCCTTGTTGGTCGATGCGAACGAATGAACCAGAACCGCAATCCTAAGCCAGGCTGGTAATGACAGGCATCAAGCGCATCGCTGCGTGCCGCGATGAAGCATGGAGGCGACGGACGGGCTCAAGGCGTGCCGTCCGCGCCCGGCGGGGCCACGTTGGTCAGCAGCCAGAACATGCCCAGTCGCGCGGCGGCAGTGAGAAAATCCTCGAAGGCCACCGGTTTGCGCACGTAGGCGTTGACACCGAGCGCATAGCTGTTGATCACGTCCTCATCCTCGATCGAGGTGGAAAGGATCACCACCGGCATCCGGCGGGTGCGTTCCTCCGCGCGCACGCGCCGCAGCACGTCCAGGCCCGCAACCTTGGGCAAATTGAGGTCGAGGATCATCAGAACCGGCAGAGGCGTCGCCGGAGCGGAAAATGCGCCGGAGCCGAACAGATGGTCGAGCGCGATAGCGCCATCTTCGGCCACCACCACCGGATTCTGCAGGTGCGCACGCTTGAAAGCCAGGAGCGTCAAGTCGACGTCGTCTTCGTTGTCTTCCACCAGCAATATGCTTCCTTGCGCCACGTTCATGCCTCCTTGTCCGGCAAGACCACATGAAATGTTGCACCCACGCCCGTTTCGCCTTCGGCCCTGACCTTGCCGCCGTGACGCTCGACGATGCGCGCCACGGTCGCCAGGCCAATGCCCGTGCCGTCGAACTGCCTGGGCCCGTGCAGTCGCTGAAAGGGCTGGAACAGCTTGGCGGCATAGGCCATGTCGAAGCCGGCCCCGTTGTCACGCACAATGAACCCCATGCCGGCACCGGTTTCTTGCGTCGCGCCGAATTCGATCTCCGGCGCAACGGCGTCGCGCGTGTATTTCCAGGCGTTGCCGAGCAGATTATCCATCATGATCCGCATCAAGCCGGGGTCGCCAACGACGCTGACGCCGGGTTGCAGGCGCCAGTCCACTTTTCGCTCCGGCATCTGGCGCTGCAAGTCGGCCGCGATTTCGGCGGCCATGGCAGACAGATCGATCGACGTGCGAATCAGCGGCGCGCGTGTCACGCGTGAAAGCTTGAGCAAGTCATCGATCAGGTTGCCCATGCGCTGGATGCCGCGCCGCACCCGTTGCAGGTAATCCGTGCCCTGGCTACCCAGCGCCGCGCTGTGTTGCTCCAGCAGCAACTGGCTGAAACCGTCGATCCCGCGCAAGGGCGCGCGAAGGTCGTGCGAGACCGAATAGGCAAAGGCCTCGAGTTCCCGGTTGGCAGCCGACAGTTCGGCGGTGCGTCCAGCCACCTTGCGCTCGAGATCCGCATTCAGGCGCTGCAGTTCCTCTTCCTTCTGCACCAGTTCGGTGATGTCGGCGCCACGATAGAACAGGTGCGTCACCCGTCCATGCGCATCAGTGATTGGCACCATCAAGGCATCGCGTTCCTGGGCGACGGCCGCGGATGACGCGATGCTGGACCGGTAGCGCACGATCTGGCCGCTCGCCGCCACTCGCCTGAACGGCGCAAGCCTGCTGTCGAGCGCCGCCTGCGATAGGCCCTCAACCTCGCGCAAAAACTTCTCGATCGGCTGGCCGATCCACTGCGCGATGCGCACCCCGGCGAACTGCTTCTCGTAAAAATCGCGCAAGGCCGGGTTGAACTCCTCGATGATCGACTGCGCGCCGTCGACCCGGTATATGGCCATCAGGTCGGTGGTGTTCTCCATGGCCGAGCCGAAGCGCTGCTGCAGGCTGCGCACCTGCTCGGCGGCCTTGTCCAGCGCTGTCACGTCCATCGCCACGCCATAGCAGCCGACAATGCTGCCGGACGCATCACGATGCGGCACCACGTTGATGTCGAGAATCCGCGTGCTGGCGCCGGGGACGTCGTGGATTCTGCGATAGCCGGTCGTGATGCCCTGCAAGGCAAGATCGAAATGCGGCTTGCTCATGGCATAGGCTGGCTGATCGATGATTTCGCGCAAATGGCGACCGATCAAGTCTTCCGGCGAGCGGCCAAATACCTGCTCGAAGGCTCGGTTGACATACAGCAGGCGCAGGGCGGTATCGAAATGCGCGATCGATACCGGAACGCTTTGCATCAGCAGGCGCAATTGGGCCTCGCTCTCGCGCAACGAGCGTTCGGCTTCGACCTGCTCGGTCACCCCGTGGCCAATGCCGTGATAACCGATGAACCGGCCGTCGGCATCGTGCAAGGGCCGGCCGCTGTGGCGCGCCCAGCGCATTTCTCCAGCGACATTGCGACGCCCCAACAGCAGGTCGCGAAACTCCTCGCGACGAGCGAGCAGTGCGCGGTGCGCCGCCCAGTCGTCCTCGGTCATGTTGAGGTAGCCCATTTCCCACGGGGCCTGGCCCAGATCGGCCATGCCGGACAGAAGGTTGCGCTTCAGGATCGCGCCCTCGCGCGCCGTCACGCAATGATTTTCGTCCTGCACCCAGTACCAGTCGGACGAGAGTTCCAGCAGGGCGCGCAGGCGGCGCTCGCTTTCGCGCAGCGCATTCTCCGCCAGCTTTTGCGTGGTGATGTCGCGGCCGATGCCTCGATAACCCGCGAAGCCGCCGTCAGCGGCAAAAACCGCCTTGCCGCTGACCGCAAGCCAGCGCAACTCGCCTTTGACGTTGCTGTACTGATACTGGAAATCACGAAAGGTCTCGTGGCGCGCCAGCATCTCGCGATGGGCCCGCCACTGTTCCTCGTTTACCCCGAGTATTCCAAGTTCCCAGCGGCGCTTGCCGACCGTGGTGCCGGCATTCAAGCCGGTGCGCGCATGCATCTCACCCCACAGCGTGGTGAAACGGAACTCGGCATCCTGCTCCCAGAACCAGTCGGATGAAAGGTCGGCGAGGTCGCGAAGCCATTCCTCGTTGCTCGGAATTGTCGACACGTCAATCGGGCCTGTGGGGGGGATGGGTCGGTCTGGGTATGCCGGGGCCACCTCATTGTGCCTGAGCGACGCATTCGATGCCCGCCATGGAGCGCGATGGAGCGTTTCCAACGCGCATTTATCGGGAATTGCGGAATTCATGTCAGAACAATGTTCGCGGAAGGCTGCCATGTTTGTGCCGGCGATCCTTAAGTCAATCGCGCGCAGTTGGGCATTACAATCGAGCGCGCATTTCGCATGCGGGCACCGGCGCGCCTGCGGCCCCACCGCACGTCACTGGCGCGCCTGCGGCCCCACCGCACTCGCGAGAACGCCCGCCGCCGGCGCCGCACCACCACTGATTTCGAGTAAATGACGATGCGCCGAATCGATGACAGCACCGCACCCGCAGAGCAGTCAGGGATGAACGCGGGCACGCCGCGGTCGACCCGGGCGCGGGTCGTCCAGGCGGTGGCCGCGCTGCTCGTGCTCAACGCGTTTCTGAGCATGACCAACTGGTGGCCAACCCCGTTTGTGGAACTCGACCGGCGCTTGGCGCCCGAATTCGTCCTGCTTTGGGGTGTGCTGCTGCTTCTGGTGTGGCGCCTGAAAACGCTGTCGCGCCCCCTGATCGCATGGCTCACCTGCGCCTACATGTTGCTCGTCGTGGGTCGCTACTTCGACACCACCGCGCCGGCCCTGTTCGGGCGCAGCATCAATCTCTATTGGGATGCGCTGCAGATTCCGCGCGTGCTGTGGGTCACGCTCAAGAGCTATCCGTTGTGGATCGCGCTGCTCGTGCCGGCCGCGCTCATCGCGCTGCTCTGGTTGGTCTACCGCGTATTGCGCGCCTCGATCATGGTGGCGGCGCGCGACGCGGCGCCGTATGCGCTGCGCAGCCGCTGGGCGCTTACGGCCAGCACCGCCGCCGCCGTGCTGGTGACGGCCAACTACCTTGGCGTCAAGGCCACCTGGCCGCTGGTATCGCGCCCGGTGCTACCCACCTACTTTGGGCAGGCAAAGCTGCTCGCCGGCGCCTGGAACACACGGAATCTGGAGCGGGTACTGCCACCTTCACCGGCCTTTGTCTCCGATCTCGGCGCGCTCGCCGGCATGGACGTGAATCTTTTTTTCATCGAATCCTATGGCATCGTCGCTTTCAACAACCCCAGGGCCTATGCGCAGTTGAAACCCGCGCGCGAAGCGCTGGCCGCGCAGATCGCGGCCAGCGGCAGGCAGGTGGTGTCCGCCTATGTTCGCTCGACCACTTTCGCCGGCGGTTCCGAGCTGGCGCATGTATCCCTTTTGACCGGCATCGACACCAGCGACCCGCGCCGCCATGACCTGCTTCTGACCACTCGGCGCCCGACCCTGGTCAGCCTGTTCCGCGAGCGCGGCTACGAGACCCACGGCTTTTATCCGGCATTGACCTGGGACTGGCCGGAGAAAGTTTTTTACGGCTTCGACAAATTCACCGATGCGCGCGACCTGGGTTACCAGGGCCCGAAGCTCGGCTACTGGTCGGTGCCCGACCAGTTTGCTTTGGCGCGCTACGACCAACTCAATCCCCTCACCCCTGAAAGCCGCAAGCGCTTCACCTTTTTCAACTCGATCACCAGCCACATGCCGTTCCATCCGGTGCCGCCCTACCAGCCGGACTGGCGCAAGGTCCTTTCCGCAACACCGTTTGACGAGGCGCAAATGGCCTGGGTCGCGGCGCAGAAGGTGGACTGGCTCAACATGTTTCCCGGCTACGTCGGCATGATCGACTACAACTATCGCTGGCTGGCCGGCTATCTGGCGCAACCCAGGGCGCGCGAAGCCATCTTTATCCTGCTTGGCGATCATCAGCCGGCGGCAAACGTGACCGGCGAAGGGGCCAGCTGGGATGTACCGGTGCATATCGTCAGCGCACGCCCCGAATTGCTGCAACGCTTTGTTGCGCAGGGCTTCAAACCCGGCATCGAGCCGGCCTTGCCGCGCATCGGCGCCATGTTCGACCTGACGCGCATTCTGATGGACGTGTTCGATTCGGCAAGCAGCAAGCCGAAAGCGGCGGCCGAACGCTGATGCCCGCCTGGCGGACCGCGATCTTGATCGCGCTTGGCTGCGCGGTAACGTTCGCGCTGGCGGCGTCCGCGCGCCACTGGCTGGTCGAGCCCGCCGCGATGGCCGAGCGCTGCGGCGCCGGCAACGCCGACGCCTGGTGCCTGGTGCGCGCCTGGACCATCGAGATGTTCGTTGAGCAGCGCATCGGCTGGTGCGCGCTGGGCCTTTCGCTCATTGCGACAGCCCGCGCCTGGCGCGCCGTGGCCGCGATCGCGCTGTTCGCCGCTTGCGCCGGACTGGTGCTTTACAGCACGCAGCTTTGCGCCCCGGCGGCGCTGCTGGCACTGCTGGTATTTGTGCGGGAACGCAAGCCTGCGGCGGCGGCCAGCGCCAGCAGCAGTGCGCAAAAAGCCAGCGCCTGAGCATTGCGCCAGCCTTCGGCAACTGCGATGCCGACACTGCAGACCACGATCACCAGCGCGAGCAAACGCTCCTGCGGGCGCGGAGCGCGCCAACCTGCGCCGAGCGCGCGCGCAGTCGCGAGCGCCGCCGCCGGCGCGGCGAACCACCACCAGGGAAACGGCCGATAGCGCGCGTCAAACAGCAGCGTCAGCGCCACGCTGGCGGCACAGAACAGCATGGCGAGCCGCAGGAACGCGCCCAGGCCTTCAAGAACGGCGGCGTGCGCGGCAGGCGCCGGCTCCACGCCTGCGTGCACCTGGCGCCATGCGGTGACCCCGACCAATGCCACGCCCAGGGCGCCAAGAGCGACGCTCGCAAACTGCTCCCATGGCGTGCGGTCCCATTGCTGTATCGCCAGCCACTGCGCCGGGGCGATCGCACCCACCAGCGCGCCGGCCAGTGGCAGCGGCAGCAGCTTCGCCAAACCGCGGCCCGGCGCCTGCCGTGGCGGGGATTGCGAGCGCAGGCACAGCGCCGCCAGCAGCGTTGCGCACAACGCGCCCAACAAGGCGCAAAGCGGCCCGCGCCACCAGTGGGGATCGGCGATGACCGCGCCGCGCAGCGCGACGCGCAAACGACCAAACTGGTCAAACATGCCCCAATAGCCGCCCATCGCACCTTCCAGTGCACGCTTCCAGGGCTGATCGAAAGCTTCAATGATGTTGTAGTCGAGCGCCCCGCCGGCACCATGCTTTTGCAGCTCGCGCACGAACCGTGCCTGCTCCACAGGCCCGGGCAGCGCGCCGGCGCGCTGGCGTCCCGCCGCCGGCCAGCCGGTCTCGCCAATCCATACCGGCTTGCCGGCGAAACGTTGCTGCACCATTGCGCCGATCGACTTTACGTGAGCCACGGCGTCGCCTACGGCCACCGGATCATCCTCCCAGTAGGGCAGGATGTGCACCGTCACCACATCGACATGGGCAGCAAGCCAGGCGTGGCGCAGCCAAAACTCCCAGACATCGGCATAGGTCACCGGCACCGGCGAGCGCTGCCGCGCCCAAGCCAGGGTTTTCGCCAGTTCCGCCGGCGGCATTTCGCCACGCAACAGCACCTCATTGCCGATGATCAGCAAGTCAACGGTACCCTTGAATTCGTGCGCAAGCGCGAGGGCACGCTCCAGTTCGGCGCGATTGCGTTGTGCATCCCGCCCCAGCCAGGCGCCAAGTTTGACCCGCATCCCGAGCCGCGCGGCGATCGCCGGCACTGCATCCAGTCCCTGCGCCACGCCGTAGGTTCTGATGCAGTTGCTTTGGGTTCCGATAATGCGCAGGTCCTCTTCGATTTGCGCCGGGCTCACCACCGCCTGCGTACCGTCGGGATCGAGAGGATTGACGCCGGGTCGCCTGAAAGGCGCGTAAGACAGACAGGGCAGGGCCTGGTTCGCCAGGCTGGGTTCCGCCAGGGAAACCGGGCGGCCGCGGTCCAGCCACCACAAGAGCACCAGTGCGAGCGCGAGCGCATGCAACAGCAAGGCCAGGCGAAAACGCTCGATGGTGGCTTGCTGCATTGCCGCATCAAGAGGAAAATTCGCTGCCGTGCCCGCTTGCCGATGACTTAACTAGGTGCTGGCGCTGCCTGCGGGTCCGACGGTTCGTGAATTGCTTCAAGCGGGACAAGGCAGGCCTCTGGCAAGGGGCAACGGTTTTTCGACTGACGACAAACCGCTGCGCTTTTCAGCCCAATGT
>CAYYFR010000197.1:0-2567 GCA_964470865.1 uncultured Burkholderiales bacterium | reverse complement strand
CAAAACAAAATTCCGCTGCCTGCCGCCGGCAGGCAGCGTCGCGACGCTGCCACGCTCGGACTGGCCGTGCTGATGGCGCTGGCAAACTACCTGGTCTGGGGTTGGATCGCCACACCCATCGCGGCCCCGGAAGTCACGCCGCGTGTCAATGGCCTGGCCTATGCACCGTTTGGCCGCGCCGATTCGCCGGCGCAGCGCCACACGCCGGCCACGGAGCTGATCGCCGCCGATCTGCGTCAACTGGCCACCATCACCGATGAGATCCGCACCTATACAGCGTCGCAACTGCCGCAACTGCCGGCATTGGCGGCGCGCCAGGGCCTGCGCCTGACCCTCGGCGCATGGCTCAACCGCGACGCCGCCGCCAACGAACGCGAGCTGGCTGCCGCCCTGGCCGCCGCCGCCGCCCACAAAAACATCACGCGCCTGTTGATCGGCAACGAAACCGTGCTCAAGGGCGTCCTCACCCCCGAGGAGCTGATCGTGCATCTCAAGCGCGCACGGGCGGCGGCGACGGTGCCGGTATCGACCGCCGAACCATGGCACGTGTGGATCAAGCATCCGGAACTGGCGGCGCAAGTCGACTTCATCACCGTGCACCTGTTGCCCTATTGGGAAGGTGTGGGGCAGGACACCGCGGTGGCGGAAGCCTTCGAGCGCCTGGCGCGCGTCAGCGCGCGCTTTCCCGGCAAACCGATCCTGATCGGCGAGACCGGTTACCCCAGCAGTGGCGACACCATCAAGCGCGCCCGCCCGTCACCCGGTGCACAGGCGGCCTACATTCGCCAGTTCGCCGCGCGGGCGCAGCGCGAAAAACTCGATTACTTCCTGATCGAAGCCTATGACCAGCCCTGGAAGCAACAGGAAGAGGGCCGCGCGGGTGCCTACTGGGGCGTATTCGATGCGGCAAGGCAACCCAAGTTCGCATTCGACGGCACGATCGAAGCGGACCCCTATTGGCGCACCAAGGCACTTTATTCGTCGACCGCGGGCTGGCTCTTCCTGTTCTGGTTTCTAAGGCGTGCCGCCACCGCCAACCTGCGGCCGCTGGCGCGCGTCGCGTTCGCCGCCACCGCTCAAGCCGTGCTGTCGTTCGCCACCGTATTGCTGACCCTGCCGCTCATGCACTACATGTTCCTCGCCGACTGGGTGATGCTCGCGCTCATGATTCCCACCTCGTTGGTGATGGTGGCGATCATGCTGGCACATCTGTTCGAATTCGTCGAACTGTTCTGGGACGGCAGCCTGCATCGACGCTTCGTGCCAATGCCTCTGGCTGAAACGGCGCGCCAGCCATTTGTGTCGATCCATCTGGCCTGCAGCAACGAGGCGCCGGAAATGGTGATCGCTACCATCAGGAGCCTGGCCGCGCTCGACTATCGGGCCTACGAGGTGCTGATCATCGACAACAACACCACCGATGACGCGCTCTGGCAACCGCTGCGCGACTTCGTCGCCGGCCTGCCCGCCCGGTTTCGCTTCATCCACCTGCCCACCTGGCCCGGCTACAAGGCCGGGGTGCTCAATTACGCGCTCACATTGAGCGCCGCGCACACCGAACTGGTCGCCGTGGTCGACGCCGATTACGTGGTGCGGCCGCAATGGCTGGCTTCACTGGTCAGCCATTTCGACGATCCGAAAGTCGGCATCGTGCAGGCGCCGCAGGCGCATCGCGACTGGGGCGGCCAGACCCTTCGCCGCATGATGAACTGGGAGTACGAAGGCTTCTTTCGCATCGGCATGCACCATCGCAACGAGCGCGATGCCATCATCCAGCACGGCACCATGACCCTGATCCGCGCCAGCGCATTGCGCCGCCACGGGCAATGGTCGGAGTGGTGCATGTGCGAAGACAGCGAACTGGGCCTGCGTTTGATGCAGCAGGATCTACGCGCGGTTTATGTGGACCAGGTCATGGGTGAAGGCCTGACGCCGGACAGCTTCGCCGCGTTCAAGCGCCAACGCGCGCGCTGGGCCCAGGGCGGCATGCAAATCTGCAAGGCGCACTGGCGCGCCCTGTTCCGCAAAAGCAAGCTCAGCTTCGGGCAACGCTATCACTTCCTGGCCGGCTGGCTGCCCTGGATCGGCGACGCACTGCATCTGGTGTTCGTGATCGCGGCGCTGCTCTGGACCATCGGCACGCTCGCGCTGCCGAATGCGTTTCCCTTGCCGATCACCCTTTTCATGTTGCCGCTCGCGGCTTTCTGCCTGGGCAAACTGGTGATCGGGCCCCTGCTCTACTGGCGCCGGGTGCCGTGCTCGGCGGGCGGTATCGTCGGCGCGGCGATCGCCGGCATGGCGCTGTCGCATGCGATCGCGCGCGGCGTGCTTGCCGGGCTGTTTCGCGGCACCGGCGTATTCCGCATCACTGCGAAAGGCGGAAAAGCCGCCCCTGCGGCGACTTCATTGGCCGGCCGCTTGATGCGGATTGCCCGTCTGTTCGCGCCGGCGCGCGAAGAATTCCTGTTGCTCTCGGGCCTGGCGGCGGCGATCGCCGCCATCGGCTTCACGCGCAGCGCAGGACACCTTGAATCCGCGCTGTGGATGCTGATGCTCGGGCTGCAATC
>CAYYFR010000196.1:5768-10711 GCA_964470865.1 uncultured Burkholderiales bacterium | reverse complement strand
GGTTTGGTAATTGCACCACCAGCCAAACTAAGCGGCAATTGGCACTGCATCAAAACGTCGGGCAGAACGTCAAATTGCTTGTGGGTCCACTTAATCAATTGCCCAGATGGACGGCGAACGGGGGCTCCGGGCGTGTAAAGAAGCACTCGCTTTCTTCGCTATTGTTTTGTGATTTTCATAGCTCGCGCGAGGTCGGAATCGTTTGAAACAATTGCAGCGCAATCAAATGAATCTGACCAAGCATCATTAACCAGTTCCACCGCCAAATTTACATCTGAACCTTTTTCTTCTGTTTTTATGATTTCGACAATCTTATTTGGCGGTGCAGCTAGCGGCGCTCTCACATTTTTTACCAGGAAATGTCCTTCAATTGCCTCGAACTGGTTTCCGCAATGCGCGCGCAGAGCGCGCAAACAAATATCTTGGCGCTTGGGCGCGTCAGGGTCATTGGGTAACGCCGATACTCTGGCTGTGAAATATTTCACTTTTTCCAGTACGCAATCAGGCGGAAGCGTTCTGCGGAAGTATTCACAGAGGTCAAGCCATTTATGTGGAGAGTTCTTGAGACTCCCATAGTACAAATTGAAGCCATCGACGTAAGCGATTGTTTTCATCGTTCGATCCACAAAAAGCACGGGCCTCCGAAGAGGCCCGTGCGCCCTGCGGACGAAGCCGCAGGGGAAGTAGTCCGGCCATGATAGTAGCTTACGACCATTATTTCAAGTACCGTTAGTCGGCCAGTTTGGCAATTTCTTCCAACGACCAAACATAAGCACTGATCCCCGCTTCAACCGCTGGGTCACGCGCGGGGATTTGCGAATCCGCCCGACGCAGCGCTGTGTGTGCGCCACCGCGCAGACCGCGTGCGATAGCGGGCGCCACACTGATTACCAGTCACGCCCGGCCGTTTGCGAAAACGGCGCAACACCCATCCCGCACATCAGAAAGGCAAATCATGAAAACCAGACTCGCGACCTCCCTCATCGTTCTCGGCAGTATTTTCGCCCCCTTCGCCGCGCATGCGGCCGATGGCGACCGCGACAAGCTGCTGTCGCGCGATTTCGTCAAGGACTCGGTGATCACCACCAAGATCAAGGCGCGCCTGGCCGAGGAAAAACTCTCCTCGACCATGCGCATCAGCGTCGACACCGACAACAAGGGCGTCGTGCAGATGACCGGCACAGCGAAGACCCAGTCGGAAATCGACCGCGCCGGCGTGATCGCCAAGAATACCGAAGGCGTCACGTCGGTCGAGAACAAGATCCGCTTGAGCAGCAGTGCCGCCGTGCGGGAAGGCAGGACGGCCGAGCGCACGCAGGACCAGCGCGGCAACGGCATGGCTGGCGAGCGCATGCAGGACCAGCGCGGCAACGCCATGGTGGGCGACACCGTCGGGCGCGTCGAAGCGCGCATCAAGGACATGCACACCCGCCTGATGATCACCCAGGCACAGGAGGATCAATGGTCGAAGGTGGCGAAGGTGATGCGCGACAACGCCAAGCAGATGGATGCGCTGGCCAAGACGCGTACCGAACGGGCCGCGATGAGCGCCGTCCAGGACCTCAAGTCCTATGGCGAGCTCAGCGAGGCACATGCCGACGGCATCAAGAAGGTTACCCCGGTATTCTCGACCCTCTACGACAGCATGTCGGCCACGCAGAAAAAGGCCGCCGACGGCGTGTTCCGTAATGGCAGCCGCAAGATGACATGAACCGCTCAACCTGAATTCGCCCGTTGCGGCGCAGGGCGGGATCGAGGATCTCCGCCGCGACGGTGTCGAAGTCGAAGCACCCGCCCGGCGGTTGCAGGTCGGCCGCATGCGGGCGTCTGCCGCAGCATGGAGCGCGCTCCTCGCCGGCGGCGCCGAAAAAGCACCCTTGCGCGGCACTGTCCCATCGCGGTGAACGGGTTCGAAGCCCCGGCGCGAAAAGCCCTTTTAATGTGCGGCATCGAACAGACTCGACGCAGCGCCTGCGCCAGGATGCAATCGGATTTCGCCCGCGCACTGCGGGTGCGAATGGACCTCGACCCGAGCGGAGATACATCGTGAACGATAACGCTGTCTTGAGAAATCCGGCATCGCCGCCGAACGTGGGTCCCGGCTTTGATACATCGCCTGAGCAATACGACAGGCCCAGGATAATGCGCAGGGCACACTTCGCCGCCTTCTCGGTGGTTCCCGGAGCATTGCTTCTGATGATGGTGGTATCGACCGAACTCCCCGAAGGAGGAATCAATTTCCTGGTGACATGCTTTCTCGGCCTGATCCTCACGCTCGCAATTTGCTCTATCGCATACGCCATGGTGGACGCCGCGCCGCGGGCAGTCCGCACCTGGGCCGCCGCCGCAGTCGCGGTTGCGGTCAACCTCGCTTATCTCGGCATCCTTGGCGTTTTATCCATGATGTAAAACCCCGGAGCCGGGCGCATAACGCCCAGGGTTCCAGGCGTCAGGTCGCGCGCGGGAGCGGATTGGCATGCAGGTAGCTCTACCGGAGCGCCAGGTGCTTGGCGTCGCGCGCCGGTAGGCGCCTATCCTGCGCTGCGGTGTCGAGCGGGCGGCGGCGGAATTCGCCGGACCGCTGTGCTAGCGCCGGGCCGGTGTCACCGTGGTGGTAGTGATTTCCCTGTAAATGCCACCACTGCGGGCGTTGCCTTCGGTGATGCCCTCGCCGCGCATGCGTTTCAGGCATTCGTAGCGGTCGGCCCCAGGCAGCGCGGCGCAGCGATCGCTGCGATTGTTGTCCAGGCGCGCGCCCGTCGCATTCTCGAGCCCGCCACGTCGTGCCTCCTGCAAGGCGGCACCGGCTTCCTGCAGGCAGGTGGCCCGGTCCTGGTTCGAACTGCCGTTCATGCAGGCGGCTCGTTCGCTCTTGTAGCGCGCCTGCGCGTCGGCGCCGGCCCCACCGGCAGCAAACACCGCCGTGGTGAGGACCAGCGCCGCCGAAACGCCGGCTAGCGCATGAGTCAGACATGAAGATACGAGGCCACGATCACGGCGGCCCGTGCCAGCCATTTTCAAACTGTGATGTCGCATGGGGTGTGCTTTCGTGGAGAGTTGGTCAGAAGGCTATTTCTTGTCCTTGCCCACCTGGTTGCCGATCACGCCGCCCACGGCCGCGCCTGCTGCCGTGCCCAGAACGCTGCCGCCCGAAAGCACCGCGCCGCCCACCGCACCCACTCCTGCACCGATTGCGGTGTCCCTGTCGCGGGTGGACATGCCGCTGCAACCGCCCAGGCCGATCAATGCTGCCACGACCATCGAACCACTTGCCAAACGTTGAATCGTATTCATTTCAATGCCTCTTTGATGAAAACTGCGAATTGAACCTGCGTTTGCGGCACAAACGGCCGCAATCCTTCGGCCGTGGCCAAACGCCGCCGCAAGAGCTGCGGCGCTGCCACGGATGTTGCCCTGTGCGACTACTTGACTCGCATGTCGTTATTCACGGAGGTCACGCCGGATACTTTGCGCGTCACGGCCACGGCCTCGTTGATGGCGGTGCGCGAGCTGACGAATCCGCTCAACTGGACACGCCCCTTGTAGGTTTCGACGTTGATTTCCGCCGACTTCAGTGATGGGTCGTTGAGAATGGCCGCCTTGACGCGGGTGGTTATGGCACTGTCGTTGATGTATTCGCCGGTGCTTTCCTGGGTGCTGGTCGAGGCGCAGCCGGCCGCGAGAGCGAGCGTGGCGACGGCCATTGCGGTGACACACTGGGTGAAAATTCTCTTGGTGCTTGTCATGATGGTGTTCTCCGGTTGAAGATTGAATTGGATAAAGCGACAGCTAGCGCGAACCGACCAGCGGGGTGGTGCCGGTCATCTCGACGTCGACACGGCGGTCGGGCTGCAGGCAGGCGATCACCCGGGCGCTGCGTGCGCCGTGGCAATCCGCTGCCGCAGTCACCGGCTCCGACTTGCCTTTGCCGCTGGCGCCGATATGGGTGGCCTGCACGTTGTGCTCGGTAAGATAGTCCTTGACCGTCGCCGCGCGGCGTTCGGACAGCTTCTGGTTGTAGTCCTCGCTACCGAAGCGGTCGGTATGGCCGACCAGGACGATCGATTCCGAGTGCGCACCGGAGAGCTTTTTGACCAACTCGTCGAGCATCACGCGCCCTTCGGGTTTCAACTCGGACTTGTCGAAGGCGAACAGGGCGTCGCCGGAAAAACTCATCTTGTATGACATGGGCGCCGCCGGCGCCAGCGGGGCGATTGCCGCAGGAGGCGGAGCGGGAGGGGGAAGGGCGGCCGCGATAATCGGCGCCGGCGGCGGCGTCGCGGCGACCGCAGGCGCACCGTCGCATTGTTCGACCCGGCTCGAGGGCGTCCACTCGCTGTCGCGCCAGCACAGACCGAACGCGCTCACCAGAACGCTGCCACGGGTATCGAACACGTAACCCGGGTCGGCGACAGCTACAGATTGGCCCGCGACGACGGCCGGCGAAAGCGCCGCGCCGGTGAGCGCAATCGCGATGCATTTTGCAAAAGTGTTCATGATGTACTTCCTTGTTCTGTAGATTCAGTCCGGCCACCTGCCCGGCACTGGAGCGATCCTGCTGCGGGTTTCGCCCTCGGTGCGCTACGGACCCACTCGCCACCCGCCGCCCTTGTGCCGACGTGTGCCGATGGATGCAAGATACGCACACCCCGAAACACGGTCTGTTCGCTGACGTACCAACTGCAACATTCGGAAATTTCAACCGCATGGCGGCCCACCGATGGACCGGCAAGCGGACAGCGCGCCCACGCCCCGCATGCCGCCTAAGTTCGCTAACGTACATAGTCGCCATGCTGGCCCCGGTAACCTGCTAAGCTCAGCTACGATTCTCGGAAATGCGAGAAGTGCATCGTCGTAGTCTTTGCCGCGCCTGCGGCCTCGCGCCCACCTTCCGGACCTGCACGCATGACACTCCCTCACAGCCCGACGCAGAACCAACTGCT
>CAYYFR010000196.1:0-5668 GCA_964470865.1 uncultured Burkholderiales bacterium | reverse complement strand
CTTCCGGACCTGCACGCATGACACTCCCTCACAGCCCGACGCAGAACCAACTGCTGGCGGCCCTGCCCGAGACCGAATACGAACGCCTCGTCCCGCACCTCGAACTGGCGCCCATGCCGCTCGGGGAGGCCCTCTACGAATCCGGCGGCCGCCTGCATCATGTGTATTTCCCGACCACCTCCATCGTCTCCCTACTGTATGTGCTGGAGGACGGCGCTTCGGCCGAAATCGCCGTCGTCGGCAACGAGGGCATCCTCGGCATCTCGCTCTTCATGGGCGGTGAAACCACGCCCAATCGCGCGGTGGTGCAAAGCGCCGGGTTCGGCTACCGCCTCAAGGCTTCGCTGCTCAAGGAGGAGTTCAACCGTGCCGGACCGCTGTTGCGCCTGCTGCTGCGCTACACCCAGGCGCTGATCACGCAGATGGCGCAAACCGCGGTGTGCAACCGCCACCATTCGGTGCAGCAGCAACTCTGCCGCTGGCTGCTCTTGAGCCTGGACCGCCTGCCGACCAACACGCTCATCATGACCCAGGAGCTGATCGCCAACATGCTGGGCGTGCGCCGCGAAGGCGTCACCGAGGCGGCCGGGGCGCTGCAGCGGGCCGGGCTGATCCGCTACAGCCGGGGGCGCATCGTCGTGCTCGACCGGCCCGGCCTGGAAGGCGCGGTGTGCGAGTGCTATGCGGTGGTCAAGCGCGAGTTCGACCGCTTGTTTGCGGACATTCCCCGCGGCGACCCGAGCCACGTGCTGGGGCGCTCGACTGCCTGAGAACATGCCCGGCCGACGTCCTGCGCGGTGGCGCGGAGCGGGCAATAAGCCCTTATGTTCGGCGCCGCACATACGGCGACGCGGAAAGACGTTACAAGAGCCTGCTGGACAAGAACTGCACTTGCGCCTGCTCTTGCCTCATACTCGCTCCCGTACTTGCCACCCCGAACTTGCCACCCCTGTGCTCCTCGCGCACGCATCACGAAAGCCCCATGTCACGATCCACGCAAAGCGCGGCAGCAGGATGACCCCGTTCTCGGCAGGCGCCCTGCAGAACTCCATTCTTACCAGTTCCACCTTTTCGATTATCGCCACCGACGAGAAGGGTGTCATCCAGCTTTTCAACAAAGGCGCCGAGGCCATGCTGGGCTATTGCGCCAGCGACGTGGTTAACCGCCTGCGCCCGAGCGACATTCACGATCCGCTGGAAGTCGCCGCGCGGGCCGCCGCGTTGAGCGTAGAGCTTGACATGAACATCGCCCCCGGTTTCGAAGCGCTTGCGCACAAGGCCTCGCGCGGCATCGAGGACGTCTACGAACTCACCTACATCCGCAAGGACGGCAGCCGCATTCCCGCCATCCTCTCGGTCACCGCCTTGCGCGACGAGTACGACGGGATTATCGGCTACTTGTTGATCGGTGCCGACAACTCCGTGCGCAAGAAAATCGAGACCGAACTCATCGCCGCCATGGCCGTGGCGGACAACGCCAACCGCGCCAAGACCGATTTCCTTTCCGGCATGAGCCATGAACTGCGCACCCCGTTGAACGCCATCCTCGGTTTTGCCCAGGTCATGGAAACCGGTAGCCCGCCGCCAACGTTGGCGCAGAAGCGCGACATCGATCAGATTCTCAAGGCCGGCTGGTACCTGCTGGACCTCATCAACGAGATTCTCGACCTCTCGCTGATCGAATCCGGCAAGGCCACCCTGTCGCCTGAAGCGGTGTCGCTCTCGGAAGTATTCCTCGAATGCCGCACGATGATCGAGGCACAAGCGACAAGGCGCGGCATCCGGATGGCGTTTCCGCGCTTCGACGAACCGCGTTACGTGCTGGCCGACCGCACCCGCTTCAAGCAGGTGCTGATCAACCTGCTGTCCAATGCGGTCAAGTACAACCGCGCTGAAGGCAAGGTGTATGTCGAATGGAACGAGACCCCCGAAGGCAGCGCCCACATCAGCGTGCGCGATACCGGCCTGGGCCTGAACCCGGAGCAGCTGTCGCTTCTGTTCCAGCCCTTCAACCGCTTGGGCCAGGCCGATGGCGCCGAGGAAGGCACAGGCATTGGCCTGGTGGTCACCAAGCGCTTGGTCGAACTGATGGGCGGGCGCATCGGCGTGCAAAGCACAGCGGGCGAAGGCAGCGTGTTCTGGATCGAGCTGCGCATGGCGCAAGCCCTACGCGTGGCGCTGCCGGAAGCGCCGGCGACGGCAGCCACGCACACGATTGCCGGCGCCAACGCTCGTTCGCGCACCGTCCTGTATGTCGAGGACAATCCGGCCAACCTGGCTTTGGTAGAGAAGCTTATTGCGCGGCGTTCCGACCTGAACATGCTCGCGGCCGCCGACGGCAACCTCGGCGTCGAATACGCGCGGGTCTACCAGCCCGACGTGATCCTGATGGACATCAACCTGCCGGGCTTGAACGGCATCGAGGCGATGAAAGCGCTGCGCCTCGACGTGAAAACCGCGCATATTCCCGTCATCGCGCTGTCGGCCAACGCGATGCCGCGCGACATCGAAAAGGGCCTGAACGCCGGCTTCTTCGACTATGTGACCAAGCCGATCCGCGTCAACGCGCTGATGGACGCGCTCGACCATGCGCTCGCCGCGGCGCCGGCCCACTCCTACAACGTACCCACCGCGGAGCCCGCATGAACTTGACCGAGCAGGAAATCTTCGAAGCAGCCATCCTCGTGGTGGACGATCAGGCGGTCAACATCGAACTGATCACGCGCACGCTCGCCGATACGGGTTACCGCAACGTTTCCTCGACGATGGAGCCGCAGGAGGTCTGCGCCATGCACCGCAAGAGCCACTACGACCTCATCCTGCTCGATTTGCAGATGCCGGGCATGGACGGCTTCGCGGTGATGGAAGGGCTCAAGACCAGCGAGATCGACCCTTATCTTTCGGTGCTGGTGGTCACCGCGCAGCCGGGGCATAAATTGCGCGCGCTGGCGGCCGGCGCACGCGATTTCATCAGCAAACCCTTCGATCTGGTCGAACTGCGCACGCGCATCCGCAACCTGCTGGAGGTGCGGCTGTTGTACAAGAAGCTGGCCGGTTACAACGAAAAACTCGAAGCGACGGTACGCGAGCGGACCGCCGAACTGCGTGAAAGCGAGGCCCGCTATCGCAGCCTCACCGAACTGGCCTCCGACTGGTACTGGGAACAGGACGAGAACGGAGAGTTCACCAAGGTGTCGGGCCCGGTGCTCGAAATGCTCGGCATCCGGGTGGCGCCGCTGGCCGGCGGCGCGGACGCCAATGAGTCCGCCGGCTGGAACGAAACCGCCCGCGCCACGCTGCTGGCAACCATAGAGGCGCGCCAGCCGTTTCTCGATTTCGTGATGTCACGCGTCGACCACGCAGGAAAGTTGCATGAGTATCACGTCAGCGGCGAGCCGATGTTCACCCAGGCCTGCCGCTTCATCGGCTATCGTGGCTTGGGGGTCGAGCGCCTCACGCATGCTTGATAACCCATGAGTACCCCGTCAGGTGCGGCCCATCCGCCAAAAGCCCACGACCCACGCCAGAACCATCTGCTGACGGCGCTGTCGGCGGAGGATTTCAGGCACATCGAGGCGCATTTGCAACTCTGTGCGCTGCCTCTGGGCTACATGCTCTATGAACCCGGCCAGCAATTGAAGAACGCCTATTTCCCGACTACTGCCATCGTGTCGCTGCATTACGTGGCCGAATCAGGCGCCTCGGCGGAAATCGCCGGCGTCGGCCGTGAGGGCATGGTGGGCCTGCCGCTTTTCATGGGCGGCGACACCACGCCAAGCTCTGCGGTGGTGCAGACCGCCGGCCACGCCTATCGGCTCGACCGGCGCCTGCTGCAGGCCGAGTTCGACCGCGCCGCCGGGCTGATGCGCCTGCTGCTGCGCTATACCCAGGCCCTGATCACGCAAATGACCCAGACGGCCGTGTGCAACCGCCACCATTCGGTCGAACAGCAACTGTGTCGCTGGCTTCTGGTGACGCTGGACCGGATTCCGTCCGGGCAGTTGACCATGACCCATGAACTGGTGGCCGGCATGCTGGGGGTGCGTCGTGAAGGCGTCACCGAGGCCGCCGGACACCTGCAGGCCGCCAACCTGATCCAGTACCGCCGCGGCCACATCAGCGTGCTGGACAGGCGCGGGCTGGAGGCGCGCGTGTGCGAGTGCTATGCCGTAGTCAAGGCGGAAATCCGCCGTCTGTTGCCGGAGACGGGCATTGCGGAAGCAGCCGATCAAGCCAGATTCGAGCACCAATAGCGGGCGCTATTGCCCAGTGCCGGCGCAAGCGGCCTCGTTCGCTCAGGCGTGCCGCGAACTCAGGCGCCCCGCACGCCGCGCGCGGACCCGGTCCTTATCGCGCTGCCGAACGCAGTTCGGCTGCGCTGCGGCCGGCACTCGCAATTGACACATCGGCCGCCTGGCGAACGCGCGGCATCAGCCCTCTTGCCGCACCAGGTGCCGGGCGCCACGCCGGCACGCCCCCGAAGCCGCCCGGCTGACTCAGGTAGCACGGACAGGCCGCCGCTTCCAGACCGGCATGATCGAGAATGCGGATCGCTCCGCGCGTGTACTCGATCAGGTGCTTGTTCTGGAACTCCGCGGCAGCCTCGCTCACGCCTTCACGGCGCACGCCGAGCATGTTGCCGAGCAATTCGTGGGTGAGGCGGAATTCCCCCGCCTGGATGCGGTCGCGCGTCATCAGGAGCCAGCGCGCGAGGCGACCATCGACCAGATGAAAGCGGTTGCAGATCGCAGTCTGTGTGATCTGCGCCATCAGGGTGTGGACATAGCCGAGAACGCCGCGCCGCAGTGCCGGGATCTGTTCCAGCGCGGCGATGAAGGCGGCACGTTCCATGCGCAGCGCCGGTCCGCTACCATGCACCAGGGCGCGTGCCGCTGACGTCTCGACGCCAAGCGCCAGCGGGAACCCGACCATGCCTTCGCGCCCGACCATGCCAACCTCGAGTGCGGCATGCCCCGGCACCGGTGTGAGCAGCGACACCAGGCAGGCGCCGGGAAAATAGACTTCGGGCATCGCCCGGCCGGGCTCGAACAGGATCTGGCCGAATTCCAGTTCCACCGGCGACAGGTCGGGCGCCATCAGGCGATAGGCGTTGCGTGGAACGCGCGCCAGCAGGTAGTTCGAGGACTTGTCCATGTAAGTCGATGATCTGCGCCAATTCGCCGAGGGTCTGTTCGGCGACGCACATTAGCGCTTGCGCCTACTCGACCATGTTGCGCTATCTAACGTTGCCACAAAAGATAGGAATTTCAAGTGCCATTGTTGGAGTGATCCGGCTATATCGGTCGGCGTCAATCGTTGGGTAGGGCAGGTGTTTCGCGTTTGGCGGAGTTTTTTTTACCCCCGAGTAGGGAACCTCGAATAATATCTATCTAAACAGCATTGGAGCTAAATGGATAGCTCGTTGAAAACCTCACTGCCATCTGCCGACCTCCGCATCTCCCAATAGGCCCCAAAACCATGAACCACTCCGCGCTGAGCCCCGTTGCCGAATCCCGGTCCACTCCAAAGGCGGGTAATCGTCATGCAGCCGAGGATAAGAAGAGGCTTAGGTCGTTGGCGGGCAAAAATGGCGCGGTTTCGGGAGCGGATGACGCGGAGGTGCGATCGCGCCAGTTGCTCGCGGCGGTCATGGCGTTTCGCGATGGCG
>CAYYFR010000195.1:0-10716 GCA_964470865.1 uncultured Burkholderiales bacterium | reverse complement strand
TGCTCTTCAGGCAGACGGCGTGCCGTCGAAGCGCTGCCGGTCCGAAAACAGCAACACCGTGTCGTACAGGCTCGGACCGTAGTGCCGCAAGGCGATGTTGCGGTACGAATGGATAGCTCGTACTTTTTCCACGATCTCGAACAGGTCCTGCGGATAGTGATAGCAGGTGATCGCCATGTTCGGCCGGCACCTGCCGATCAGTTCGCGCGCGCCTTCGATGACCTTGCACTCGTAGCCTTCGACATCCATCTTGATCAGGCTGCATTCCGGCACCGCATCGTCCAATCGCACGCAGGGCACCGTGATGGGGGTGCCGGTCGCGGCCACGGCATTGCCGCCAAACGGGTTCTCCGGGTTGTCATAGAAGGTGATTGAGCCGCTTGCGGCACCGACGGCCTTGCAGTGCGTGGTCACGCCTTCGCGTGAGGCATGGCGTTGCAGCTGACGGTACTGGCCGGGGGTTGGCTCAAAGGCGTGGATGTGCCTGAACCTGCCGTCGGTGACCTTGAGGAATTTTTCCAGCGTGTCACCGTGCGCGGCACCGACATCGACATAGATTTCGTCTGGCCCGGGCACCAGGCTGGCCTGATGCTTGTGTGGGTTGAAATACTCGGTCTCGCCGGGGAAGGCGGTTGCCATGAGCGGCGTGCGATCGCCCTTGCAAATGGCATTGACGCGCGCGAGCAGGGTCTGGCGCGAGCGCGGGTCTGTGAGCATGCCCGCCACTGCGCCGATCCGCTCCTGCGATTGCTGTTGCCACCAAAGACGTTCGTCACGCACCGTCTTGTAGGTGTGCGGCAGGCCGAGTTCATCGAGTTTTTGCAGGAAGTCGATGACCCGCACGTCGCCCAGGCCGGCCAAGCCCGGAATGCACCACATGGCGTCCTGGTTCTGGAAAAAATGCACCACCTCGACCGCTCGGGTCTGTGCGATGCGCGCAAATTCCGAATGGGTGACTGTGGGCACCGGCGCGCCACCCAAAGTCAAGTGTTCGCCATCGCGAAAGAAGCTGTCGGAGACATAGCCCGCCACCTGGCCATCGAGCGCGGCGTGGATCGCGGGCGCGAAGAGCTTGAACAGGGTGGCCGGGAAACCGGTAAAAAACGTTGCTCTGGCTGGCTGTGATGCGCTCATGGCCTTTCCTTCCGCGTCGGCGCGACGTGCCTCCATGTATCCACACAGACTTCAACCGATTTGACCCGGTTCGCATGCACCGGGGTCGGCCGAGGAGGTCCGCAAATCGGCGCCATTTCGCAGCCCCGCTGCGCCTGCGCCGCCGGCGGCGTGCGCAGCAGCAGCGCCGGCTCAGGGTGGCGTGATGTGACTGGCGTGATTGGCCAGGTACCAGTCGGCCACTTCTTCGCGCCTGGCGAACCAGACATCGCCGAACTGCTTCACATAGCCCAGAAAATCGCGGAAGAACTGCATGCGGTGCGGATGGCCCGACACATGCGGATGCAGGCCGATATTCATCATCTTGCCGGTCTTGGCGCTTTCGGCGTAGAGCTCATTGAACTGGCTCTTGAGCATCAGTAACGCGTCTTCGCTGGTCATGGCGCGCCGGTGAAAGAAAGTGAAGTCGTTGATCTCCACCGAATACGGCACGTTGACCAGCGGCCCGTGCGCGGTGTGTATCAGGTAGGGCTGGTCGTCGTTCATGTAGTCGCAGAGGAATTTCAACCCTGCCTCGGCCAGCACTTCCGGCGTGTTGGGCGTCGAGCGCAACGAGGATGAAAGCCAGCCGCCGGCCTTCCTGCCCACCACCTTCTCGTACACCTTGAGGGTTTCGTGGATCACCGCTTTCTCGCCGGCGGGATCGAACATGTATTGCGGCAGCAACTCGCCCTGCTCGAAGTTGTGCGCCACCAGCTCCCAGTTCTGCGCCTTGACGCGCTCGATGATTTCGCCCCGCTCCAGTGCGGTCTTGGCGTTGAAGGTCACCGACAGCGGCACGCCGAACGCATCGAACAGGTCGAACATGCGCCAGCAGCCGACCCGCAGGCCGTATTCGCGCCAGGTGAAGTTGGGATAGTCGGCCACATTGCCCGGCAGTGAATCCGGAATGGTCGGCGGGCCGCCGGCGTAGTAAGGCTTGGTCGAATCCTTGAGCAGATCCCAGTATTCGCAGTTGAGCGTGATGATCAGCGCCAGGCGCTTGCCGTGCGGCCACTTGAGCGGTTGCCGCTTGCTGATGGGTACCCAGTGGTAATGAGCCATGGAGAGGTGCCTGCCTGGTGGCGGTGAGGGAGCGATGAATTCTACAGGCGGCATCGCGCGCCGCTAGAATCGGGTCCCGCTCAACGGGCCGGGCCAGATGCGACTTGCGACAACTACAAAGGAGATGCCATGCAGCGATTTTTCGGATGGGCCATGATGTGCGCACTGGCGCTGGCCGCCAGCGCCGCCGCCGCCGAGGACAAGGTGGTGTACCACTTCGACAGCGGCATCGCGCAGGCGACCAAGGGCTTGCGCAACATGCGCAATCACCTGGACGTCGATCCCAAGGCTACGATCGTCGCGGTCGCGCACGCCGAGGGCGTGGATTTCCTGTTGGAGGGGGCGAAGACCGGCAACAACCAGGAATTCGCCGCCCTGGTGGCGGACCTGGCGTCGCGTGGTGTGAAGTTCGAGATTTGCGAAATCACGCTCAAGAACCGCAACCTGAAAAAGGATCAGTTCATCCTCGGCCCCGGCTACACGCCATCCGGAGTGGTGCGCATCGCCAACCTGCAGGCGCGCGAGCGGTTCGCTTACATCAAGCCGTAAGCGCAGTCGTCGGCGTCGGCCGGCGCTAAATGAGGGGCGGCAAAATGCGCGTACACTTGCGGCATATTGCCATTGGATCGCGACCCGATAATCATGTCCGCAATTTTTAAGGATCTGCCTGACCCCGCGACATCACCGACGGCACTGTTTCTGCATCGTGCGGCTGCCTTGTTGGGCTATAGCGAGGTGCCGCGTTCGGAGCGGGAATTCTCAATGTTGGCCAGCCAGCCTGTTGCACCGGCGGTGGTCGAGCGCCTGCTGAACTTCGGTGTGCCAAGCCGATATCTTGGCTTCATCACGCCGCAACGCACGCTGTCGCATCGCAAGGCCAAGGGCGAAATGTTGACGCCGGACGAAAGCGATCGTGCGGTGCGTGCCGCACGCTTGCTGGCCCTGAGTGAAACGGTGTTCGGCGATAGAGCGCGTGCGTTGCATTGGCTGGCCCGGCCAGTCAAGCAACTGCACGGCCGCGCACCCCTCGAGATGATGGCCTCCGAATCCGGCGCGCGACTGGTAGAGGAATTGCTGGTGGGGATAGACGAAGGCTATTTCGCTTGAACGCAGACAGCATGACCGGCGCGTGAAATATTGGCGCATCAGCAACCATGCCGATTTGTCCGGTCTGGGTGGCCTGCGCGCCGCCGGGCGCTGGCATTCCGCCGGCCGGCCGATTGTCTATCTGGCGGAGCATCCGGCGAGTGCCCTGCTTGAAATACTGGTTCATCTCGATATCGGTGACGTAAGCGTCTTGCCGACGGCTTACCAGTTGCTCGAAGTGACGGCGGCGGGCAAGCCGAGTGCGCTTGGCCTGCCAGCAAACGCGCTGGATGTGACCTGGCGCTGCGACCCGGGGGTGACGCGCGCGATTGGTGACGCATGGCTGGCGTCCGCACAAAGTGCCCTGCTGCGGGTGCCCGGTGCATTGGTGCCCGATGTGGCGAACTACCTCTTCAACCCTTTACACGCCGACGCATCACGCCTTTCGATCAAGTCCGTGGCGCGCTATCCGTTCGACAATCGACTCTTCAAGGTCGTGGACCGTGGCGCAACAGCGGGTCGGTGAAATGCTCTCCGGCCAGAAGGTGCGCGCCGAACACGCGTTGCCCGGAGCTCTGAGAAATGGGGCTTACGGCGGTGCGGCGGCCTGGCCTGTGAACACGAGAAAGCCGAGCGCCCGTGCCAGGCGCCGTATTGGCCGGGACTGGTGATGGCCGGCGTTGCCGGCCTACTCCGCCTTGAGCATCGCGTAGCCGCGCCGCGCCTTGCTGCGCGGCTCTTCCTTGATCTTCAAATCGCGCATCAGCACGTGCGCCAGGTATTCGAGTTCGCGCACATGGCCCGACTTCAGTTCCAGTTCGATCTCGCTGATGCGTTCGGTCTTGTCGCCGGACAGGATGCGGCCATGGTCAAATGCCACCTCGGCGGTGAAATCCGGCGCGTAGCGCGGAAACGGCCGCAACAGCCAGGCTTCGCGGATGAACTCGACGCGAAAGATCGACTGCAGGCGCGCTTTTCCGCCGATCTCCTCGAGTGCTTCCCTGAGCGGCGTGTCGCGCAGGCGATCGAGTTCCAACGCTTGTCCGGCAACCGGCATTTCCCATTCCTGGCGCGTTGCCACGCCGCCCTTGCGTTCGCCCGGGGTCGAAGTCTTCAAGGTTTGCAGCCAGCGGCGGCCATAACGACGCAGGCGCAGCGCCATCTTGCGTTGGCGCAGTTCGAATTCGTCGGTATCGAAATAAAAGTTGAGCAGTCGTTCGCGGGAATGTGCGGCGGCAGGCGCCGGGTGCGCCATCACCGGGTGTTTGAGCAGCGCCCTTGCATGGTGGGCGCCGCAGGCGAGCTTGATTTCGATTTCAGTGGTCGCAGCCATGAATGGATGAATTCCGGTTGCCGCGCATTGTGACGCAAAAGCGCTGGTGACATGCATGCTCGTTTGGCGAAGACAAGCGGACATTGCGCAGTAGCGCCCGGTATCATTGCGCCATGAGCCATCAACCTGTCGCGCGCGAGGCGATTCGCGCCCTTGCCAGTTCCAAGATCCGCGAAGTCGCCAATGCCGGCATGGGACGCGCGGGTGTGCTGCCGTTCTGGTTCGGCGAGCCCGATGAAGTCACCGCGGCCTTCATCCGTGACGCCGCGATCGCGTCCATCAATGCCGGCGAGACCTTTTACAACCCGAACCTGGGCATACCGGAGCTGCGTGAGGCGCTGGCGGCCTACAGCGCGCGCCTGCACGGACCTTGCAGTGCCGACAACATCGCGGTTACCAATTCGGGCATGAATGCGCTGATGCTGTGTTTCCAGACGCTGATCGCCCCGGGCGATCGGGTGGTCGCGGTCACGCCCCTGTGGCCCAACCTGATCGAAGGCCCGAAAATCCTTGGAGCACAGGTGGCTGCGGTACCACTTGCGTTCGACCGGCAGCAAGGCTGGCAACTCGACCTTGAGCAACTGCTCGCCGCCCTCACGCCCGACACCCGCGTGCTGATCATCAATTCTCCCAACAACCCCACCGGCTGGACCCTGACCTGCGCTCAGCAGCAGGCGATTCTCGATCATTGCCGCGCGCGCGGCATCTGGATCCTGGCCGACGACGCCTACGATCGCCTGTATTACGGCGCCGCGCCCGGCGCCGCGGCGCCGTCATTCCTGGATATCGCCGCGCCGGACGACCGCGTGGTCAGTGCCAACACCTTCTCGAAATCCTGGCTGATGACCGGCTGGCGCCTGGGCTGGATCACCGCGCCCGCCGCGCTATTGGCCGACATCGGCAAGATCATCGAATACAACACTTCGTGCGCGCAGGTGTTCGTGCAGCGCGCAGGGGTGGTCGCGCTCACGCAAGGCGATTCCGTCACGCTGGGTTTCGCCGCCCGGCTGGCCCACGCACGCGACTTTCTGCATCGCCAGCTGGCGGCGCTCGAAGGCATCGAGGCGGTTGCGCCGTCCGGCGCGATGTATGCGTTTTTCCGCGTGCGCGGCATGACCGACAGCCTGGCCTTGTGCAAGCGCCTGGTGCGTGACCACGGCCTGGGCCTGGCGCCGGGCATCGCCTTCGGGCCCGAAGGCGAAGGCTGTGTGCGCTGGTGCTTCGCCGCCGGCGACGCAACGCTTGCCGAGGGCGTGCGGCGCCTGCGCCAGGGGCTTGCAGCGGGATGACCAAATCGATCGATTTCTATTTCGATTTCATCTCGCCCTTCGGTTATTTCGCCGCGCTCGAAATCGATGATCTGTGCGCCCGCCATGGGCGGGAAACCGCTTGGCATTCGATGCTGCTGGGCGTATCGGTGATGAAGGTGATGGGCCTCAAGCCCTTGCTCGATACGCCGCTCAAGGGCGACTACATTCGCCGCGAATTCGCGCGCGGCGTGCGCCGCCGCGGGCTCACGCTCAAGCGCCAGCCGGGCGACACGATGATGGACCCGCGCCCCTGCGGCCGCGCTTTCCACTGGGTCAAGCAGCATCAGCCGGGGCGCGAAAAAGCGCTGGCCAGACAATTGCTGCATGCGTACTGGGTCGATGGGCAAGACCTTGGTTCGTCGGTCGCCGCGGCGAAAGCTGCCGCGTCCGCAGGGTTCGATTGCGCCGCCCTGCAGACGGCGATCGAGAGTGCCGAGGCGGGCGCATTGCTGCGCGCCGCAGTCGATGCATCGCTCAAGCGCGGCGTGTTCGGCTCGCCCACGGTGATGGTCGATGGCGAACCGTTCTGGGGGGTGGAAACCTTCGGCCAGGTCGAAGCCTGGCTCGCCACGGGCGGGTGGTGAGCGTCGCGCCACAACGACATCTGCGGGTCATGATGGCACGGTTCCGGCTTGCGTAAAAAGTGCCCGCCGCCGTAAAGCGGTGGTTGGCGGCGGTTTTTCCCGCACTTGTCGCGGCAATCGAATGCTTCACGGACGCGGATGCCGGTTACAAGTGTTTGCAATGAAGGCCTGCGCGCGCAGTGTGGTTGCATGACCAAGAGTGGCCAAACTTCGCCATAATGGGAATTCGCTGCGATTTACGATCTTTTGTTTGCATAGAGAACCAGGCGCGGGAACTTCATGTCAAGAACTTCAAGTGTGGTCGCAGCGCTCGTGTTTGTGGCCGCAGCCGGCGGCGGCGCCTATCTTTACCAGCAGCGTCAGGTTGCCACGGCTGCGACCGCCAAGTCAGCCGCAGCGCCGCCGCGTCCGACGCCGGTGACCATCGCCGCGGTTGAGCAGCGTGACGTGCCGCTGCGCTTCAACGTGGTGGGTCGTAGCGAAGCTTATTCATCTGTGACCCTCAAATCGCGCATCGACGGCCAGATCACCGCTGTGCAGTATTCCGCCGGCCAGCACATCCGCCGCGGCCAGCCGATGGTGACCCTCGATTCGCGCGCGCTGCAGGCCCAGGTCCAGCAAAGCCAGGCCAATCTGGCGCGCGACCGCGCCCAGCTCGACAAGGCGAAGGCGGATCTGGCGCGCAATTCCGACCTGCTCAACAAGGGCTTTATCTCGACCGCAACGCTGGACGGCTTTCGGGCCACCGTCGACACGCTCGATGCAACGCTCAAGGCCAATCAGGCGGCGCTCGAGCTAGCCCAGGTGCAGCTCAGTTACACCTCGATCACCGCGCCGATGAATGGCGTTGCCGGCGCGGTGCTGGTCTTTCCCGGCGGCAGCGTCAAGGCCAACGACACCAGCCTGGTGGTGATCAACCAGTTGCGACCGATCTACGCCGCTTTCTCTGTGCCGGAAAACCAGCTGGCCGAGATCACGCGTGACCAACTGGGCAAGAAGCTCAAGGTGGAAGCGCGCACGCCGGGCAACGCCGGCACCACGGTCACCGGTGAACTGGTGTTCATCGACAACACCGTGGATTCAAGCACCGGCACCATCCTGATGAAGGCGCGGTTCCCGAATGCCGACGAACGCCTCACGCCCGGACAGTTTCTTGAAATCTCGATGACCCTGCGCGATATCGCCGGCGCAATCGTGATGCCTGCCGAGGCCCTGCAGGCCGGGCCCAGCGGCAGTTTTGTTTATGTAGCCAAGCCGGATCAGACAGTCGAGATCCGCCGCGTCAAGGTATTGCCGGCCGGCCGCGACCGCCTGATCGTCGAAACCGGGCTGGCGCTAGGCGACAAGGTGGTCACCGACGGACAGTTGCGCCTGACCCCTGGGGCGAAGTACGAAGCGCGCGAGCCTGGCAAGGGGCCGCCAGGAGGCCAAGGCGGACCAGGTGGCAAGGGTGGCGGGCCGAAAGGTGAAGGCGGGGCGAAGGGTGACCCCGGTGCGAAAGGCGATGGCAGCGCAAAAGGCGAGGGCGGACCGAAAGGTGAAACCGGCGGTGGCAAGGATGTTGCCGGCGCCAAGGGTGGTGGCATGGGCAAGGGCGACGCCGCTGGTGGCGGTGAAAAAGGCGGCGCCCGCGCGCCCACCGCAGGCGCCGCAGCGGCAGCATCCAAGGGTGACGGCGCGCCGGCCGCCAGCAAAAAAGGAGAGGCGAAATGAGTTTGCCCGAATTGTGTATCCGCCGGCCGGTCATGACCACGCTACTGATGGCGGCATTACTGGTATTCGGCTCGATCTCTTATTTCAAGCTGCCGGTGAGTGAATTGCCGCAGATCGATTTCCCGACCATTCAGGTCACCGCGCAGTTGCCGGGCGCTTCGCCGGAAACCATGGCAGCGGCGGTGGCGACGCCCCTGGAGGCGCAGTTTTCGACCATTGCCGGACTTGACGCGCTCAATTCGGTCAGCGCCCAGGGCGTTACCTCGATCACGCTTTCGTTCGCGCTGGACCGCGACATCGACGCCGCCGCACAAGATGTGCAATCGGCGATGGCGGTGGCGCAACGCCGCTTGCCCACCGAGATGACCACGCCGCCCTCGTTTCGCAAGGTCAATCCGGCCGATTCGCCGGTGTACTACATCGCCTTGAGTTCCAAGACCCTGCCGTTGTCGGTGGTCAATGAATACGCCGAGACCCAGCTGGCGCAGCGCCTGTCGACCGTTTCCGGAGTGGCGCTGGTCAACGTGTTCGGCTCGCAAAAGTACGCGGTGCGGGTGCAGCTCGACCCCAACAAGCTGGCGGCGATGGGCGTAGGCATGGATGAGGTGCAGCAGTCGATCGCGCAGGGCAATGTCACCAAGCCGACCGGTATCCTGGAAGGCACGCGGCAAGCGCTGGCGGTGCGCTCAAACGGCCAGTTGGATCGCGCCAGCGATTTCCGCAGCGTCACCGTGGTGTACCGCAATGGCGCACCGGTCAAGCTCGACGCGGTTGCCAACCTGGTCGACAGCGTCGAGAACTCGCGCGTGGCCAACTGGTTCAACGGCAAGCGCGCCATCGTGTTGGCGATTCAGCGCCAGCCCGGCACCAACACCATTGAGATGGTTGAATCGATCAAGCGCGTGCTGCCTTCATTTCAGGCCAAGCTGCCGCCGTCGATCGAGATGGAAGTATTTTTTGATCGCACCCAGTCGATTCGCGAATCGATCGCCGACGTCAAATTCACCCTGATCCTGGCCGCGGTGCTGGTGGTTCTGGTGATTTTCCTGTTCCTGCGAAACCTTTCGGCCACCCTGATTCCCTCGGTGGCGCTGCCGATTTCGGTGATCGGCACCTTCGCGCTGATGTACGCCCTGGGCTACAGCCTGGACAACCTTTCCCTGCTGGCCCTCACTCTTGCGGTGGGATTCGTGGTCGACGACGCCATCGTGATGCTGGAAAATATCGTGCGCCACATCGAACAGGGTGTGCCGCCGATGGAGGCGGCGTTCAAGGGTTCGAAAGAAATCAGCTTTACCATCATTTCGATGACCTTGTCGCTGGTGGCGGTGTTCATCCCGGTCATGTTCATGAGCGGCATCGTCGGCCGCTTGCTGCACGAATTCGCGGTGACCATTTGCGCAGCCATCCTGGTCTCGGGTTTCGTTTCGCTGACCTTGACGCCGATGCTGTGCAGCCGCTTCGTGCGCTCGCACCACGGCGAGAAGCATGGGTGGTTGTTCAACCTGTTCGAGCGCGGCTACGAGGGCACGCTGGCGGCCTATCGCGATTCGCTCATCTGGTCGCTCAAGCATCGTCGCGTGGTTCTGGCGGTGTTCTTCGCGACCTTCGGCTTGACTGCGGTGCTGTACTACCAGGTACCCAAGGATTTTCTGCCAGCCGGTGATACCGGGCAGATCATCGCCTTTACCGAAGGCGGCCAGGATACCTCGTTCGCCGCCATGACGGCGCGGCAGGTGCAGGTGGCCGAGATCGTCGCCCAGGACCCGGACGTTCTCGCGGTCAATTCAAGTGTCGGCGCCGGTGGACCGCGCGCCACCTCCAATTCGGGAACCCTGTTCCTGCGCTTGAAGCCGCATGCCGAACGCAAGTCCAAGCCGGCGGAAATCATCGCGCGCCTGCGCGGCAAAGTGGCGTCTGTTCCCGGCATTCGTGTATCGCTGCAAAACCCGCCGCCGATCCGCATTGGCGGGCAACTGACGTCCGCGCAGTACCAGTACACCCTGCAGGGCGCCGACCTTGACGAGCTGTATTCCTGGTCCAACCAGTTCCTGGCGCGCTTTCGCAAGATCGAAGGTCTGCAGGACGTGACCTCGAACCTGTTCAACAACAGCCCGACGGTCACCCTTGATATCGATCGCGACAAGCTGCCGCAACTCGGGCTCACCGTGAGCCAGGTGCAAGAGGCGCTGACCAGTTCTTTTTCCAGCCGCCAGGTATCGACCATCTACGGCTCCACCGCGCAGTATCAGGTCATCATGGAAGTCGCGCCCGAATTCCAGAGTGACCCCAGCGCCCTGTCGAAAATCTACGTGCGCTCGTCACAGGGCAAGCTGATCCCGCTCGATTCGGTGGCACGCGTGACCCGCAAGAACCAGGCCTTGACCGTCAATCACCAGGGGCAACTGCCTTCGGTCACGATCTCCTTCAACCTGTCGGCCGGTGTGGCGCTGGGTGACGCGGTCGACCGCGT
>CAYYFR010000194.1:0-10921 GCA_964470865.1 uncultured Burkholderiales bacterium | reverse complement strand
CGCTGGTGCCCGGCTACGACCAGGCCGCAGTCAAGTTGACACCTGATGGCGGGCTGGAGGTACGGGTCGGCGTGCATTCGCATGGCCAGGGCATGGAGACCACCTTCGCGCAACTGGCCAACGAGATTCTCGGCATCGATGTCTCCAAGGTGAAGGTCACCCACGGCGACACCGGAACCACGCCCTATTCGACCGGCACCTATGCATCACGCTCGATCGTGATGTGCGGCGGCGCCACCTTGAAGGCGTGCCAGGAGTTGTTGCCGCGCATCGTGAAGATCGGCGCCCATCTGCTCAAGTGTTCCGAGAGCGAGGCGCGCTTCGACAAGAGCCTGGGGGTGGTGGCGCCCGATGGACGTGCGGTTGCGTTGAAGGAGGTCTGCACGGTCTGGTATCTGCGCCCGGACCGCGCGCCGCTGGATGTCGATCGGCGCGGCCTGGAAGTGAGCGTGAGCTACAAACCGGATCGCGATACCGGCGCCTTCAGCTATGCCTCGCACGCGGTGGCGGTGGCGGTCGACGCCGGCACCGGCGCGGTCGAAATTCTCGACTACGTCGTAGTCGAGGATTGCGGCACCCTGGTCAATCCGATGGTGGTCGAAGGCCAGACCATCGGCGGGGTGGCGCAAGGCATCGGCACGGCGTTGTATGAAGAAATCCAGTACGACGCCAACGGCCAGCCCAACGCCTCGACCCTGGCCGATTACCTGTTGCCGGGCCCGACCGAAATTCCCGACATGCGCATCTTCCACATGGAAACGCCGTCGCCCTACACCATGTTCGGCATCAAGGGCATGGGCGAGGGCGGCGCCATCGCCCCGCCGGCGGCGATCTTCAATGCGGTCAATGATGCCCTGAAGGCCAGCGGCGTCGAAGTCCGCAAGACTCCGCTTACACCGCAGCGCCTGCTCGACGAAATCGAACGCGCACGCAAGCAGACGCTCGCCGATCGGCAGGCCGCATGAAAGCCGCCGCCTTCGAATACCTGAAACCGGCCGATGTGGCGGCGGCAATTGCCGCACTGGCCGGTGCGGCGGGCGACGCCAAGCCGCTCGGCGGCGGGCAATCGCTCGGGCCGATGCTGAACCTGCGGCTGGCACGCCCGAAGCTGCTGGTCGACGTGTCGAAGCTTGCGGCGATGCGCGCGATCGAAGACCGTGGTGCCGCCTGGCGCATCGGCGGCGCTGTCACCCACGCGACGATCGAGGACGCCAGGCTGGCCGGCTGCGGCGTGCTGTCGGAGGTGGCACGCGACATCGCCTATCGCATCATCCGCAATCGCGGCACCATCGGCGGCAGCCTGGCGCACGCCGACCCGGCGGCGGATTGGCCGCTCGCTTTGCCGGCCCTGGCAGCGAGCATTTTCATCGCCGGGCCGGCCGGCGAACGCCAGGTTCCGGCCGAAGACTTCATGACCGGCGCCTTCGCCACCGTGCTCACCGAAGACGAGATCGTGATCGCCGTGGAAGTGCCCAAGCTTTCGGCCAACGCCCGCTGGGGTTACTGGAAGTTCTGCCGCAAGACCGGCGAATTCCCCGAAGCCAGTGCCGCCGTGCTGCTCGACCCGGCGCGCAAGCTGGCGCGCCTGTGGATCGGCGCGCTCAACGGCGCACCGCAGGCACTGACCGCACTGGCCGCCGACGTGGCCCAGCGCGGCACTCTGGCAGCCACCGAACTGGCGATCGGCCAGGCACTCGAGCGCGCCGCACCGACCCTGGATTACGCCGGGCGCAGGCTGCATATCGCCGCCGTGCAGCGCGCGGTGAAGAAAGCATGCGACTAAAAGCCATGGCAATGCAAACCATCAACATCGTAGTCAACGGCGAAAAGGTCCAGGCCCTGGCCGAACCGCGCACGCATCTGGGTGACTTCCTGCGCGAGAACCAGCGCCTGACCGGCACCCATCTGGGATGCGAGCACGGCGTGTGCGGCGCCTGCACGGTGCTGATCGACGGCGCGCCGGCAAGATCGTGCATCGCCTTCGCGGTGGCCTGCGAAGGCAGCGAAGTGCGCACCATTGAAGGCTTTGGCGATGACCAGGTGATGCAGCAACTGCGTGCCGCCTTCAATCGCGAGCACGCACTGCAATGCGGCTTCTGCACCCCCGGCATGCTGATCGCCGCGCGCGACCTGGTGTTGCGCGTGCCGGATGCCGATGAAAAGCGGGTGCGGGTCGAGATGTCCGGCAACCTGTGCCGCTGCACCGGCTACCGCGGCATTGTGCGGGCGATTTTGAGCGTGATCGAGTTGCGGCGCCCGGCGCATCAAGCGGGCAGTGTGCCGGCGCCGGTGGCGGCGGCTATTTTTACGCCATTTGCGGCCATGGAAGCTGGCGCGCCTGCGGCGGTAAACACTGCCGCAGCCGGCGCAACTGCCGCAACCAGCCCTGCCGCCACCACCGCAGCGCCGGCCGCAATCCCGGGGCCCACCAAGGCCGCGGAAACCACCCTGGTTGCCGCCATGGCACATGCCTCGGCGCAAAAGAAACCCGGCACCGTGATCGAGGATGAATTCACCGTCGATCACCCGCTTGCGCGGGTGTGGGAAATCTTCGCCGACATGCCGGCGGTAGCCGCCTGCCTGCCGGGCGCGGAGATCAGCGAACATTCGCCGACCTCTTTGAAGGGCAAGATCAGCACCAAGTTCGGCCCGATGCGCGCTGCCTTCGCCGGCAGTGCCGCGCTCGAACGCGACGAGGCCGAGAAATGCGGCGCGATTCGCGGCAACGGCACCGACAGCCTGTCCGGCTCGCGCGCGCGCGGCGACATCAGCTACCGGCTGTTCGACGCCGGCGGCGGCCGCACCCGGGTGGCAGTGGCGATCGACTACAGCCTGCAGGGGCCGCTCGCACAGTTCTCGCGCGGTGGGTTGGTCAAGGAGTTCGTGAAGAAAATGGTGGCCGATTTCGCCGCCAACCTGAATGCCCGGCTGGGCGTGCCGGTGGGCAGCGCGCCGCCCGAGCAGGCGCCGGTGGCGCAGGTAGATGCCGGCGGCGTGTTCTGGAGTTGGCTGTGGGGCAGCATCAGGAAGTTTTTTGGCGGGAAGTAAACGGCCGTCAGGGTTTTCCGGGTTCTGCCTCGCTTGTTACTACGCCCCGCACACTGCAGCGGGGCGCGCGGCATGCACGCAGCCGGGATGCGCCAGGCGACTTATTCGAAGTTCGAATACCCGAATGCGCAGCCGGCGGCACCCGTACACTGTGACCTGCATTCCTGGAGACACACCATGCGCCTGAACCGTTTCATGATCCGCCCGCTGGTCGAAGCAGGCCTCCGCGAAGAACTCAATGCCGGTGACACCACTGGCGGCTTCCTGATCTGGGATGACGATCCCATCCAGACCGCGCAGATTTATGCCAAGGGCCACGGGGTCGCCTGCGGCCTGTTGTTCGCCGACGAGACCATCATGCTGATCGACCCGCAGGCGCAGGTCGAGCATTGCGTGGAAGAAGGCGCGCCGATCGCCCCGGGGACGGTGCTCTTGAAGATTCGCGCGCGCGCCTCGGCGTTTTTCATGATCGAACGCGCCGCGCTGGACTGGGTGCAACAGCTCTCGGGCATCGCCACCAAGACGCGCCGCTACATGGATCTGGTCAAGCATACCAATGTGCGTCTCACCGATACCCGCAAGGGCTGGCCGGGCCTGCGCATGGTGCAGAAATACGCGGTGCGGGTGGGCGGTGCACACAACCACATCTTCAACCTGTCGAACTGCGTGCTGGTGAAAGACAACCATATCAAGATCGCCGGCAGCATCAGGAATGCGGTGGCGATCCTGCGTTCGCGGGCGCAGCACACCTTCAAATTCGAAGTGGAATGCGAGTCGCTGGCGATGGTGCAGGAAGCGCTCGATTGCGGCGTCGAGATCATCATGTTCGACAACATGGATTTGGATGAAATGCGCGAGGGCCTGAAACTGGTCAACCAGCGCGCGATCACCGAAGCCTCGGGCGGCGTCAACGAAAGCACAGTGGTGGCGATCGCCGAAACCGGGGTCGACGTGATTTCGGTGGGCGACCTGACCCACACCGTGAAGGCAGTCGATATCAGCATGGACGTGCAGGACATCAAGCCGAGCGCACTGCGCACCATCGGCCGCCTGCAGGCCGCCGGCGCATGAATGGCAGCGTGAAGTTCCGCGCGCGGCACGGCATCATCGTAGCGCTCGATGCCGATGCGGTCGATGCCTGCAAGCAGACCATCGACCTGACCACCAGGGTCGATGGGGTGGTCGGCTACAAGCTCGGCATGACCATGGCGCTGCGCCTGGGCCTGGCCGAATCGGTGCGGCAGTTGCGCGCCCATACCGATTTGCCGCTGCTCTACGATCATCAGAAGGCCGGGCCGGATGTGTTCGACATGGCGGCCAAGTTCGCCGGCCTGTGCGCGGAGGCCCGGGTCGATGGCCTGATCCTCTTTCCCACAGCCGGGCCGCGTGCGGTCGAAGGCTTTGTGGGCGAGACCATCAAACGCGGCATGCTGGCACTGGTCGGCGGCGACCTGCCCTTCCCCGACTACAACGTGAGCGGCGGCGGCTATGTCGCCGACGATGCGCTGGAGCGCATCATCGACAAGGCCATCGAGTTTGGCGCCACCCATTTCGTGGTGCCCGGCAACACGCCGGACAAACTGCGCCACCATTCGGCGCGCCTGAAATCCCGCCTTGCAGCGCCGGTGTTCGTCGTGCCCGGCATCGGCCCCTTGGGCGGCAAGATCGGCGACCTGGTGGCGGCGGCCAATGGCTGCAGCGTCTACGGCGTGGTCGGCCGCGCGGTGTATGGCGCGCCGGATCAGACCCTGGCCGCGCGCCAGCTGGTCGATCAAGCGATGGCTGCCGGCTGATGGCGCATACCGACGCGCGTGTACCGGTGGTGCTGTTCGACTGGGGCGAAACCCTGATGTGGATACCGGGCATGATTCACGATCCGGACCGGCATCTGGCGTGTGTCGACAAGATCTACGCAAGCGCGGTGCGGCCGCACCTTGGCGTGCAGGGCGCCGGCCTGCCGGTGGCGACCTTTCTCGAGTTTTACCTGAAGGCTTGTCGCATCCAGATCAAGCAGTCGAAAGAAACTCAGCGCGAACACAGTTTCGATGCCCGCTTCGCGCTTGCCTTCGATCTCGCCGGCATCAAGGCCGCGCCGCCGCCGGGTGCGTTTGCCGCGATGGCCGATGCGCTCGGCAACGCGGTGGCGCAGGGTGCGCGCCTGCTCGACAGCGCAGCCGAGGTGGTCGAACAACTCGCACACTCGTATCGCCTGGGCGTGGTGTCGAACTACCCGCACGGCCCGGTGGTGGGCGCCACTCTCGAACGCTTCGGCCTGCGCCGGCATTTCGAGGTGATCGTGGTGTCGTCGGACACCGGCTGGATGAAGCCGCATGCCGACTGCTACCGCCCGGCGCTCGCGGCATTGCCCGCAGCAGCGGGCAAGACCATGATGGTGGGCGACGATCTCACCAATGATGTCAAGGGCGCCAAGGCGCTCGGGCTGCATACCGCATGGATCGCACCGCAGGCCACGGTGATCGACCCGGAGGTCGACATTCATCTGACCTGCCTGGCCGAATTGCCGGCGCACTGCGCGCGGGTTTTTGCCTGAGTCGCTCCCTCTGGCCCGACCGATGAACCTGCAAACCCAACTGCTGATCGACGGCGTGTTTGCGCCGTCCGCCGCTGGCAGCACCTTCGACACCGCGACGCCGATCGATTTCAGCGTGCTTGCCAGCGTATCCAAGGCCGGCGTTGCCGACGTCGACCGCGCGGTGGTGGCCGCGCGCCGCGCCTTCGACGATGGCAAATGGTCCGGCATGGCGCCGTTTGCGCGCGGCAAACTGTTGCGCCGCATTGCCGAGCTGATCCGCGCCGACGCGCCGCGCATCGCCGAGGTAGAGACGCGCAACGGCGGCAAGACCATCGCCAACTCCGTAAACGAGGTCGAGAGCGCCGCCAATGTGTTCGAGTATTACGCCGGTGCGATGGACAAGTTCTTCGGCGACACCATTCCCATGGGCGCAAGCGTGCTCGACTTCACGCTGCGCGAGCCGATCGGCGTGGTGGCAGCGATCACGCCGTGGAATTTTCCGTTTCTGGCCGCCGCCTGGAAGGTCGCACCGGCACTGGCCGCCGGTTGCACGGTGATCCTGAAGCCGGCCAGCTACACCCCGCTGACAGCCTTGATGCTCGGTGAGGTCGCACTGGCAGCCGGCCTGCCGGCGGGCGTGCTCAACATCCTGCCGGGTCCGGGTGCGCTCCTCGGTGAAGCGATCGCCACCCATCGCGGCATCGACAAGATTTCTTTCACCGGCGAAACCGCGACCGGCGCGACGCTCCTGAAACTGGGCGCCAACGACATCAAGCGCATCACCCTGGAGCTGGGTGGCAAGAGCCCCAACATCGTGTTTGCCGATGCCGACATCGGCAAGGCGGCGGCGCAGGCGGTGAAAGCCGGCTTTGGCAATGCGGGTCAGAGTTGCTCGGCGCGTACCCGCGTGTTTGTCGAGCGCGGCGCGGCCGAGGAATTCACCGCCGCGTTTTGCGCCGCCACCTTGGCGCTCAAGGTCGGCGACCCGCTTGATCCGGCCTCCGAGATAGGCCCGCTGGTGTCGCGCGCGCAATGGGATTCGGTGCATGCCTATGTCGAATCCGGCGTGGCCGAGGGTTGCACGCTGCTCACCGGTGGCGCGCGTCCAGCGGGCCTGGCGCAAGGCGCCTATTACGCCCCCACCATATTGACCGGTGCCCACAACGCCATGCGCGTGGCGCAGGAAGAAATATTCGGCCCGGTGGTAGTGGTGATTCCGTTCGCTACCGAAGCCTGCGCCGTGCGCCTGGCCAACGACAGCCCGTATGGCCTCAATGCCTCGGTCTGGACGCGCGACATCGGCCGTGCCATGCGTGTGGCAAAGGCCCTGAAGAGCGGCATGGTCAGCGTAAACTCGCACGGCAGTGCCAGCCGCTATGGCTATCTGGCGCCATTCGGCGGCACCAAGAAATCCGGCCTCGGGCGCGAACTCGGCATGCATGCGCTGGCGCTCTACACCGAAGTCAAGAACGTCTTTGTCGATCTGGAGGATTGAACCCGTGGCGACCCTGGCAATCACCGGCGGCACCCTGATTGACGGCAGCGGGCGCGACCCGATCCGCAACGCCACGGTGCTGATCGAAGGGGAACGCATTCTGGCTGTCGGCCCGGCATCTGCCGTGAGCCTGCCCAAGGGCACGCAGGTGCTCGATGCCGGCGGACGCAGCGTGTTGCCCGGCATCATCGACTGCCACGTGCACGGCACCTATCGCGCGCGCGACATGCGCCAGCACCTGCTCAACGCACCGACCTACAACGTGCTGCGCTCGACTGCGGTGCTCAGGGAAACATTGGCCTGCGGTGTCACCACCGCGCGCGACATGGGCGGCGCCGATGCCGGTTTTCGCGAGGCCATCGCCGAGGGCTATGTCGACGGGCCGCGGCTGATGATCTCCATCGTGATGGTGTCGCAAACCGGTGGCCATGGCGACGCCTGGGTGCCGGCCGGCCTGCGCGTGCAAAAGCGCGCCTGGCTGCCCAGCCCGGTGGCCGACGGCGTCGATGAAGTGCGGCGCCTGGTGCGCCACATCCTGATGGCCGGCGCCGACTTCATCAAGATCTGCGCCACCGGCGGCATTACCTCGGTGACCGACTCGTGGGACGAGCCGCAGTTCACGCACGACGAGATTCGCGTCGCCGTCACCGAGGCGGCGACGCGGCGCAAGACCGTGGCGGTGCATGCCGAGGGGGTCGACGGCATCCGCACCGCGCTCGGTGCCGGCATTCATTCCCTCGAACACGGCTGGTTCATCGATGAACAATGCGTCGACAGCATGTTGAAACAAGGTACCTGGTGGGTGCCGACCCTGGCCCTGGTGCCGCTGTCGCTCAAGCACCGCAAGGCCAACACCGCCTGGGACAAGCAGCAACTGGCCAACGAGGCGGTCAAGGAACAGGAGATTTTCGAGCGCATGCAAAAGCAGATTCCGCTGTGGAAAGATGCGGTCAAGCGCGGTGTGAAAGTGGCCTTCGGCACCGACCAGTCGCACCGTCTGCTGGTGGGTGAAAACATGGTCGAGTTCCGCTTCATGGTCGATTGGCTGGGCATGACGCCGATGCAGGCGCTGGTCAGTGCAACCAGTCGCGCCGCCGAGTGCATCGGCCGCGGCGATGTCGGCATGCTCGAAGCCGGGCGCTATGCCGATGTGCTGGTGGTCGATGGCGATCCGCTGGCCGACATCGGCATTCTTGAAGAACGCGCGCGGTTAAAGCTGGTGATGCAGGGCGGCCGCGCTTTCACCAACACACTCTAGAGCGAGACTCGAATGTTTTCCCAAGCACTGCTGGACAAGGCCGCGCGCGCATTGAATGCCGCCCAGGCGGCGAATCTGCGCATCGCCACCGCTGAAACCTGCACTGCGGGTCTGGTGTCGGGCTGTATCACCTCGGTGTCCGGCGCTTCCAGAATATTCGAGCGTGGTTTCGTGCTGTATCACGACTCGGCCAAGGCCACCGGGCTGGGGGTCTCAGAAGAGGTGTCGCGCGCTCACGGCGCTGTCAGTGCGGAGGTAACGCTACGCCTGGCCGAAGGCGCGCTCAAGAATTCCGGCGCTGGCGTGGCAGTGGCGGTGACCGGTTATGCCGGGCCGGGCGGCGGCAACGAGAAGAACCCGGTGGGCACCTGCTACATCGCCGCGGCACGCCATGGCGCGCCCACAATAGTCGAGCGCCATGTGTTTCCCGGTGATCGCGACGGCGTGCGCCTGGCCGCGGTAGGCGCCGCGCTCGACCTGATCGTCAAGCGCCTCGCCTGATTGGTATGACTTCCCTGCCTCTACCAACCGGCGGCAAGCGTCGCTCGCCGATTCCGGTGACGGTATTGAGCGGTGCGCTGGGTGCCGGCAAGACAAGCTTGCTCAACGCCGCACTGCGCGGTGTGCTCACCAACGTGGCGGTGGTGGTCAACGAGTTCGGCGCCATCGGCATCGACAATTATCTGATCGAGGCCGCCAGCGAAGACGTGGTGTTGCTGCCCGGCGGCTGCATCTGCTGCCAGGTGCGCGCCGATCTGGCGGTGGCCTTGTTGCAACTCGAGCGCGGCGCCGCGCTGGGCGAGCACCCGGGGTTCGAGCGGGTGATTGTCGAAACCAGCGGTTTGGCCGAACCCGGCCCGGTCCTGCAGTTGTTTGCCGAATCGCCGGCACTCAGCGGGCGCTTCCGTCTCGATGCATTGGTCACAGTAGTCGATGCGCAGTTTGGCGTGGCCGCACTGGCTGACGACAGTCCGGCATACCGGCAGGCCTTGCTGGCGGACCGGCTGATCGTCAGCAAGGGCGAGTTGGTGGACGCGGAATCGCTGGCGCAACTGCAGGCGCGGCTTGCAGTGATCAACCCGAACGCCGAATGCCTGCGCGCGCCGCGCGGCGTGGCGCAAGCGGCATGGTTCGATCCGGCGCCGCTCGCACAAGGGCGCATCATCCCCGCCAGTTCACTGCGCGCGGCGCACGATGACGCGATCGAATCTTTCACTTTGCTATGGGCGCAGGCCCAGCCGCTTGGCGCGCTCGGCGAATGGCTGCACGGTCTGGCCGAGCGCCACGGCGCGCGACTGCTGCGCGTCAAGGGCATTGTCAGGGTGACCGAAGAGAGCGACGCGGTGGCGCTGCATGTGGTTCAGCACATCGTGGCGCCGCCGGAATTTCTTGCTGCTAGCGCAGATTCAAGCCGCGTGGTGTTCATCACCCGCGGGCTGGAGCCCGGCGATGTGGCGCCTCCGTGGCGCTTTGAAGTGGCTTGCGCGTCGCCTGAGCGCCCTGCGCCAGCAACGCCCAGACTGCTTCGGCCGCTTCAGGCAGGCGCCGCTTGCGGCGCAGCAGTTCGACCGTAAGCGCAATATCCCAGTCGCCGCTGCCGACGCGGACCAGGCTGCCGTCGCCCAGGTTGCGTTCGATGGTCGACAGCGGCAGCCAGGCCACACCCATGCCCTGCAACGCCAGTTCCTTGAGCACGAAAATCAGGGGATCCTCAAACAGCTTGTGCACCCGCACCTCTGCCACGCGACGCGCCACTTCGTCGTCGACCGCGCGGCCGATGAACGAAGTGCGACCATAGGGCAGGTAGGCCAGCGGCGTGCCGGGAGCGGGCGGCAACGCGTAGCCCGGTGTGCCCTGGCGCTGCGGGGCGCACACCGGAATCAGCGGCTCATCGCCGATTTCAATCGCTTCAAGGTCTTCGATGCCGGCCGGGCGCGGCAGCGCCGGATGGCGATACGACAAGGCCAGATCGGCCTCGCCGGCGGCATATCGCTCGGCGAGTTCGTCGATCGGCCTGACCGAACCGCGCCCGACCAGTGGCCCGATTTCGCGATTCAGACGCGCCAGCAGCGCCGGAAAAATGCCGGCCGAGCAGGCGGTGGGCATGAGGAAGGAAACCGCCGGTGCGGCATCGGCCGAATTGGAACGGATCGAGGCGCGGAAGTCGAGCAGGGGCTCGACACTGGCCACCGCGATGGGCAACATCTGCTGGCCGGCGGAGGTCAATTCGACCGGCCGCGCGCCGCGATCGAACAAGGGTGTGCCAACCCATTCCTCCAGCGCCTGGATGCGCCGGCTGAAAGCGGACTGGGTGACATGCCGCTCCATCGCCGCGCGGGAAAAGCTGCCGCTGCGCACCAGCGCCAGAAAATCCTGCAGCCAGTAGAGTTCCATGATCAGGCCGGAGACGCGCTGCTGCGCGCTTGATATGGGTTGGTTAAACGCTCAGGCGGCAAGCGCTGGCGCATCATGCGTGGGGCTTGAGTGCCGCGGCACGCGCGGCGCGCGACTCCGGGCTGGCCGAGGCCAATGCGATCTGGTCGTGCGCCATGTAACCGCTGGCATGATTGAGCGCGGTGGCCGCCGC
>CAYYFR010000193.1:0-10959 GCA_964470865.1 uncultured Burkholderiales bacterium | reverse complement strand
CAGGTGGTGCGGGAAGAGCCGCAGCAGGCCACTGGCGACTCGGCGCGCATCGCCATCTTTTGATGAAGCTTCTACTTGGCCCTGTACACGAGCCGCAGCAGGCCACTGGCGACTCGGCGCGCATCGCCACCGAGTCAGGCTGCACGCACGAGCGGCCGGTGCGCTGTGGCGATGTTCCTGTCGCTCGGGGATCTGCTGGTCGCGAGCGGCCTCAGCGGGCGCATCTACGGTGCAGTGACACCGCTTTTCGAACGGATTCCGGGACGGCTACTACACACCAACATCGTGTTGTCGACGCTGTTCGGCGCGGTGAGCGGATCGAGCGCTGCGACCTCGGCGGCGGTCGGCTCGGTGTCCTATCCCGAACTCGAGTCTCGCGGATACCATCCACCGTCGGTGGCCGCTTCACTCGCTGCGGGCGGTACGTTGGGGCTGCTCATACCACCGAGTCTCTCGCCGCTGATTTTCGGTGCCTGGCAGGATGTTTCGGTCGGGCAGCCGTTCGTCACCGGCATCCTGCCCGGCTTGATGATGGCTGCGCTGTTCATGGCCTACACTTTTGCCGATTCGTGCCGGCTTCCGGGCCTGCAGGCCGCGCCCAATGCGTTCGTATCATTTGCGACAACGCTAGTCGGGCTGCTCAGCCTCTGGCCGCTCGTCGTGCTCATAGGAAGCGTCCTGGGAACCCTTTATTTTGGCCTGGCGACGGCGACGGCGCCGGAAGCCGCGGGCCTCGGCGTGCTGGCAACGATCGTGATGGGATTCACCGTCTGGGAATTGACGATCATGCGGATGGCCGGCGCCGCGATCAGCTCGATCGCCTGCTTCGGCACGATTGCCTTCACCCTGATCGGCGCCGCCATCCTAAGCCAGGCGGTCACGGTGCTGGGCCCGCCGCCGAAGCTGGTCCAGTTCATGAACACCTTCACGCTTTCCAAGTACGAGGTGCTGGCGGTCGTCGTGCTTTTCAACCTGGTCATGGGCATCTTCTTAACGGCATTTCGCTGATGCTGACGACGGTGCCGTTCTTCTTTCCGATCCGGCACGCGAACGGCTTCGATCCGGTCAGGATCGGCGTGTTCGTCACCATCATGGTCGAAATCGGAATGCTGGCGCCTCCGATCGGCGTCAATCTATTCATCATGATCGCGCTGACCAAGAACAGGGTGTCCTTAGGCGATTTGTCGAGAGAGTGCCTGCCCTACTGGTTCATGTTGCTCATCGGCACAGCGCTGATGACTGCGTTTCCGATGATTGCGCTCTGTCTTCCCCGCCGCCTCTTCTGACGCCGGTCCCTGCCCGCTGCGATCGGGGACCGCGACACGTTCCGCCCGGAACAGGGCGCGCGCCGCCAGATGGCTACACGCTTCTGTTTGTAACCCTTGTGCTGGTGATCAACCCGCATCTGTACACCAGCATGAGCGTCGACCCGCTGAAGGAGCTGCAACCGATCGCGCAAGTGGCCGTCGTGCAGCAGGGTTGCGAGCGTGCCGACGATGAGGAGTTTCCGTCGGCTGATGGTCTTGACGGATTGGTCGTTCGCCATCTTCCAGCGTCCTTGGGGAATGGGGGAATGGGGGAATGGGAGCAGTGTGTGAGGCCTCGCCGAGCAACTTGGTGAGTTCGTTCGATGCGCCCCCGCTTTGCATTACTGGCGGCGCTACAAACTGGGATAGTCGTCTGGCGACCGCGCGAAAAGTGCAGCGTTCGAAGACGTAATACAGAAACCACCGGCAGGTGCCGCCTCAATTACAAAGATCGCGGGCGATCGGTGGCAGCACGAACACCACTGCCGGGCGACGATCAGTCCAGGCGATAGAAGCGCGCCGCATTGTCGTGGAAGAGCCGGCGGCGGTCCGAGTACGAGAAGTCCGCTGTCATGCGCTTGAAGTCGTCGAACATGGCGGCAAACGAAATGCGCACGCCGTCGACCGGGAAATTGGACGCGAACATGCAGCGGTCGATGCCGAACAGTTCGATCGTCTCGAGCACCAGCGCACGGTTGTCGTCGTAGTTCCAGGCGCCGTCGAGCAGGCACAGACACGACAACTTGCAGAAGCAGTTGGGACTCGCCGCAAGTGCGCGCATCCCCGCGCGCCACATCGCCAGGCCGTCAGGCGAGCGGTCCCACGGGAATCCCGTATGGTTGAGCACGATCGCGAGGTCGGGGTTCTCTCGCACGACGGTGGCGGCTTCTTCGAGATGCCACGTTGGCACGCGCAGATCCCACGATAATCCGAATCTGCGCAGCAGATCTAGACCCTTGCGCCACGCCGGATCCTGCATCGTCCCGGACACGCCGGGCAACGAAGCGGTCCGCGACTTCCGCGTGACCGGCTTCGAACGGATTCCGCGCACCAGCGGAATAGCGGCCTGGCGGGCTAGGATCTCCTCGGCATTCGGCGTGTGCACCCATGCATGCGCGACGATTGCATTGGGCATTCCGTATTGCGCGTGCAGGGCGGTCAGCCAACGCGTCTCATCGACCTGCTGCGTGCGGCTGCACTCAGCCTCGACGTGAACGGTGCCCACCACGCGATGTCCGGCAGCGGCGCGGCGATAGTCCTCAGGCAGGAAGACGCGCGGCAATTCGGACTGGTCGCCCAGGAAGTGGGGCTCCGGATTCGCGTCCTGCAGCCACGGGTAATACAGCGGGCCGCGCTCGAGGTCCCACAGATGGTGATGCGCGTCGATTATCGGAAGGTCATCCATCGCGTCGGTCTCATCCAAAGAATTTTGCATCCTGCTCTTCGCGCAGCGCCCACAGGACAGAATCGACAGGCGGCTGCAGGTGCTTTCGGCAAAGCATCGCACCGCTGGGGACATCGGCTGCGAGCACGCAGCCGGCCGCCATGTAGTACGGGACAGGGGCGCCCGACTGCGCCGGCTGCGCGTCGATCAGCAGCGGCTCGACGCCGGCCATCGTGTGACGTTCGCCGAGTGCGAGGCGCGTCCCCTTCGTCAGCGAAATCGTGGCGCGGGCGACGAGATCGCACCGCGGCTTCAGGATGCCGCTGGGCTGGCCCGAAACGGCGGACGCCAGCAACGTCATCGGCGCCTCGATGCCCAGCAGGTGCACCGGGTTGTGCAGCAGTGCGCAGGCGCCGTCCGCGCTGACCGGAATGCCCTTGCCGCGCAGCACGCGCCAGGTGGCGCGGTCGTCGCAGCGGACGACGACGAACACGCCGCCGGCAAAGCTGATCTCGTCGGCGCGGCGCAAGCAATTGAAGATGTCGAGCACGCCCACGCCATTGAAGAGTCCGCCCTCGGCGCGCGGGCGCATCAGTTCCGGCAGTTCGAGGGTACGGGCGACCGGCGCGTGCAATCCCGGGATGTCGGGCTTGAGTCCGGTCGCATTGGCAATGAGCGACAGTTCGCACAGGTCCGGCGCCGTCCGGTGCGGCCAGGCCGTCAGCCGCTCGCGCCGTTCGTCGATGCAGCGCGCCAGAGCCGCAGGCGGCACGTTCCACAATCCGCGCATGCCTGGGATGACTGCGGTCCGTCCCAGCGCGGTGATCGACTCCTGTTCGGGGTCGTAGACGAAGTCGTACTCGCTGGCCTTGCCGGCGCAGACTACTTCGAGACCCAGCATGCGCGACCAGGCGACAAGCCCCATCGCGAGGCTGGGCTGGTCGCCGTCGACGGAGGTGCAAACCAGTCCGGCGGCGGCGGCTTTCGTCTGCAGGATCGGGCCGACGACCGAATCGCATTCCTTGGTGACCATGCCGACGTTCTTGCCATGCGCAATCGCCATCGCGGCGATCCGCGCGGCCGCCTCGGGCACGCCGGTCGCTTCGACGACGAAGTCGAGCGGCAGATCCATCAGCAGCGATGCGTCGGCCACCGCGACGAAGTCCCCGCGGCGTTGGGCCGCATGCGCTTCGGCGGCACTCGTGCACTGCGCAATGCGGTCAGCGTGATGACCTGCCACCAGCGCCGCGTCGATCACGCGCTGCACGTCGCCGTCGGCCGCGGCCACGACACGGAAGTTGGCGGTGCGCCCGGAGCGGAACAGGAACGAGGCGCCGAATTCGCCGACGCCGACCAGCGCAACAGTGAGCGGTGCATCCGGTGCATGCTTGGGCAGGCTCGAATTTCTCATAGCGGTACCTTAGGTTTCATGCCGCGCGCGGCGGCCGGCGGAGAATGCGCAACGGCCGTCGTTCATTGGCTTCGAGTTCCTCGCGCACCAGCTCGCGGCTGACCTGCCAGCCGTTGCGCAGATGCGAATGCAGCAGCTGCCGCAGCAAAGCGCCATCGCAAGGATAGGAATTTCAAGTGCCATTGTTGCAGTAATCCGGCCATATCCGTCAGCGTCAATCGTACGCCATTGTTGCAGTAATCCGGCCATATCCGTCAGCGTCAATCGTTGATACGGCGCCGAAGACGCCGGACAAGCCGCTGGCAAGCTTGGGCCGGCCGCGCACTCGCTGGTTCCGGCTCTGCCCTTCGTTACTCGCAATTGCGGCGCCACCCACATCGTGATGTCGCCGAACGCCAAGTGAGGGTGCAGGTGCTGCGGGAAGAGCCACAGCAGGCCACCGGCGACTCGGCGCGCATCGCCACCGAGTCAGGCTGCACGCAGGAGTGGCCGGTGAGAATCAGTTGGGCCGGCTGCCCAAGCGCGTGTTCGAGAGCGACCTGGAGCATTGCCCAAACTGCGGCGGCAATCTCAAGTTCATTGCGTGCATCCTCGAATTGGCCGCGATCAACACAAGGCTGGCCAAGCCGTCGTGCCCGGGAAGGTTTCCCGGCAGCGATCCATAAACCAGGCCGGCAAGGATCTTGCACCAACAGATCGCATTTCAGCATTGGTTGAAAAATGCTTGTGCGAAATGCCCAACTCGCCGCTTCACCCGGCCCGCTATGTCCTGATACGCAGCAAATCGGAAAGCCCGGCCCAGTGACGCTTCAGTCGCTCGCGCATGTCAATGGCGAGACCGGACTCCCGGACCAATGCGGGCCAGGCATGTTGCGCAGCGGCGACTGTTTCCCTGACGATACCCAGCACGAATTTCGCAGGCGCTTCCGCGCGGCGGGCGAGACGATCGAAATGCGATTCATCAAGCAGCTCGAAGCGCTTTTGGCCACCCAGATTCAACGCCAGACTGTCGTTTCGCACATAGTGGATGGTGGATACCAGATCGTAGGCTGGTGCTAATCGCGGGTTGATCTTGTCCGGATAGATGACCGACCAATTCTTCAGGTGGGCGTCGCCATTGCCGATGAGAATGTTGACGACCAGGCGCCTGACGAATTCGGCGAACTGCGTGAAGCGGTCGGGAAACAGGTCAAAGATCAGCCTGCCGATGGTGTCGTAGTTGGTGGCCTTGTATTCCTGATCGGCGTAAACGCTGAACACTTGCGCGAAGTCCTCGACATGGATACGGCCCTGGACGGTGCGATCGTAGCGCTTGACCGCATAAGCCTGGGCCTCCGATCGCTGCATCGCCATGCCGGGCAGGCCGGCAAGATCGATATCCTCCAACTTCACCAGCCGCACTTCGGGTGTTTGGACGCCCGCGGCCGCCGCCAGCCGCATCATCGTGTATTCGTTCAACGGTACGTCGGGATGCGTCGGATGCGGCGGCTTTACGATCCACTCTTCGTCGCCCTCGTCGAGCGTGAAGCGACCGCCGCGATCGATCATGGAAAATTTCAGTTGCGATCCGCCCAGAGAGAACTTGATGGTCGGCTCGACCTGCCCTGCCATCGTTGCATCGGGACGATAGTCCGCGGCGGCTCTGGGCAACGCCGTCGCAGGCAGGGCACGAACCGCGCCGGGCAGGCTTGCGCCCAGCGCCAAGAGAATATCGAACTCATGGTCATGGTGGACCTTCAGGCGCTTGACCATATATTCACGCAGCACGCCTTCGGGCAACAGGTTGCTGAAAAAGGGCGGCAATTTCATCCGGCTTGAAGCGATTTCCCGCAGCTTGCGCTCGGTGGCTAATTCATCGCGCGGCTCGAGGAAGGACAGGCTCAGGGTCGGCCGCCCCGGCCCGAGATCGATGTAGCTGTCGTCGAACGCAAACAGGCTCTTGCCGTCCTGAAACCCCGTGAGGTGGCCGACCGGTGCGTCGCCCAGCAAGATCTTGAGGACGCGAGCGTCAGCCATTGGACGGGTCCCCTTCGTCGATCACCCGATAGCGGTCGAGTAGGGACATCGGAGCGGTGGCCGCAGGGGCCGCGGGCTTGGCCCGAAGCAGTGTTTCAACCTGCGCGCCGAGCTCCCGTGGAACCGGCAAAAGCTCCAGATCAAGCGCCCGGGCCAGTTTCAGGAGTGTCGAAAGCGTGACTTCGCCACCCTGCTCGAAGACCGATACTTGCCGCTGCTGAAGTCCGCCGCGACGAGCAACATCGGCTTGGGTCAGACCCAGGGCGGTCCGCCTGGCCCGGAATTGTGAATTGATTCTGGGAATCACTTCGTATGTTCGAGCATACTGGGTTTTAGATTATTTACTATAAAACATAAGACGAAATAATAATGTCATATTATACATAAATTGAGGCACTCTTGTCTTTCGCCTGACAACAATAGGCCAACCAACCGCAACCCGGATTTTTCACATGCAGATAATCAAAGACTCCGCAGTAACCCCGCGACACCCTGACCGACGCGCGGCAAGACGCGCGGCAGCGACACCATCGCCTACCTGCACGAAAGCCATGACAATCTTTTCGCCAAGGTCGAGGCCGTCTTCGGCGCCAAATCAGCGATTGACGCACACCGATATAGCCGGATCACTCCAAGAATGGCATTGAGATTCCTACCCTTCTAGGTCGACGAGTTGATGCTTGCACGCGTGGTCTCGTCGCGGCTTAACAGCCCCAAGAACAACGACGCGACGTTGATCGATGCGGTTGATTCCGGGGCAGTGAGGTAAGCGCACCTCGACGCCAGCGTTGTGGCGGGTGATGGCGTGGTGTCCGGTGTCAAGGGCATCGAGTTCCGCTCTGTCGCGGTGATCAGCTGAGGGGCAAGCTTTGCGCTTGTGTCGCCGCTGCCCGCAGCGGCGAGTGGGGCGCCAGCGCCCCGCAGAAGCGATGCCGATGTCTGCACCGCGGCGGAAACAGCGCCGCAAGGCGGTCGAGCCATTGCATCGGTGTTGGCATCAGGCCCACGTTGCCACCCGGGCCTGGCTTGATGCTCTCATAGACCAGATGCTCGGGTGCGATTTCACGCAACCGTTCCAGCGCAAAGGCGGGGTGGGCGCAATACTGCAGCAGAGGTTCGAGACCGTCGCGCTCGCGGGCCTCGATGCGCACCTTTGCATCGACCGAGAAGCCGCCGTCATGTTGCCACTCGGCCATCACCTGCGCATCGTCCGGCCACAGCAGTCCGCGCCGCAGGACCGAGCGCGACAATCGCCGAAGCACGCCGGCCTGAACGTCCCCGATCGCGGGCACATCAAGTGTGCTGGCCGGGCAAAAAACTGCACCCCCGGTCGCATCGGCCTCGAACACACCATCCACCACCACGCAGGGAAAACGAAGCTTTGAGGATCTTGACCGCATGGCCGGCGGTCTTGCGGAAAACGTCGAGCGAATTGCTGCTGTAGGCCACCAGCCCTTCAACGGCTGGAGAGCCCATCATCATCGGCAACTTGTGCTTTTCGGCCAGTGCCATCGCAGTGGTCTCGAAGGGCGCCGCCTGTCCTTGCAGCCAGATGGCCCACTGGGCGCCCCAGTCGAGTACCTGCTCGAAGATCGGGTTCAACTCGGCCAGCGTTTTCACCGGGAAAAACCGCGCTTCCAGGCCGAGCTTGGCCGCAGCGGTGCGGGTATCGCGCGCCAACTTCTCGTTGATCGGGTCGGCCGGGTTGGACAGCACCGCTACGCGTTTGGCCAGCCGCACCAGTTCATGCAGGGTCGCCAGGCGCTTGGGCGCCAGTTCGCCCACCATGTTGGAAATGCCGGTCACATTGCCGCCGAGTCGGGCCAAGGTGGTGACAATGCCCGTGCCGACCGGGTCGCCCACGCCGGGCATCACGATGGGAATGGTCTTGCTGGCATCCATCGCCGCGCCGGCGGGCACGCCGCCGGACATCGTCGCGCGGCTGAACAAGGAGATGGGGGCGGCGCTGGCCCAGGCCGCGGGCGCGAACGCTTCGACAGCATCGGCCTGTCCGCGGCCGAGGTCGGCAGCCCGAAAGATTTCAAGGCCCTGCTCAGGAACGATTTCACGACGAGTCGAAAACTCGTGGCCCCCCCGAAGTTGAAGGCGGACTGAATCACGATTGCAAGGGTCTGTCCAACCTCGAATCGCCATGACGCCGCAAAGGTGATCAAGGGATTTGGCGGCGAAGGCGTGCTGGAAGTTGTGGAAAATGATGTTGGCGGCACGTACCGTGCGGTCTACACAGTCAAATTCGAAGAAGCGGTGTTTGTACTTCACTGCTTCCAGAAGAAGAGCAAGCAGGGAATTGCCACACCAAGGGCGGACATCGAGATCATCAACGCCAGATTGAAACTGGCCGAAGCGGTAGCCCAGGAGTTGCGAGATGAAAAAGCGAATCGTTGACGGCGTGGACATCGTGCGCGGCTCCGGCAACGTGTATGCCGATCTGGCCTTGCCGGATGCGGAGAAGCTCAAGCTCAAGTCCGATCTGGTGATCGAGATCCGCAAGGCCATGCGTCGGTTGGGATTGACACAGCAGGCGGCGGCAACGCGCATGGGCATCAGCCAGCCCAAGGTGTCGGACATGATGCGGGGCGACTTCTCCAGGCTTTCCGAGCGCAAGCTGATGGACTGCATCAAGCGCCTCGGCTACGACATCGAGATCAAGGTCAAGCCGGTATCAAGGCCGGTCGGGCATCTGGTGCTCGCGGTGGCCTGAGGCTGCCAATCGGCCGGCGATCACCCCACATCGTTCATCGCCCCGCGCGGCTTGCGCCCTGCGAACACATCGAGCACGATCTCGACCGCTTCCAGCGCGATCTTGCGGCGCACGTCGTCGACCGACGAGCCCAGGTGCGGGGTGAAGAGGGTGCGTGCGCGATCGTTCGGCAGCACCTGCGCAATGCTGCGCGGGCACGCTTCCAGCGTCTCGTAACGCAACTCCGGGACCGGGATTCCCGCGTCCTTGCACTCCGCGAATATCCGCTCGATGCCACGCCCCCATGATTCGATCAACCCGGCGCTGTGGTGAGCATGCCGATCTGGCGCAGCGTGCGCGGCGCGCTGGTCTGGGCCTGGGCTATGCCCGGCGCAACCAGGGTTCCGGCACCGAGCGCGACGAGCAGCTTGCGGCGTTTTTTCATGCGATCACCTATTGGGACAGCTTGCGCGTGCCCTGTGGCGCGCAATGGCGCGACAGCGCCCGAGGTTAGGCCTTGCGGTGCCGGTGCGCCGGGCTTTCGATGCACATCGCTTTACTGTGGCGGCGGTGGCGCCGCCACAGTAAATTTGGCCACGGCTGTTGCGCATTGCGCCGAAGTTACCGCGGCACCTCGATGGAAGAGTGCAGCAGCGCACCGATATCCACCGGCACGTCGCCGCGCGACAACATCCGCTTGAAGGTTTCGTAGACGTCGGTTTTCGAGCCGGCCTTGCGCAAACTGTCTTCGTCGTTGAACCAGACGTACACGAGCACTTTGGGCGGGCTGGATGCGAAGCGGAAAAACAGGCGATATCGCTCCGGCATCCCTTTCTTGACCCTGCGCCAACTGCTGTTGCCGGTGCCGAGTGACTTGCCAAGACGAAACTCCACCGCGTCCGGTTTGGCGGGGACAAGGTCTGTCACCGCCCGGTATACCGACGCGAGCAGCCGGGTTTTGGGGTGGGCCTTGTAGCCTTTCGGGTCCCTGGCCGCCAAACGCGTGACTTCGGCTTCGAGTTCGTCGAGTGCTGCCTTGAAGGCGCGGTAGTAGAACAGGCGCCAGCCGTTGGCGATCATCGAGCGGCGTCAGAAAGTCTTCACATCCTTTACCAACCGGCCTATGCGGCGCAGTTGGTCGGCGTCGGCTTCCACAATGTCTTCGGGGTGTTCGGTCATCTGCTTCTCGAGGAAGCGGAGAAACCCCGCAAGAACCGGATCGCCTTCGTCGTCGGCACTCTTGCGGCGCATGGGCGACTTTGCCGAGACCAGAACCTCACCATTGGCCACCACGGTCAGCTTGACCTTGCCGTTGAATTCCGGATGGGCCTTGAAGAAACCGGCCGGCAGGCGCATCCCGCGCGAGTTCCCGATCGCAACCACCGCGCCCTCGTACTGTTCCTGTTCCTTGGCTGTACTCATTCGAGTCCCTGGCAGAATGTGGCTACGTTTGTGACTACATATTCTAACCCAACGCACGCATAGCCCTTGCACTTTCATAGGCGCTGATGTCGTGCCGCCACGTTCTTCTGCGCTGATTTCCGCTTGCTACTCCACCCGCGCCAACACCGTCCGGATCACCTCTGCGGAAATCCGGAAGTCCGAGCGATGCAGCACTTCGAACACCTGCCGCGCGCCCGGGATCAGGCCGCGCGTTTTGGCCATGCCGATCACGGCGGCGGTGCCGGCGATTCCCAACTGCTTTTCGCTGGCGACAGCGCGGCCGGCGCGCTCGTCCATCAGCAACAGCGCCTGATTCCCGGGTGCGGTCTGGTGGGCCAGGGCGATGCGGATGCAGGCGGCTTCCCCTTCATCGAGGTCCGGCAGGGCAACATCCGGCACGGGGTTGCTCCACACCCGCAGCCAGCCGGCCTCGATTGCCGCGCCGATCTCCGCTTCGCCGCGCGCCACTGTGCCGGTGAGGACTTCGCGTTCCACTTCTTGCAGCATCCACACTGCGCCGAAGAGCGGCGGCAGCCAGCCCAGCCCTTGCACGATGGCAAGCCCGATCAGCGGGCTGGCATCGGTCAGGACGAGGCGAGCCACTGATCCAGTTCCCATCGCGGCCGACTTGCCCTCATGGAAGCGACGCACCGTGCAACCCTTGGTGCTCGACGGCGTATCCATCAGCCGCCTGATC
>CAYYFR010000192.1:0-10960 GCA_964470865.1 uncultured Burkholderiales bacterium | reverse complement strand
ACCACTCCAGCTCGCGCCAGCGCTCGGCGGCGGCGATCGCGCCGCGCAACGCAAGCGGCGTAATGCCGGCGCCCCTAGAATTCATTTGGGCCTGGCTACGACGCGCGGGCAATCTTCAGGTCAAATGCCGGAGCACCATATGTCCTCACCCCGCAACATCCTGTTGCTTACCTGCCACCCCGAGCCGCGCTCGCTCAACGGCGCGCTGCGCGACCATGCGCTTGAGGTGTTCGGCCGACTCGGCCATCAGGTGGAGCAATCCGATCTTTACGCAATGCAGTGGCAGGCGGTGGTCGACGCCCGCGACTTTCCGGCCGAGGAGCCCGGCGCGCGCCTGGCGGTGGGCGCGGCCTCGCGCCGCGCAACCGAAGGCGGTTCGCTGACAGCGGATGTGGTGGCCGAGCAGGCCAAGCTGTTGCGCGCCGATGCGGTGATTCTGCAGTTCCCGCTGTGGTGGTTCGGTGTGCCGGCCATTCTCAAAGGCTGGTTCGATCGGGTCCTTTCAAACGGCTTCGCCTATGGCCTGACCGCGCCTGGCGCGCGCAATAGCAGCCGCTATGGTGAAGGCAAGCTCAAGGGCAAGCGCGCCCTGCTCTCGGTCACCGCCGGCGGCATGACGTCACACTTTTCCGAGCGCGGCGTCAACGGGCGGCTCGAAGACCTGCTGTTTCCGGTAACCCACGGCACGCTGTTCTACACCGGCATGGAGGTGTTGCCTACCGTAGCCGCGCACGGCACCAACCGCGTGGCCGAAGAACAGTTCGCCGCCCTGCGTGAAGCCTACACGGCGCGGCTCGAGGGCCTTTTCAGTGACGCACCGATTGCCTTTCGCAGCCAGAACGGCGGAGACTACGATGACGATCTGACGCTCAGCCCTGGGTTGGGTGAGGGCACGAGCGGACTTGCGCTGCACCGGCGCTGACCAATTCCGCGAGGAGCCGCGCCATGGAAATGAACGGCATTGCCCACATCCAGTTGTCGGTCAATGACTATCCGGCCTGCCGGACGTTTTATCGCCGGCTGTTCGAAAACCTCGAGATGAAACTGATGTTCGACAGCGACGAACGCATCTACGGGGTCGGCAGCCGCACCGGCATCCTGGTCGCGCCGGCGGCCGCAGAGTTCCGCGGCGAGCGTTTCGCGCAGGGCCGCGCCGGCCTGCATCACTTCTGCTTTCGCGCCCGCACGCGCGAAGACGTCGACCTGTTGCACACATTTCTGGTCGGCATTGGCGCGCGCATCGTGCACCCGCCGGAGGAAGCGCGGTGGGCGCCGGGCTATTACTCGGTGTTGTTCGAGGACCCCGACGGTATTCGCATCGAGGCGAACTTCGTGCCCGGTAAAGGGGCACGCAGCGAATAGCGCGGGCGGTTTCAAGCGCTGCGTACTGGCGCGACTGCAAACAAGGCAGGCGCTGCGTCGCTGTCCTGCCGGGTTGCACCGGCGCGCGCCTGCGGGCTGAGCAGCTCCGCGTAGCGCTGCACCATCGCCGGCATGCCGTGATGTTCGGCCACCAACGCGCGTCCGGCTGCCGCCAGCCGCCGGTTGCGTGGCGCCTCGGTGATGGCCTCCTGCATGGCCTGCGCCAGCTGCGCGGCACCGCAGTCCTCGGGCAGCAGCCAGCCGCTGTAATCGTGCACGATCTCGCCGGTGCCGCCGCTGGCGTTGGCGATCACCGGGATGCCGGCCGACATGGCCTCGAGCACCGCGTTGGGCGAACCCTGGCGCGTGCCCAGCACCACCGCTGCGGTGAACCCTTCGGCCAGGAATTCCAGTGCCGGCTTGGCGCCGCGAAAAATCACGCCGGCGCGGCCGGCAAGGGCTGCAAGTGATTGCGCATACGCGGCGTGACGCAGCTCGGCCACGCCGACGATCTGCAACTGCGCCTGCGGATACCACGCCTGCAGAGTTGCCCGGGCTTCGATGATCAGCTCCAGGCGCTTGGACGGCGCGATGCGGCCGCTGACCAGGAAGCGCGGGTACAAAGGCAGTTCCAACCGCGCCGGGCGTAACGCCACGCCGTTTGGAATCACCTGTGTGCGCGCATGTGACGGCGCCTGGACATCGCGATACTTGAGCACCAATGCGTGAAGGCGTGCGTAATAGTCGCGCGGTGTCGTGTTGAGCGCCGCGCTCCAAGCCGCCTGTGCTTCAAGCTCCTCGAACGCGTAATGCCCCGGGCTTACGTCGATCAGCCTCAAGGCCGACGGCGCGAAGCGCGCCAGCAGCAGCTTGACCCGCGGAGCGACATTCCACAGGCAGAGCGTCGCAACACCGTGGCCGCCGGCCCAGGCCAGGAGGGCGTCGACCAGCGCAAACGATTCCGCCGTTGCGGCCGGGCGAAACGTCCGCACACCGGCAACGGCCAGGGCTTCCGCGAAGGCCGCTTGCGTACAAACATCGCACACCGCGATGGCAGTCCGTTGCCGTGCGGGCAGATGCGCTGCCAAACTGACCAGAGATCGTTGCGCGCCGCCGGTGTTCAAGTTGGCGGTGACAAACAGGACGTCGGTGTCGGCGCGATGCGGGCGCTGCCAGGCGGTGGTCAGCGACCAGCTGCGCGGCAGGTGCGGTGCACCGCTTGCGTTCAGGTTCACGCGCACCGCCGGTTGCGCCAACACGCAGGCCAACGCCTGTGGCGGTGCATCGTGCGGCAGCAGCGTGAGGCCGGCATCGCTGATCTCGCTCTGGCCGCCAACATCGCATGCCACCACCGGCAACCCGGCCGCCAGCGCTTCGCGCACCGCCACCGACAGGCCTTCGTAGCGACTCACATTGAGCAGCACATCGGCGGCCGCGTAGTAGGGCTCGATCGGATCGACAAAGCCCGGCAGGCGCAGGCGCTCGCTGACCCCGGCCGCGCAGGCGGCATCCATCACATGGTCGAGTTCGGCCAGGCCGGCATCGTCGAGCACACCGCCGGCGATCACCAGCACGGCATCGCGCCGCAGCGCGAGATGGCGCAGTACCTCGATTGCCCGTGCATAGTCCTTCTGCGGTTTGATCGCGCCCGCCGCAAGTACCAGGAAGCTCTCGGGCGCGATGCCGAGTTCGGCACGAATCCGCTGCCGCTGCCCAAGGTCGAACGCGAGCGCGCGCATCCGCGGCCGATGGCGCAAGGTCAACACCGGTACCCGGCAGCCATGTGCGCGCATCTGCTCAGCAATTGGTCGCCGACCAGATGGGTTGATACCGGCGCGCGCGCGCCGCGGCAGCGCTGCGCCAGGCCAAGCACGAATTCGGCTGGCGACTCGTCCCGACGTTCGAACACACCTAAGCCGGGCGGCGCCACCCGCGCATGGCGGCGCCTGGGCAGCACCGCCAGCTCGCAGGCACGGCCAGTCGCGGCCTCGGCACCCAGCCATTCGATCACGATGCGCTCGGCGCCGCCCAGCGCCAGTTAAGCAATCACCACCCGCAGCGCTTCGCGTTCATCGGCCAACGGCACCAGGTCGGGCACAAGGCGAGCGATCCGATCCACGGCGGTCACCGGCGCGCGCTTTCGACAGGCGCCATGTTCACCGCCGGCGGCAGCTCAGTAGGAGGTAGCAGTGGCGTCGCAGCCATCGCCGGCACCCGCCGGCGAGTCCCACCGATCGCTTGCACCGCCACCGGCAAACGCGCCGCCGGCACCCGACACTAGCGCGGCCGCGCCTGCGACCGCTGCGGCCGTACCCAAGGTAGACGAACTGCTCCTGGCGTCATTCGACCAGCGGGTGCCGCTGTCGTCCACATCGATCGATCGTTCGGTTACCGGAGTGGTGAACTGCCAGCCGCCCTTGCGCGACCACTTGAACTCGCGTTCGGGATGCCAGTAGCGCACGCGCGGGTTGTTCGCGGGCTCCAGCACCACGGTCAGCTTGCCGCGACCCACGCGCAGCGCGGCGCCACCGGGCTGTTGCTCATAATCGAATTGCGCTGCAAGCGCTCCGGCTGCATCCATCAGGCGAATACGCTCGCGCCCGCCGCTCATGACAACAATCGCGGCGGCGGTCTCGAAGCCGGGCGGATTGCGCCGCGAAGTGCCATCGATGACATTTCTGCTGCCGTTGCGTTCGCGCACGAAGCGCAACACTTTGTCCGGATGAAAGTGCGGCTGCAGTTCGGCGCGTTTACCCTATTCGCGCCGCATGCTGCCACGTATTGGCCGAAACGGCGCCGCCAGCGGCTCGCCGATGAAGATGCCCTGGCCCGGCATCATCACGCTTTTCCAGTAAGCCTCGATCAGGGTTTCGCCGCGCAGGTAACGCTCGGCCACCAGCGCCGGATGCGGAAACTTCTGCAGCAGGTTGCAGGGTTCGACCACCGTGCCGTAGCTGCCGGTGGCGCCGGCTTCGAGCCAGCGCAGCGCGCTCATTTGCGAACTGTCGGTCAGCATGCCGCCGGCGGAGGTCAAGTGATCGGCGATCGCCCCCGGCAGGAAACCCAGACTTTCCAGGCCCTCGACCTGCACCCGGCCGGTGAAATAGAACAGTACGTCACGCGCGCCGTGCAGCGCATCCTGCTTCACCTGCTGCACGCCCACACGATTTCTCAGCACCGCCTCGACCATCGGATAGAGCAGATGGCGCACGTTGCGCGCGGCATCCGAGGTCGAGAGCAGATAGGCGGTGCCGGTGGGCATGCTGCCGTCGGCGGCCACACCGCGGTCGATCAGGGCGCGGGCTTCATCAAGCGAGCGTGCCGCCAGCGCCATGGTCGGGCGCACACCCAGCTGGGTGAAGGGCAAGCGCGCCGGTGCGTTGAAAAGCGCGCTGGGCTGGGTGGTCTTGCAGCCTTCGGCACAATAGGCCGGGTCGAAACCAAACGCGAAGGCGGAAGTGATCGACATGCAATCCACCCGATAGGGCGCGGCCCAGGTCAACGCGAAGGCCTGCACCGCGGGCCGCGCCTGGCGGTCGACCGCCGCCTTGAGCGCTTCGAATTCGCCGGCCGGCATATTGGGCGCGCCGGGATTGAACTCCACCTTGATGATGTTCTGGAACGACAACGAACGCCGGGCCGCGTAATACTCGCCGATTGCAACACTCAAGGGATCGCGTGTGTTGATGATGACCGCCAGCTGCGAACGATCGAGCGCGTGCGCTGGCGCCGACACTGCGGCGCCCAGCCACAGGCACGTCTGCCAGAGCGCCCGCCAGCGTCTCATCGGCCGACGCGTTCCGGCACGGCTACAGCCATCCCGACTTGCGAAAGCGGAAAAACAGGTAGGTGTCGATGGCCACCATCATCAGCACCGCCAGCGGATAACCGAATTGCCAGCCGAGCTCCGGCATGTGCTTGAAGTTCATCCCGTAGATGCCTGCAATCAGGGTCGGCACCGCGACCAGTGCCGCGCAGGCGGCCAGGCGCTTGGTGGTTTCGTTTTCATGCAGCGCGATCAGGGAGAGGTTGACCGACAGTGCGGTGGTCACCATCTCGCGCAACGAATCGATCGACTGGTTGAGCCTGGACAGATGGTCATAGACGTCACGGTAATACTCCTGCGAACCGGCGCACACCTTGGGCACGCGCCCGCCATAGAGTTTGCCCACCCCTTCATACAAGGGCCCGACGGCGTGCTTCAACACCATCAGCTTTTGCTTGAGGCCGTACATGGCCTCGGTGTTGGCGCGCGCCGAGCCGCCCGCGAACATGCGCCCCTCCAGCATCTCGAGCTCGGTTTCGAGCATATCGAGCACCGGAAAGTAGCGGTCGACCACCGAATCCATCAGCGCATAGAGCACGAAGCCGGAACCGTTTTCCAAAAGGTGTGGCTCGCGTTCGCAGCGCGCGCGCACATCGACAAAGCCTTTTTTCGCGCGGTTGCGCACCGAAAGTATGTAGTTGCGCCCGGCAAAGATATCCAGTTCGCCCACCACCAGCTCGGCGCCCTCGGTCTCGATCATGTGCAGCACGGCGAACAGCGACTCGCCATATTCCTCGACCTTGGGCCGCTGGTTGCCGTGGCGCGCATCTTCCACCGCCAGTTCGTGCAGGTCGAACTCATGCTGCATCGCCGCCAACTCGCCCGGGCCGGGATCCTTCAAGCCGACCCAGACGAAACATTCCGGGCGGCTCAGGTAGTCGCTGATTTCGTCGGGCTTTATGTCAGCGAGTTTGCGGCCGTCTGCATACGCTACACAACTGACGAGCATTGATGGTTCCTGAAACGGTGGCTGGAATCGATTATCGGACCTGCTCTGGCCAGAGGTCCGCCGAGGGGAGAAGCATAGCCGGGAATGCGCGACGCCGAGCCTTGCAGGGAGCGCCGGGGGGATTGCGCGGCCAGGCGTGAACTGGCCGCTTGATAACACTGTCATGCAATCCGGATAGTTTGTTGCGCTTGCGGTGCAAGGTCGCGCAAGGCGCCGCAATTCAGCGCGGCGCTCGACTACACAGCCCGACACGCCGTTGCAACTGTCAAGGCGCGGCAATTTGCGAAGAGTCGCAGCCACCGGAGACCTGGTCGATTCCTGTCATGAAAACAGCACAATCGGAGCGCACCATTCAAGTCGGGTTGCGTCCCCGGCCCGCTGACAAGTCAGAGGTGCCACATGCAAGTTCTTTACTGCCATGCATGCAAGTTTCCAATCCCGCTCAACCGTCCGCGCCTGACCGACGGTTACTGGTACGCCACCTGTGGCGAATGCCTGCTCGAGCACCTGCTTGAACCGGTCAGCACCAATGTGTTTTTGCCATTGCGTTTTCGCGTGGCAAGCGTGGTTACCGACGTGCGACCTCCAGGGCGCTTGCTGCGCCGGCTTGAAACAGTGGATTGAATTGCGTAGTCAGCCTCTACGAGCCTGCGCTGCTGACTACGAGCCAGTGCTGCTGACTACGAGCTTGCTGCCCTGATGCAGCAAGGCGGCCCCAGGATGCGCAGCGCCGGCAAGCGGTAGAGGCACGGTGCCCGGAAACGACTTTGTGCGGGCTTGGGAATGTAATCGCGTCGCGCGCCGAAACTCCAGTATCATCGAGTGCATATCCTGAACGTTTTTCCTTCTCGATCGCAAAGCCAACATGAACGATCCCGGCCACCGACATCACGACCTCGGCGGGCGCCCCGCCGGGCGCTGCGAGCCCGACGATCATCAGTATGAAGCATGGGAAAAGCGCGTCGATGCGCTGGTGCAGCTGCTCAACGGCCGTGCCAAGGTGATCACGACCGACGAAATGCGGCGCAACATCGAAGAGCTTGGCCCCACCGCCTACGACGAGTATGGCTATTACGAACGCTGGATGCATGGCGTCACCCAGACGCTGCTGCAACGCGGGCTGATCGAGATCGACGAACTGGGCCGCAAAATGGCCGAAATCGAGGCGCGCGAGCGGCATGGTTGAAAGCGCCGCGGCAGAAGCGATTGCGCCGTTGTTTGCCATCGGCGACCGCGTGCGGGTGCGCAAGCAGCATCCGCCCGGCCATGTGCGCACGCCCCACTATTGCCGCGGCCATGTCGGCGTGGTCCTGCGCCTGTGCGGCGCCTTTCCCAACCCGGAGGAACTGGCCTACAAGCGCAATGGCCTGCCGGCGCAGCCGCTGTATCGGGTGCGCTTCGCCTCTCGCGAGCTGTGGACCGATTACATCGGCGGTGCGAATGATGTGGTTGAAATCGAGATCTATCAGCATTGGCTGGAGCCCGCCGCATGAACAAGGCGGAAGATTCCGAGGGCTCGGCCGGCTACTACCGGCGCATGCAGTCCGCCGTCGAGGAGCTGCTGGTGCTGCGCGGCATCCTCACGCCGGAAGGCATCGAGGAGCAAGTCGCGGCGATGGATTCGCGCACCTACAAGTCGGGAGCCAAGGTGGTGGCGCGCGCATGGGTCGACGCGGCCTACAAGGCGCGCCTGTTGGACGATCCGCGCACCGCGGTTGCCGAACTGGGCTTCAGCGTGGGGCCGATGCACCTGATCGTCATCGAGAACACGCCCACGGTGCACAACGTGGTGGTGTGCACGCTCTGCTCGTGCTACCCACGCATGCTGCTGGGCGTGCCGCCGCACTGGTACAAGAGCCGCGAATACCGCAGCCGGGTGGTGCGCGAGCCGCGCGCGGTGTTGGCCGAATTCGGTTGCGAGTTGCCGACCGGCATCGACATCCGCGTGCATGATTCAACCGCCGACATGCGTTACATGGTGCTGCCGCTCAGACCCGCCGGAACTGCAGGCCTGGGTGAAGCCGCGCTGGCCGAGCTGGTGACCCGTGACTGCCTGGTGGGCGTAGGTCTTGCTGCCTGCCCCACATCTTCAGGTTGACGCTCGACACATAAGCGAGGCCGGCTGCCCTGAAGCCGGTGGGCGCCCGGTGAACATGGGCGCCATCTCGAATGCGGCGCCTCAATCCTTTCCACAAGGTCCTTGAATTCCTGTAGGTCGGTGGTCATTCCTTTTGCCTATGTTCTAGCGCGCTGCTCAACACCCATCTGCACTTCCACTGCGTGGTGGTGGATGGCGTGTTCGAGGCCGATGCGACCGGGAGGGCGGTTTTTCACCCGGCCAGCACACTGGATGTGCCCGCGATCGGGAACGTCCGGGCCGCCGTGCGCCGACGACTGCTAAGCGCGGCCCTGCGGCGCGGCTTGCTGTCGGCGGACGATGCGCAGGTGATGGCCGAGTGGGAACACGGCGGCGGCTTCCCGGTCGATGCAAAGGTACGCATCGAGGCCCACGAATGCGATGGTCTGGAACGTCTGCTGCGGTATTGCGCCCGGCCCGCCTTTGCGCTGGAACGGCTGCGTAAATTCGACCCCGAGCATCTGGTCTATGAGAGGGTGAAGCCGGGGCCGGGTGGCAGCGTCAGCCTGATGCCAACACCGATGCAATGGCTCGACCGTCTGGCGGCGCTGATTTCGCCGCCGCGCAAACATCGACATCGCTACCACGGGGCGCTGGCGCCCAACTCGCCGCTGCGGGCAGCGGTCACCGCACTGGCGCAGCCGGCTGAGATTGCCGCCGCACCGATGCCGGTCGAGCCGATCCTGCCGGCAGCGACCCCTGCAGAGCCAGTCGCATCGCAAAGCTGCCCGCTACGTCCGGGCGCTGCTGCTGGCGCGCATCGGCGAGGTGCTGCCCCTCCTGTGTCTCAGGTGCGGTGGCGCGATGCGGATCATCGCCTTCATCACCGAAGCGGCGGCGATCCAGGCGATCCCCGGTCACCCGGCCGAGCCTAAGCAAGCGCCGCGTCTGCGGCCGGCGCGGGGCCCGCCGCTGTGGGAGATGCCGGACCGAGGATCGGACGCAATCAATCCGCAAGCGCAACCCGTGCCGGACCATGAGTTCGGTAAGCGCGTCGCGTGGTCGGGCACAAGACGACAAGGCTCACTCGCCGGGGGCGACTCGTGCCTGTGGCCACCTGCGCGGCCAACGTCCGCCGCCCAGGGGCCACAGGCACAGACAACGGGCATGCCGGAGCGGGGTTTCAGGGGCTTGTCAGGCGTCTTCTGCGCCAAATCAACGATTGACGTTGACGGATATCGCCGGACTACTCCAAAAATGGCATTGAAATTCCTATCCATAACCTCGCGGCTTGCGAGGGTAGTCATCTCGGTGGAGATCGCCACCGCATCGACAGCCCTGGGCACGACATTGCGTCGCGAACTCGTGGTCGATGCGAAGAAGCAGCGTGAGGAACTTCGGGTCTTGCAGCAAGGCATGGCACACTGGGCTGGTCTTCTCTCATGGTCGAAAGGGCCTGCACTATGCCAAAAACCGGTCGCAACGACCCCTGCCCTTGCGCCAGCGGTAAGAAGTACAAGCACTGCTGCCTGGAAAAGGACCGGGCGGCTGAGCTCGCGTCCGCTGTTCACCAGCGCGTCGCGTTGCAAGCTCAGAAGGCCAACCAAGCTGCTCAGCGGAAGGATTACCAGGCCGAGTTGCTGCAGACCCAGTCCACATTGCACGAAGCCCGGGCCCTGGATGCGGCGTCCAACGCCGTGGTCGACCTGGTCCATGCCGGGCGCCTCGATGAAGCCGAACCAGCCGCCCGCGAGCTGCTGGCTCGCTACCCCGAGGTGCACGATGGCTACGATCGGTTGGGCATGGTCCACGCGGCCCGCGGCCAGTTCCGCGAGGCCGCCGACTGCTACCGCAAGGTGATCGAGTTCACGCGCGCCAATCCCGAGAACTATGACGCCGGCTTCGTAGACAGCTTCCTCGAACTCATCGTCAAGCTCGAAGCCTCCGCGGCCGAGGCAGAACGTGCCGTCCACGAAGTCGACCGCTCCGGTTGACCAAACTCATCGGCCGCCCGACACCCGCGTGCATCGCGGGCGGCACGGCTACCCCGGCAACTCTCTTCACGCCATGTGATAGCGAGCCGACGAGAGATCATTCGTCGCACCCACCGCCCGGCCGAGGAGTTGAACCATGAGGTACATGGCTCAACCGGGGGCGCCTCCGCCGGCCTGGCAAGGGCCGCGATCGAAAGAAGATCAGAACGCGCCCCGCCGGCTGCAACCACCAATGTCTCGTTCACGATTGATGAGGGTCGACGAGGCCGCACCATCACGCCACTTGATCAACAACAGGTGTCAGCCCATCAAGATCGGTGCTCAGGCTCACTCGACATGCGCACTGGCTGGGGAACGCGCAAATCGACCGGCGATGCACATGCGCCGTGGGCCGCCCTGTCGGTCGAGCTCCCGGGTGCCGCAAAAGGCCGGTTAAGGGCAGTATCAGGACCAGGTGAAGCCCAGTGTTCGTGGCGGCACAGGCAGAGTGAGGGTTTTGAGGATGGTCGCGGGTGCGACATCTGGGCTCGGGCGGTTGGATTTCCTATCCTCGGCCACAACGTCAACACGATCGACTGGGGCGAGCTCGAGGACGCCGAGGCACAACGCCAAAAAAGGAACAGGCACCCAAAGTGGCCCGTCCACGTCATCGCGACGAAAGAGTCACTGTCCCAAACTTGCGTTTCGCAAGCTAGGCACGCCCAGATTTTTCTCGGTCATTTCGTATCCGAGGATGCTCATGGCGTTTTTCA
>CAYYFR010000191.1:0-11094 GCA_964470865.1 uncultured Burkholderiales bacterium | reverse complement strand
GTCGAGCCAAGGGTTGATGTCGAGGTGAAGCCACGGCCGGTGACCAAGCCGGCCGCGCAGCCACAGCCGCAGCCTCAGCCACAAATCACGGCTGTACCGACGCAGTCAAGCCCGGTGATGGAAGTGCCTGCAGCGCCAGACCCCAAGCCTGCGGCGGAAGTCGCGGTGCGCCCGCCATCGCCTCCCGCACCGGCTCCCGCGCCACCGGCGGCGCCACCAGTGGCAGCGGCGCCGGTCGCGATCGTGCCACCCAGCTTCAACGCCGACTACCTTGACAATCCGGCGCCGGTTTATCCGGCGCTGGCCAAGCGCATGGGCGAGGAGGGGCGGGTTTTCCTGCGGGTACAAGTGGAAGCCAGCGGCCTGCCCTCGAAGGTGGAGGTGCGCACCTCCAGTGGTTCCGAGCGACTCGATCAGGCGGCCCTGGAAGCGGTGAAGCGCTGGAAGTTCGTACCGGCCAAACAAGGCGACAAGCCGGTACCGGCCAGCGTGGTGGTGCCGATTACATTCAATTTGAAAGGATAGTCATGCAGGCAAGTCTGGGCTTCGGCCATTTTCTCGCGCAGGCCGATGCTGTGGCCAGAGGCATTCTGCTGCTGATGCTCGTGATGTCGATCGCCACCTGGTACCTGATTATCACCAAGAGCCTGCGCAATTTCCTGTCGCAGCGCGGCAGCCGGCGCTTTCTCAAGTTTTTCTGGGAGGCGCCCGACCTCGATGCCGTCGCCGCGCATTTGCGCCAGCATGCCCCCGCCGAGCCATTTTCCGAATTGCTCGCGCACGGCTTGCGCGCGGCGGAGCAGCATAGTACGCGTGGTGCCCGGCGTCTGGTGGAGGCTGGCTCGGCCGAGGACTTCCTCACGCGCTCACTGCGCCGAGCGATCGAACACGCCACCGCGCGCGCAGAATCCGGATTGACGGTATTGGCTTCGGTAGGGTCGGCCGCGCCCTTTGTCGGACTGTTTGGCACGGTATGGGGTATCTACCATGCGCTACTGGCCATCGGCATGAGTGGGCAAGGCACGCTGGACAAGGTAGCCGGCCCGGTTGGTGAGGCTCTGATCATGACCGCGATCGGCCTGGCGGTGGCGATCCCTGCGGTGCTGGCCTATAACGCGTTCACCCGCCACAACCGCATGATGCTGGCTGATCTCGACGGTTTCGCCCATGATGTATTCGCCTTCATGTCGACCGGGCACCGCAATGTCGACCTCACCAAGGTCGCGATCCAGCGTGCCGCAGGCGCGCCGGCCGGTTCGCTGCAGGGTCTTTGATCATGGCGTTCGGCGGCTTCAACAAACAAGCCAACAGCACTCCCATGGCGGAGATCAACATGATTCCGTTGATCGACGTGATGCTGGTGCTGCTGGTGATCTTCATCGTTACGGCGCCCTTGCTTACGCATGCGGTCAAGATCGATCTGCCAAAGGCATCTTCCAACCCCAACATCACCAAGCCGGAGAATCTGCAATTGGGCATCAAGGCCGATGGACAGATTTTCTGGAACGGCGAAGCGGTCGATGACGCCACACTGGCGCTGAGGCTGGCGGCGGCGGCGAAACTGGTGCCCCAGCCCGAGGTGCATATTCGCGCCGAACGGGTGACCCAATACGAGCGCGTTGCCATTGTCATGTCCGAAGCGGCAAAGGCGGGGCTGTCGCGCATCGGATTTGTCACCGATCCGCGCGAAAAATAGCGGCGCAGGTGCGTTGTGCAGATGGAATCGGTGCCGCGAATTCACCTTCCCGGCGCGGCGTTCGAACGCAGGTGTACACTCGTGCGAATTTGGCAAGGATTCCGGACATGGAGCGCTACAGTCGCCAGCGTGACGCTATTTTCAGTGCGATATCCGCCGCTGGCAGGCCGTTGTCACCGCAGGAAGTGCTGGTGGCCGGGCGCGGGGCGGTGGCTTCCCTCAGCATTGCCACGGTCTACCGCAATCTCAAGACACTGCTCGACCAGGAATGGATTCGCGCCGTCCAGCTACCTGGCGAAGCGGATCGCTACGAGGTTACTTCGCTGGGCGAACATCATCATTTCAAATGTCGGGCTTGTGGTCGCGTGTTCGACGTGTTTCATGATTTCGACCGCCGCAAACTGCCCAGTACACCCGAATATCATGTAGATCGTCTCGATATCGTGATGTATGGCCGCTGCAATGAGTGCCCGACCCCGGGTGCGCGCAGTGTCAGGGCGCGTTCCTGATCGCACCGTTTCCAGCTCCTGGCGCGAGCAGTAACGCCAAGCGTTCCCGCGCCACCGGATAGTCGCCTTCGGCGGCCACGCTGCGCCGATACAGGGCCAGTGCTTCATCGATGCGGCCGTCACGTTCCGCGATGTGCCCCAACAGGCCCAGATTGCGGCTGGCGATGTAGCGCAGCATGCGGGCGTCCGCTCCCAGGCGCGTTGCCTCGGCCGGATCGCCGCGCAGCAGCGGGTCGAGGCGCCCGTAAGCCACTGAACGGCGCTGCGCCGCGAAACGTGGCGCCAGATAAACCACCTGCGGATGATTGTCCGTGCCCACCGGCGCGTTCCCTGCATAGGCATTGAGGTGGCGCGGGCCGGCGATAAAGTGTCCGAAGCGCTGAAAATCGTTGTCCATGCCCAATGCGCTCAGATGGCGGGCAAGGTCCGGGGCAATGGTGCGCACTTCAATCCGCCCGGCGCCGCCCACCAGACCCAAAGCCGGAAAACCGAGGTTGTCGTCGGCGAGTACCGCGAATGCATCGGGAAACACCGCTAGAAAGGTTGCGACCACCGAGCGCAGGGTGGCTTCGTCAAGTTGATAGGCCGGCAGCCACTGACAGAAGACTCCACTATCATTCAAGAGTGTACGGATGGTCGCGAAGTGCTCGCGGGTGTAGAGCGCACCGGCGCCGTCGAGCGCCGGGTGAAACAAGTCGCCGATGATCATGTCGTAGGGGCCGCGTGCCGCACGCACGAAACGACGCGCGTCGCCACCGATCAGGCGTACCCGCGGGTGGCTTGCTAGGCCCAGGTTGTGCGGCTCGAAAAAGTGCAGCAAAGCCAGTGTTTCCGGCACCAGCTCGACCGCATCGACATGGGTTACCGGATAGCGCGTGGCGGCGCCGGCGGTGATGCCGGAGGCTACGCCGAGGAACAAGACGCGCTGCGGGTCTGCGTGCAGCAGCATCGGAACATGGGTCTGACGCTGCTGTATGCGCAACGCCTCCGCGCCGGTGCCGCCCATCTGGTAGCGGTTGTTGACCCGCAGTTGACGTTCCGCGCCCTTGCCGACGATTGCAACCGATGCCAAGCGCCCTTCGACGCGGGCAAGCAGCCATTCGCCCGGGCGCAAGGTGAGGATGGCGACCTCCCCGGGAGCAAGGAACGCCAAGGCCAAGGCGGCCGCGTAGGCGGGCCATGGCGGGCGCGTTGCCAAGAGGGAGAGGGCAAGGTAGCCCATGCCGAGGATGCCCAGCGCGGCCCGTACGCCGGTCAACGGCAGCAGAATCACTCCGAACACCACTGGTGCGAAGGCGGCGCCAGCGGTGTTGATGGCGCTTGCCAGGCCGACCGCGCTACCCTGGTCGCGGGCGCGCTGCACCAGCAGGCTGAAAGTCGCACCCATCAGCAGCGTGGGCAGCGCCAAGGCCAGCGCCGCCAGCATCGCCTCGCAGGCGATCACCGCCGGCAAGGTATCGCCCAGCAAGTAGCGGCAGTTGCGGTAAACCTCGCGCGCGGTGGCCAGCGCCATCGCGCTGGCCTGGGTCGCTGCCGCCAATGCGATCAGCAGCCAGCCCAAAGTGCGTGCAGGATCAAGCTGTCGCGCCCAGACGTGAAACAGCGCCGCGCCACCTGCGGTGCCCAGCAAAAAAACAGCGAGCGCGGCGGCATAGCTGTAGATCGTGCCTTCGAATACCTGTGCGAGCGCGCGCACGCTGATGATTTCCAGGCCCAGGCCGAAGAGGCCGGTGCAACACAGCAAGGTGAGGCTCGTGCCACTCAATGCCTTGCCTGCCGCTTCAATTGCGGATGGCGCGCCGCGAAAGGGTAGCGCGGCCAGCGCGCATAGGAGATTCAAGCCGACGAATGCATAAAGCGTCGTGGCATGCCCCAGGGCCGGCAACAGCACGTAAGCGCTCAGCAGAACCCCGGTGACCGCGCCTGCGGTATTGCTGGCGTACAGGCCGGCGACCGCGCGGCACGATGGGGCGTTGGTCGAGACCAGGCGCTCCATTGCCGGAAAGCTGGCACCCATCGCCGCAGTTGCCGGCAACAGCAGCAACATCGGTAGCGCGAAACTCAGCGACCACTGGTGCAATGCGCTCGGCGTCTCGCCCATAAGTTGCCCCACCCATGCGCTGATTCCGGGCAGCGCGCTGTAGGCGGCCAGTGAACCGGTGGCGATGATCACTTCCGCAGCCGCATACAGGCTGGCGGCATCCACGCTTCGCAAGCGGCCGCGATCGCCCAGCCAGGCACCCGCGGCAAGGCCTACGAAGAAGGCAGTGACCACCCCCAGCAGGCTGGCGAACTCATGGCCCAGAGCCAGCGCCAGGGCGCGGGTCCAGACGAACTGGTAGCCCAGCCCGGCGGCGCCGGAAACGCCAAAAATCAGGTATGCCAGGCGCATCGCAATCGACCCTTGCAGGCGGGCATCGGCTCGCACAAAAAACTACGCCCCGACTTCGCGGGGCGCAGTAAGGAGTGTTGCCGCCCGCGGGCGGCAGGCGTCAGGCGGGCGCAGTGCGGCGACGTGCGAGTCCGCCTACAAGCGCCAAGCCGGCCAGCAACATCGCGTACGTCTCCGGTTCCGGTACCGCCAGCACCGAGACAGCGTTCTCGAAGTTCGGCGTGCTCAAGCCGCGATTCATGACAAGGTGAAACGGGTCGCTGTCGGTGATGCCGGGATACGGGGTCACACCGTCGGATGTGCGCGAGGTCAGAAACAGTGTTGCCATGTAAGCGCCGACCGGACCGGCAGGCGTGGGCGAAATCGAGAAGTCGATATGTGCGTGGATACCGCCACCGTCGTCGGCTTCACCGATCGCGCCGAACGGATTGGTCACCCCGCTCGCCTTGATCAGCGTGTTTCCACCGAGCGCGTCGGTAATGGTGAAAGTCGCACTGCCGGGCGCTGCGCCCCAAGCAGAGCCATTCCAGTAGCCAAGGGTTCCAATGGCCTTAAACCAGAGTTGCTGACCAGCCACAAAAGTACCGTCGACGACGTCGAATCCCGGGTCATCGGTACTGTTGGGTCCACCAGCGAAATCGTTGAAGTTTCCTTCGTAAATCTTGTATCCGGTTGCCGCGTTGCGCGGCAACAGATTGCCGGTATCGAAGACGATTTTCCCGGAGGCAAGGGTCGGGTCAAGGTCGCCCGCGTGTTGAGCGAGTGCGGAAGGTGGCGCAAGAACGCCCAAAGCCAGCAGCAAGGCCAGAGAACTTGAGAACAAGGTGTGCGACATGGCAGTCCTTTGATTGATTGTGATTGAGGGTTCTGGCGAGTGCCGTGCTCACGAAGTACGCATGCGAGGCTGTCGTCAAGTACGTTTCGAATTTGATGCATAATGCGAACGCGTTATCGATAATGTATTGGGCTGCAAGACAGATGTCAAGGGCTAGCAGGATATTTCAGGTTGCATGGCTCGCGTTCGCAGCATCGTTTGCGGTGGCGCTGTCGGTGCCGGCGCGCGCGCAGTCGAGTGCGGCCGTGCCGACCGAGACCATCCTCAAGGAGGTCGAGGTGCGCGATAGCGCGGAGCAGGAGAGGCCGCGTGAGCCATTGCGCCCCAGCCACCGCCTGCAGGGCGAGGCGCTGCGCGAGCGTGGTGGCGAAACCCTGGGCGAGGCCATTGGCGACGAGATGGGCGTAGCCAACTCCAGCTTCGGGCCGGGGGTCGGGTTGCCGGTGATTCGCGGCCTGTCGGGTGCGCGGGTACGGGTGCTCAGCAACGGCGGCGCCTCGCATGACGCCTCGACCTTCAGTCCGGACCATGCGACCAGCGCCGAGGCCATGCTGGCCGATGAAGTGCGGATACTGCGTGGCCCGGCGACGGTGCGCTATGGCGGCGGCGCGATCGGGGGGGCGATCGACGTGATCGACAACCGCATCCCGCGGCGCCTGCCGGTACGCCCGCTCACCGGTGTTGTGCAAGGGCGGCACAACGCCAATGGCGATGTCAATGCGGGGTCCTTCAAGCTCGACGCACGCGCCGGTTCCAATTTGGCGCTGCACGCCAGCGGCTTCTCGCGCCGGCGCAACTTCAGCCAGATCAAGGGTTGTGCGGTGGACACGGAGGCAACGCGGGCACAGTTTGGCCTGATCAATACGCGCAATACCTGCGGTCACGTCGACAACACCAATGCACGCGCAGACGCGCTGACCTTGGGCGGCGCCGCCTACGGCGAAATTGGCATGATCGGTGTGGCGGCGTCGCGACTGGCCAACAATTACGGGGTGCCGCCGGCGGCCGGACACTTGCACGGTGACGGCGGGGTGCGCATCGATCTGGCCAACGAGCGCTACGATTTGCGCTCGGAGATATGGGGTAAAGGCGGCGTCATCGAGAACGTACGCCTGGAGATGGGTCGCACCCGTTACCGCCATCACGAAATCGAAGGCACTCGCATTGCCACCACCTTCCAGAATGAAGTGCTCGATACGCGACTGGAAGTCGAACACCGCTTCAACAAGCGTCTGGCCGGAACCCTCGGCATGCAGTCGGTGGATCGGACCTTCTCCGCCCTGGGTGTGGAGTCCTTCATTCCGCGCACGGTCACCGCGGGAAGCGCCTTGTACCTGACCGAGCAACTCGATCTGGATGGCGGTTTGCGTTTGGAAGCCGGTTGGCGACGGGAACGGCAATCCACCAGCGCGGACCCCCAGCGCACCGTCGACAACCGTCTGCTGCGTTTTCCGTTGCGCACCTTCCGCATCGAAAGCCATTCGGTGGCTGTTTCGTGGGCTTTCGCACCCCGGAGTTCAGTGGCCCTGATCCATGCACGATCCACCCGTGCGCCCGACGTGCACGAGTTGTACTCGTTCGGCCCGCACCTGGCGACCAACACCTTTGATGTCGGCGTATCAAACCTGCGCGTGGAGTCGATGCGCTCGAAAGATTTGACCCTGGACACCGATTTCAAGTGGGGGCGTGTCAATGCGACCCTGTTTGAGAGTTCGGCCGACAATTTCATTTTCCAGCGCAGCGCCGGCAATCTGTTTTTCGATACCGACGAGAACCGCTTTCGGGCGCGCTGCGTGAGCCTGGATCAGTGTCTGCCGGTGACGCGCTACGATCAGGCCGATGCGCGCTTTCGCGGCTATGAGATCGAGCTCACCTTGCGCCTTAAGTCCGAACTGCTGGGAGCCTCCGAACTGACACTATTTTCCGACCGTGTGCGCGGACGTTTGCCGTTGCGCAATGAGGACGTTCCGCGCTTGCCTACCCCGCGTTACGGTTTGCAATGGGCGAAAAATTCCGGGCCGTGGTCGTGGCGGGTGCGTTATACGCTGGTCGAGCCGCAGGCGTTTCCCGGCGCCAATGAAACCGCGACGCGCGGCCATGCGCTACTCAATGCCTATGCCTCATATCGGCAGCGCATTCATGGGCAGGAGGCGATACTTTTTTTGCGTGGTCGCAACCTGCTCAATCAGGAGGTGCGCAATGCAACTTCGTTCTTGCGCAACTTCAGCCCCGAGCCTGGCTTGAGCCTCGAGGCGGGAGTTGAGGTGCGCTTCTAGCTTTGGCTCGCGCAAGCGTAGACCATCGGTCGGCGCCACTCAGGCCTGGCGGCGGCTTCGGCCGCGCCAGGCTGCAAACAGGCCCAGCCCGGCAAGCATCATCGCCAGCGATGACGGTTCAGGTACTGGCGCCAGTGGTGCCAGTACGCGCGAATCGAACGCCTGCTGGAACTGCGTATTGTTGAGGCCGTAGTTGAACAGGAGCTTGAAGGGCGTGGAGCTTTGGTAGCCAGGGCTCTCCAGCTGCAGGGTCAGCAAATAGGCGCCGGAAACCGATGCCGGCAAACCAGCGGGATTCTCGATCGCCCAGTCAAGATGGGCATGAAAGGAGCCGTTACCGGACGCATCGTCGATGATGGCAGGGTTGGGTCCGGAAACCCCCGTGCCGGAGAAGCGCGTGCCGGCTTCGTACTGCGGATACTGTGCCGCCAGTGCCGGATCGCACAGAAATTCATCGCCGGTCTGGCAGAACAAATAGGCGGTGACGATATCTGTCGGCACCGCACCATCGAGGCGCACCAACGCGCCTGCAGGCGCAGCGCTCCAGGCCGTCGTGCCTGGGCTCCAGTACTGCAGGTTGCCCACCCCGCGCGCATAGAGCAGGGATCCCGGCGTCAGGCTGCCGGCAAAGCCCTGAAAGCCGGGGTCGTTGGTCTTGGACGCACCGCCGGCGAAATCGCCGAAATTCGCAGGATAGAGATTCTGACCGGTGAGGAAGTCGACACCGAAGCCGCCGGCCGGCGGCGCCCCGCCATGCGAGAAGAAACCAGCGTTAAGGCGGCCGCCCAAGTTGCCAACGAGCACATCGTAGGTCTGGGCGTGCGTGGTCGCCGAAGCGGCGATCGCGGCGCCGAGCAGCGCTGCATGGAAGGCGGTCTTGAAATTCATGGGTCTGGGCCGGTTGAACTTGACGCAAATATGGCGCCGGGAACAGTGATCATGGCGAGCAATTGGACTCGGCAATCTACCATAATGAGAATAGAAACGCAAAAGCAACCGAGTTGCTTGACGATCTTTGTTAATGCAAGTATATTGCATTAACGACTTGTTGTCGTTAATCGCATCATGGATTTTCAATCTTGTTCAATCTTGGGGAGAGTGGCATGAAACTGAAGGTGAAAGGTGTTGTTTGCGCCGCCCTGGCGGCTGTGTCGTTTGCCGCATCCGCGCAGGTGCGGCACGACGAAGGCATCGGCTTTTACGTCGGTTTCGATGCCTTGTCGACCGTTGCCAGTGGCGGCTATGCCGGCTTGCCGGCGATCAACAACAATCGGTTGACATTGCTGCTCGATCATGGCGACCATTTCCACGGCATCGGTGCCTACAGCTATGTTGGGCCAGCTCCATTTCCGGGCATCAGGGACACCAGTTCCAACAACCGCAATCCGGAGACCTTTTCACTGGAATCACCGTTACCGTTGAACGCGGGGGCGGGGCTTTACGCATCGCGCTTACGATCTTCAGTCGGCGCCTCCGAGTACAGTCATCTGGGCATCGCGTCGATCCAGTCGCTCGCCATTTACGCTCCCGGCTCGGCTGAAGACATTCTTTTTCACAGCAGCGCGAATCGCTGGTCGGGTAGCTTGACCGGGGTCACGGTGGGCTTGCAATTGATCAGCGCCACGTCCGGTCTGAAGATCGGTACCGAATCAGTGGTTGACTTGTTCGCTCTGTCCAGCACCATCTTGCTGGGCCACGGCAACACGTTTGAATTCAAACCGGTTTACTCAGTGGCTGCCAGCGCCATGCCTGGAACCTATAGCGCGGCGTTCAAACTTGTCAGCTTGAACCCCGCGTCGCCATACGCCGACTCCGGCAGGTTCTATTACGATTTCGCGGTGGCAGCACCGGTGCCGGAACCGAGCTCGTATTTGATGATGGTGGCCGGCCTGATGTTCTTGACAGTTGCCGCGCGACGCAGGCGCGGCTGATCCCGGCTTGGCGCAATGTCGTGGGCTGTGCTCTACGGCTTTCCGCCAATTGCCGGGAGTGGGGCGGCGTTGCGCATGCAGGAGGGCCGGATTACGGGTGACGCACCTGCCCTACGACTAAAAGCCGGTCTCGCCTATTACGGGCGCGTCAGCCGGCACACTGTGCACAAGTGCCCTTGATGTTGAGTTCGACCACCTCGCTCTTGAAGCCGGCCGGCAGCTTCAATTTGGGCGCGGCGCCTGTCGGCAGGCAAAACACATCGCCGCAGGTGCGGCACTTGAAATGTGCATGGGGGTCATCATGATTGCCCACGGCGCTGAAGCGAAATACCCGTTCGTCGTCGGCGATCTTGTGCGCCAGGCCTTCGCTTGTAAGCCAATCCAGCACCCGATAAACCGTTACACGATCGACATGATCCGCCGCCAACGCCTGCTCCACGTCGCGGTGCGAGAGGGCCCGATTTGCGGTCGTCAGCAGGCTCAGTATCGCGATGCGGGCGCCGGTCACCCTGGCACCGGTCGCACGCAGGCTGTCGGTCGGAGAGGTGGCTTGTTTTGGTTTGGGCATGCGTCCAAGTCTAGAGCAAGCGCTGCCCTCCTGCAATCAAGTGCAATGCATCAAGGGCAAAACGTGGTGCCCGGGTTCGATTGCAGGCACCCCGTTGCAAGCTGCCGTTGGTTGACTGCCGAGGCAGGGTTCGGGTCCATCCGGCGTGTTCGATTGAAACGACAGCCTGGCTTGGTGTAGCGGGACAGCAGGGGTTGCAATTCGCGCCGACGGACGGCGCATTTCGGGAGAATATGTAATGTCGCTGGCTGTTGAGCGAACTGAACTTTCGTCAATCGAGAACGTCGCGTCGCCGGCTGAACTGACGCGGATTTTCGACCAGCATGTCCAGATCGTCTGCTGGCGCAGGGCAGCCGATCCTGGCGTCGCGGCGCGCATTTCGCAAGAACTCGTCGAGCGTTCGATCGGCGCCGGATTCAGAAGCATTTTTCAGGTTGGCGCGGAACTGGCGCAAAATCTGCGGCAGGCTATGCATGGGCAGGTGGATTTGGCCCGCGATGTCGCGTTTCTCGCTGATCTCTATGCCGACCTGTTGGGCAGCCGCGCCGTCGGCGTACGTTTGGAAGTTTTGCGCTCCACCATGTGCCCGGCATTCCATGCGGATCGCACCGGCATCCGGCTGTTGTGCACCTACTGCGGACCCGGCACGGAGTGGATAGACGATTGCACGATCGATCGCACCAAACTCGGTGCCGGTTCCGCGGGCCTGGCCGATCGCCATAGCGGTTTGTTCGGCCCGACGACTGTGGTGCAAGCCGCGGCGCCCTTCGAGGTGCTGTTGCTGAAGGGCTCCCTTTGGCAGGGCAACGAGAGCCGTGGCGCAATGCACCGTTCGCCGGCCGTCAGCGCGGACCATGCGGCAAGGATTCTGCTGGCCATTGATGCGA
>CAYYFR010000190.1:0-11211 GCA_964470865.1 uncultured Burkholderiales bacterium | reverse complement strand
GCCGGCGCATGGCTTCATTACCGACTTGAAAGCTGACTTGCTGTGCGTGCCGTGAACAAGATCGCGGCGCGTCCCCGGACGAACGCCCGTACTCCGGCTAGTCGGCGCGAGTAGCGATCGACTCCTCGGGAGTCATGCCCATTGGGAACGGCCAGTCCGAACCGAACACGACATGGTCGGCACCGAATACCGCACGCGCGGCATTGAGCGCTGCGGGGTGATGCGCAATGCCGTCGGCCCAGAAGCGCCGCGCAGCTTGCAGCGGCAGCTCGACGCCGAGATCGACCCCCGGGCGCCTGGTGGTGAAGCCGTGCTGCAACCTGCCGCACAACATCGGGAAGGTACCGCCGGCGTGCGCGAGAACGAAGCGGATACGCGGAAATCGGCCCGGCACGCCGGCCATCACCAGATGCGCGGCGGCGACGCCGGTTTCCATCGGATTGCCGAGCAGATTTTCGAGGTAGTGGCGCGCCAGACGAGTGTCGCAGCAGGTACCGGGATGGACAAACACCGACGCGCCGAATTGGTCAAGCCAGTGCCACAGTGACTCATACTTTGCGTCGTCCATCACGATGTCGGGATGGCCGCCAGCCGCCACCGCGATCCCTGCGTAAGTGTTCGTCTGATAACTGGCCTGCAACGCCGGGAGCAGCGCCACGTGCTCAAGTGGCAGGTAGTAGAGGGCCTCAAGGCGCCCACCGCTGGCTTGCGTGACCTTCAACAACTCTTCGTTCACGTAGGTGCACCAGGCGAGCGCGTCGGCGGCGTCGAGGTTTTGTCGATATAGAGGCGGCGGGATCGATACCCAGGCTCGCCGCACGGCGTGCTGGTCCATCCACGCGATCAGGCGTTGCGGCTGGAACAGGTCGGTCATGCGCACCGCGTGGCCATCGAGCGTCAGCGCCTGCGCTGTTTGGTCCCAGCGCACGCCAGCCAGGGTCAGCAGGCGCGGTGCGTCGATCGGGGCGAGGTGGGTATGAACGTCGAGATCAATCACCGTTGTGTTCCATGGGCAGGCTCAATCAATGTGGATTCGATCAATGCGGGATCGTTCAGGGGACTCAAGCAACCAGGGCTCAATCAAGCTTGGCGCCCGAGAGCTTGACGATACGCTCCCACTTCACCAGTTCGGAGGCAATGTGCGCGGCGAATGCCGCAGGCGTGGTGCCGCGAAGCTCTACCCCGAGCGGCGCAAACCGCGCCTGCACCTCCGGCCGGTTCACTGCCTGGGCGATCGCAGCGGACAGGCGGTCGATCGATTCGCGCGGCGTGCCGGCACGCGTGACCACACCGAACCAGGGCGTGGCTTCGAAGTCGCGCAGGCCGGACTCCTGCACCGTGGGAATGTTCGGCGCCGCCTTGAGCCGCTCGCGCTCGGCTACCGCAAGCGCCTTCAACGCGCCGCGCGCCACCTGCGGCAGGCTCGACGTGGTGTTGTCGAACATGAACTGCACGCGCCCGCCGATCAGGTCGGTGAGCGCCGGTGCGCTGCCGCGATACGGGATATGAATCATGCTGATGCCGGCCATCGAAGACAGCAACTCCATCGCCAGATGACCGCTCGAGCCGTTGCCTTGCGACGCGTAGGCGACCTGCCCGGGCCGGCTCCTGACATACTCGATCAACTCCGCGACTGATTGCACCGGCACCGCGGGGTGCGCCACCAGCAGCAGGGGCGCGTTTGCCACCCATGACACCGGCGCAAATACGGTCGCCGGGTCGTACGGCATCTTCTGGTACAGCAGGCGATTGAGCGCGATCGGGCCGGGCGGGCCGAACAGGATGGTGTGGCCATCGGGCGGCGATGTAGCCACCAGCTCACCGCCGAGCGCGCCGTTGGCGCCGGGGCGATTTTCGATCACGAACGGCTGGCCCAGCGCGCGCGTGAGCTCGTCGGCCAGTACGCGCGCAAGAGTATCGACAGTGCCGCCCGGCGGATTGGTCAGAATCAGGCGTACCGGCTTGGTCGGATAGGCCTGCGCAATCGCACCCGCCGACAGGCCAGTCAAGGCCAATGCCGCGCAAATCGCGAGGTACCGGCGGCGCATTTTGAAGGGCCGCAGCACCATGATCAAATCTCCTGCCGCACCGGAAAAAGGCGGCGTTCGATCACTGTACCGGTCATGCCGGCCGACGCATCCGAGATCAGATGCAGAATGGTGGCCACCACATCCTCGGGCTCCGAGATCCCGACCGAGTTGTGATACATCGCAATCTCCGCTTCCGAAGCGGCATCCAGAAACACCGGTGTGGCAACCAGACCCGGCGAGAGCAGGTTGGCGCGCACGCCGAATGGCCGCAGCTCCAGGGCAGCGCACTTGATCAACCCGACCAAGCCTGCCTTGGTGGTCGCATAGGCGGCCGCGCCGGGCCAACCGATGGTGGCAAGCCCTGACGTAAAGGCCAGGATCGCGCCACGCCGCTGGCGCTGCATGATCGGCGTGAGTGCACGGATCGCGTAAAACACAGCGTCGAGATTGACTGCCATGTGGCGCCGCCACTGGGCATCGTCGATCTCCGCAAGCGGCTGGCGTGACTGAATCGCCGCGGCGAGCACTGCCGCATCGATGCGTCCATGGGTGCGCTCGACATGCCGGATCAGTGCAGCGACGGCCACCGGATCGCCCACGTCTGCAAGACGCGCCTCGAGGCGTTCAACGCCGGCGAGCGATGCGAGGCCGGTGGTGTTCACGTCGGCCACGATCACCTGCGCGCCATGGCGTGCGCAGGCGAGCGCGGTGGCGCGCCCGATGCCCGAGGCACCGCCGGTGACGAGCATCACCGAGCCGGCGAAATCGTAATTGACGCGGGTCATGCGGGCACCGATGTGTGGCCGGCGGGCACTGCGGAAGGGTCGCTGGATGACAGTGAGCAACCGCCGCCAACGGAAGAAGGGCAGCTCGCCGCGGAGGGGCGCCCGGTCACGTGTGCATAGAGCAGCTCGGCCACGCCGGGCGCGAGCGGCGCAATCGCCGCGATGTGTTCATCCGGCCGCACCAGCACCAGCGTATCGGGCGCCACCCCAAGCCGGCGCGCGAATCGCCCGCCGACATCGAGCAGGGCGCGGTCACGCAGTCCCGAGTCCATCGGCGCATCCCAACGCGAGACGGCGTAGTGCATCAGGGCCTCTGAAGCCGCAGGCACGCTCGGGCGGCGCCGCACGTCGGTGAAGTACAAGGCCACAAAGCGGTCGCCGCACAGGTCGTGGATGCGTGTCTCGCGCCCGTCGGGCGCATGCACCAGCGCATCGGGCAGGCGATCACCCATCAGCACCGGCGGCTCGCTCTCCGACTTGACCATCGAAGACTCGCCGCGCCCCTCGACATCGAGGCGGATCCCGAGCATCGCCCGCGTGTAGGCGTTGCTCCAGTTGTTGTCGGTCATCGCGGCAGCAGCCTGGGTCTGCTTTTGCATGTAGGCGCGCGCCGCGTTGGCCATCTCGCGCGAGCCATCGAGCGCCAGCGGCTTCTGCTCGCGCTCGTAGCCGTCGAGCAGCGCCGCAGCGGCCCAGCCGCGCATCACCCATGCGAGCCGCCAGGGCAGGTTGGATGCGTCCTGAACGCCGGTGTTGAGTCCGAGCGCCCACATCGGCGTAATCAGATGCGCCGCGTCGCCGAGCAAAAACACCCGCCCCTCGCGCCAGCGGTTGGCCACCCGGTGATGCACGCGATACACCACCTTGTTAAGCGCCTTCACGTTCGAGACCGCGCCGACGAACGACAGCGCCTTGGCGCGCAGGTCATTAAGGCTCGGCTCCGCGACGTCGGGCGCGAGCGGAAACAGGAAACGCCAGCAGTGCGGATGACGCACCAGGATCATCCATTCAACCGGGTCGGCAAAATAGGCCAGATACGGATAGTCGCGCCGGTCGGCAACGTCCAGGTCGAGCTCAAGATCGACCAGAGCGTAACGCTCGGGTTCGGAATCACCCTCGACGGTGAACCCGAGCAGGTCGCGCACGGTGCTGCGTCCGCCATCGCACCCGAGCAGGTAGCTCGCCTCGATTTCGACCGCCCCTTGCGCAGTTAGCACCTTGACGCGCACCCCGTCGCCGTCTTGCTCAAAGCCGACCAGCCGGTTCCCGAGACGAATCTCGCCCATGCCGGTAGCCAGCACGGCGGCCTCGAGCACCGGCTCCATGTGGTGTTGGGGCATGTTGATCACAAAGGGGTAGCGCGACTCCGCGCCGAGCACATCCAGGCGTACCGAATTGCGCGACTTCTGGGTGGCGCGGTCGATGTCGCCGATCTCGTCCACCCGCAAGGCATGCCTGAGCATGGCGTCGGCAACCCCGTAGCGGCGCCACACTTCGAGCGTGCGCGAGAGCGTGGTGCCGGCCTTGGTGTCGAGCGACAGCCGGGCGTCGTCTTCGATCACCACGAAGGGAATGCCCTGCTGCGCGCAGCCCAGCGCGGTGGTCAGACCCACCGGCCCGGCGCCGACGATGACGACGGGTTTCCCGGCCAGCGGTTCACAGGCGTGGCGCTTGCCAGTGCATGGCTTGCCGGCGTGGAGCTCGCTGGCACTTTGCATACTGCGGCTCACGGGCGAATCGGCTCGCGCGGCAGGTAGCCGTCGCGGAAAATCTCCGCCGCAGTGAACTTGCGGCCCTCGATCGGCACGTTGTTGTTGATGAACTCGACGGTACGGGTCATCTTCTCCATGGTCATGGAACCGAGGCCCGACTTCTCGGTGTCGGGGGTCACCGCGAGGCGGCGCACGATGCGCAGTTCTTCAACAACAATGCCCGCATCCAGCGCCTTGAGGGTCTGGGTTTGCAGGCGCGCCGCCTCTTCGGGATTGGCCAGCGCATCCTTCCACCCGCGCAGCGCGGCGCGCACGAAGCCGCGCACCACCTCGGGGTTCTTCTGCAGGAAATCGTCTTTTACGCCGATGCCGTTGGCGTAGATGTCCAGGCCGTGATCGCCGAGCAACATGCACTTGGCATCGCCATCCTTGACCGCGCGCTTGATACCCGGCTCGCTCATCACGAACAGGTCGATCGACTGCACCTTGCGCGCCACCAGCATCGGCACACGCGCCGCACCGTCGATGTTGACGACCCGCAGTGTATTGGGATCGAGCCCGTGCATCTTCATGAATGCCTGGTGGATGCGCGGCACGAAAGACGCAGTACTCGACCCGAGCTCCAGACCGACCATGTCCTTGGGCGTGGTCACGTTGGCCCCGGGGTTGAGCGAGAACACGCAGTAAGGCGGCTTTTGGTAGTTGACTGCCACCATGCGCAGGGAGGTGGCGCCCGCCCCGCCGGCAACCAGGCTCGGCACGTCGATAAAGCCGAGGTCGGCGATGCCGGTCTCGACCGCGCGGATCGCGTCAGCCGTGCCCTTGGAGGGCATGATGGTGACGTTGAGCTTCTCTTCCTTGAAGTAGCCCTTGGCGACAGCCACGTACCACGGCGCGTGGCGGCCGAGCGCAATGAAATCGAGAGTGAACTTGATGTCGCGTTCCTGCGCAGGGGCAACGCCGGGCAGCATCGCGGCAGCGGCGAGAATCAGGACAGACAGGGTGCGAAACACCCGCATACGCTTTTCCATGTGTTTCTCCTTCAGGGATTTGCATTCGAACCCGACATGCCGCGTCGGGGGCCTACACTTTCGGTGAACAGCATCGAGCGCGCACCCGCATCGGGCCGGCCGATGATGCGCCGGCGCAGCGATTGCACGTGCGCCAGCATGGTCTTGGCTGCCGCTACCGGGTCGCGCCGCGCGAGCGCCCTGCCGATGGCCTCGTGCTCGCGCTGCGTGACGGTCAGGGCGTCGGGCTCCCAGACGCGCAGATGGCGCCGCGCCGTGCGTTCATGCAAGGGCCTTTGCGCGTCGATCAGCACCGAGTTGCCGGCCGCCTCGGCGATCGCTTGATGGAACTCGCGGTCGGCACTCAGGAATTCACTGCGATGACGTTCGTCGACCAGGCCGCTGGCGCGCTCGAGCAGCGCGCGCAAGGCGACCAACTGGTCAGACGAGATTCGCTTGGCAGCGAGCGCCGCGATCTGCGGCTCGATGATGGAGCGTGCCTCGAGGAGTTCGAGCACGTCGTGCAGCGAATCGGGGCGGATGATCATCCCCTTGCGCGGCAATATCTGCACGAAGCCTTCACTCATCAACCGATGCACCGCCTGATGCACCGGCATGCGCCCGAGTTCGAGAAGGTCGCAGAGCGCAGGTTCGGTGACGAACTGACCGGGCTCAAGCTCGAGCGACAGGATGCGCCGCTTCAGGTCCGCATACGCGGTGTTGGCGAGCGACACGCGCGGCGCCGCCTTGATGGCGGGCCTGGCGGGCTTGCCGGGGTTGCCGGGGTTGCCGGGGTTGCCTTGGACAGCCGCGATGGAGGAACTGACAGATGACATGGTGTCCCGATGTTGCCGGCCTGGTTGCCAAGCCGGATGCTGCGGATAGCCTGCGTGGCCCGGTAGCTTGAATCTTGTGTGATATATTACATGAAATTTCTTGTCCGTCCACCATCCCTCGCTGTCTTCCTGCACGTAGCGCAGAGTTCTCTTTCTCCAGCCCGGCTCGGACAACAATGAGCTTCGGCGAACTCGTCGGCGTCAGGCGCGTGTTCGAGCAGCAGCGCTACGGTCGCGTCGTGGGTGAACCGCTGGTGGCGATCGACGAGGCGTCGCTCAGCTTCGAGGAAGGCGAGTTTGTCGCGCTGCTCGGCCCTAGCGGCTGCGGCAAGACCACCCTGCTGCGCATCATCGCCGGCTTGATTCCCAAGACTGCCGGCTCGGTGCGCATCCGTGGCGAAGAAGTGACCGAGCCGCACCCGGATTTCGGGTTTGTGTTCCAGACGCCGAACCTGATGCCGTGGCGCAATGTGCTCGACAACGTGCTGTTCCCGATGGAGATTCTGCGCAAGCGCGACCAGGCCGCACGGGCGCGCGCGTTCGAATTGCTCGAGATGGTTGGCTTGAAGGGCTTTCACGATGTACGGCCACACCAGCTCTCCGGCGGCATGCAGCAGCGCGCTGCGCTGTGCCGCGCCTTGGTGCATCAGCCGACCCTGTTGCTGATGGATGAGCCCTTTGGCGCACTTGACGAGCTCACGCGCATGGAGATGAACGACCTGCTGCTCGACATCCGCGCACGCACCAAGGCCACGGTAGTGTTCGTCACGCATTCGATTGCCGAAGCGGTGTACCTGTCGGACCAGGTGCTGGTGTTCAGCAAGCGCCCCGCGCGCATCGCCGAGCGTATTGCTGTCGACCTGCCATACCCGCGTTCGGCGCGCATGCGCTATACCGAGCAGTTCATGGCGCTGGAGCGCCGTGCCGGGCGCGCGCTCGGCATCTTCCATGAAGCGGCCTGATCGATCATGAGTGATAACTGGAAACGCCTGATCCTGCCGCCGCTCGGCATCATCCTGCTGTTGCTGGTGTGGCAGTGGTACTGCGTCCAGTTCAAGGTGGCGGAGGCGGTCCTGCCTAAGCCGACCCAGGTGGCAGGCGCGATCATTGCACGCTGGGACTTGCTGCTCGAAGAAGGCTGGGTCACGCTCAAGGCGACGCTCTACGGCTTCTTGCTGGCGCTCGGCATCGGTATCCCGATTGCGGTGGCGATCTCCAACTCGAAGATCCTCAACTGGATGTTCTCGCCGCTGCTGATCGCGCTGCAGTCAGTTCCCAAAGTGGCGCTTGCGCCGATCGTGCTGGTCTGGCTGGGCACCGGCATCGAGTCCAAGCTGGCGATCGCCTGGCTGGTGGCGTTTTTTCCGGTGGTGATCGATACTGCCGCCGGCCTGCAATCGACCCCGCCCGAGCTGCTCGAACTGGCGCGCAGCCTGCGCGCGTCGCGCTGGCAAATATTCTGGAAGGTGCAGCTGCCGGCAGCGTTGCCGTTCGTCATGACCGGCGCGAAGGTGGCGGTCACGCTCGCGGTGATCGGCGCGGTCATCGGCGAGTTCATCGGCTCCAGTGAAGGTCTCGGCCATCTGCTGCTCTCGGCCACCTCTCAAATCAACACGCCGCTCGCGTTTGCATCGCTGTTTGCGCTCGCCGCACTGGGCATGCTGGCCTACTTGCTGGTGGTGATCGTGGAGTGGTTGCTGCGACCGCTGTTGCCGCCGGCTCCGACGCCACACTGAGCATACCAAGCACGCCACACAATGCAAGCAAACCGAGTACACCCAAAAGAGGACTCCCCGATGACCCCCACCACCGCCCCTGTCGCCATGCCCGGCACGCCGAACATCGGCGAACTGCTGATCCAGACCAAGGACGTGCCCTGGCGCGAGAAATCGCTCAAGGGCGTGTCGGAGAAAATGCTCTGGCGCGACGAGACCACCAGCGCCACGATCGCGCTGATTCGCTTCGCCAAAGGGAGCGGCATCCCCGCGCCTCACTCGCATGCCTCGAACCAGTTCATGTACTGCCTGGAAGGCAAGTATGAGTACACCGCCACCAAGGTGGTACTGACAGCCGGATGCTTCTACTGCAACCCCAAGGGCAATGTGCATGGGCCGACCATCGCGCACGAAGACACCATCGTCGTCGAGATGTACGATGGCCCGCACTATCCGCAAAAGCCCGACTGGTACACCGATGAGCGCGATGCCCACTAGTAGTCCGGCGCGCGTGCCGGTGGCGGCGCTGGTGGACCTGACGGCGGCAATTTTTGTTGCAGCCAAGGTACCGGCGGCAGACGCACGGTACGCGGCCGAGTCGCTGATAACAGCCGATTGTGAGGGGATCGGTTCGCACGGCGCGATGCTGGTGCCCATGTACGTCGACCGCTTGCTCGCCGGTTCGATTGCGCCGGTGGCGAACATTTCCACAGTCCACGACGGTGGTGCCGCCATCGTGCTCGACGCGCACCACTGCCTTGGCCAGATCAGCGCGCAGCATGCGGTGCGCCTGCTGCTCGAACGCGGCATGCGGCACGGCCTCGCATCGGTAGCGGTGCGCAACGGCTTTCATTTCGGCACCGCCGGCTACTGGGCGCGGCAGATCGCCGGCGCGGGCCTGGTGGCGATGGTCATGAGCAATACCCGCCCGTTGATGCCGCCGCCGGGCGGCTCGGAGCGCATTGTCGGCAACAACCCGCTGGCACTCGCCGTGCCGACGGCGAACGGCCCGGCACTGGTCACCGACATGGCGATGAGCGCGACCGCGATGGGCCGGGTGCGCCTGGCGCAATCTGCGGGGAATGCGATTCCCGCAGGTTGGGCTGCCGACGAAGCCGGCCAGCCGACCACTGACCCGGCTGCCGCGATCAAGGGCATGCTGCTGCCCGCGGCGGGGCCGAAGGGTTTCGGGCTCGCCGTGCTGATCGACCTGCTGTGCGGTGGCCTGTCGGGTGGTGCGATCGCCAGTCAAGTCAAACCGTTGTACGGCGACGCTGAGGAGCCCTATGGTTGCGCGCATTTTTTCCTCGCCATCGACCCACGCGCGTTTGGCGTCGAGACCACCTTCCCCGCACGCGTCGATCAGTTCGCCGACACCATCCGCAATGCCCGGCGCGCTGCCGGCACCGAACAGCTGTATGCGCCGGGCGACCTCGAAGCCGCGCGGCGCGAACACAATCGCGAGGACTGCCCGCTACCGGCCGACGTACTCAAGCAACTGAGCGCCTGCGCGACCCGACTCGGCGTCGCAGCGGCAACCATCCAACGCGTTTCACCTTGACTCACCAGGAGGCCACATGCCCAAACAACAAATCAGCACCGCTCTCATCGGCACACCCAACGGCCATTTTTCTCAGGCCACAGTCAGCGAGGCGCGAGGGCGCCTGCTGTTCATCTCCGGCATGACTGCACGCAAGGCCGATGGCACGATTGCGGGTGTTGGCGACATCGAGGCGCAGACGCGCCAGGTGTGCGACAACATCAAGAACGCGGTCGAGGCCGCAGGCGGCACCATGGACGACATCTGCCGCGTGGATGTCTATGTGCGCAACATCGAGCACTTCGACAAGATCCACAAGGTGCGCCGCGAGTACTTCAAGGCGCCGGCGCCGGCGTCCACCATGGTCGAAGTGACCAAGATGGTGTCACCTGACTACCTGATTGAAATCAACGCGATCGCAGTACTAAATTAGACGGAGGCAGCGATGGACACCCCAAAAGTCATCGGCTTAGCCGGGTTCGGGCTCGAAGTTCCGGACCTGGAAGTAGCCGCAAAGTTCTACGCTGCATTCGGCCTCGACGCGCATCTGCAAGACGATTGGCTCGGCCTGCGCAGCCCCGGGCGGCCACAGGACGAAGCAGTGATCGTACACGGCGCCCGGAAACGCCTGCACCACCTGTCCTTCACAATCGATGCGGCCGATGAGAACCGCTTCGCCGAAAAGCTGCAGAAGGCCGGCATGCAGGTAGTCGGTGCGCCCGCCGGCGGCCATCGGCCCGGCCTGTGGTTTCAGGACCCGTGGGGCACGTGGATCAATCTCACCCCTGGTACAGCGCCGCCTCTAGCTGTCCCCGCAGCTTCGGAGGATCGGATCGATGTGGCGCGCTGGCAGAAATTGCGCCGCGACCCGAAACCGACACGCATCGGCCACATGCTGATGTTCACGCCGGACTATCCGAAGGCCGAAGCGTTTTTCACCGACGTGCTCGGGCTGCGCACCACCGATCGCGCAGCCGGGAAGGTCTCGTTCATGGCGGCCGGCAGCGGCGTCATCGATCATCACTGCTTCGGGCTGATTCCGAGTACGCACCGCGGCTACCAGCATGCCAGCTTCCAGGTTGGCAGCATCGACGACATCGGCTTCGGCGCAGCGAGCATGGCGAAGGCCGGCTACAAGGAAGGCTTCGGCCTGGGCCGTCATGCGCTCGCATCGAATCTGTTTCACTACGTGCGCGACCCATGGGGAAGCTGGATCGAGTACTACTGCGATATGGACAAAATCTCCGACAAGTGGCAAACACGCGACTGGAACGAGTTGCCTTATATCTGGGGCCCCGAGTGGTCGCCAGAGTTTTGGGGCAAGCAGATGAACGGCAACTTCGAACCCTCATGAACCGATTGCTGTAGGGCTGCCTGTCCCGGCTACGCTTCGCGCGGGTTGGTCGGCGCGAGCTGATGCGTCACGGCACGGACGCAATGCCGGCCACCACTGGCCACTCAGAGCCTGAGAAGATTTCGTCGCGAGCGCGCCGAGATCGGCGGGCGCAACAGAAACATTCCCACGCTCTCAGTCGAGCTTGGTACCCGAAGCCGCCACCGCCGCCGCCCAGCGCGGCATCTCG
>CAYYFR010000189.1:0-11264 GCA_964470865.1 uncultured Burkholderiales bacterium | reverse complement strand
CCAGGTTGAGCGATTTCAGGCATCCGCGTTCGCCACAGCGTGGCATTCAAGATGTTCGAGCGCGCCACAAACACGCTCGAACTCGACTCGAATGCCCTCGCGGGATCGATCGAGTTGGCGTAAATCCCCGCCCTTCGTTTCGGCTTCGAGCGCCTTGGCGCGCGCCGACAAGGCGCCGGCGCCGATCATGGCCGCACTCGATTTGAGGGTGTGCGCCAGGCGCGTGACCAGCTTCGCGTCGGTGCAATCCGGTGCGGTGCCCAAAGCCGCGATCATCGTCCGCGTGCTGTCGACGAAATCCGCGATCAGGGCCGGCATTTCATCTTCCATGGTTTTTGCCAACTGGGCATAGATCGTAGCGTCGATCGCCGCCGCGGATTCCGGCTCCGCCCGCTCACCTGTTGTTGCGCCTCGATCCACGCTTTCAACTGGCGTCGGGTCCGCAGTTGCCGCGGCGGCGCGCAGCCAGCGCGCCAGGACCAGCGCGATCTGCCGGCGCTCGAAGGGTTTGGGCAGGAAGTCGTCCATGCCCGCCTCCTTGCAGGCCTCCATGGCATCGGCGAGAACGCTGGCCGTCATGGCGACGATCGGTCGCCGTCCCGCCAGTGTGCCGGCTGCTTCGGCGGCGCGGATGCGCCGGGTTGCCTCCAGCCCATCCATGACCGGCATATGCATGTCCATCAGGATCAGGTCAACCGACTCATTGGCGACCACGTCCAGCGCGATGCTGCCGTCTTCGGCTTCCAGCACGTCCAGGCCGAAGCCTTTGAGGGTCGCGCGTGCGACCTTGCGATTGACCACGTTGTCTTCGACCACCAGAACGCGTCCACTGAAGCGCTCCTGCACCAGCGCCGCCGGCGTCGCCACCGGCAAGGCAGCGATCGGTGCCAGCGTTGCGTCCATCGTGAAGCTGAAGGTCGACCCTGCGCCGGGCTCGCTGCGAACCTCGAAGCCCCCTCCCATCAGGTCCACCAGGCGATGGCATATCGACAGACCCAGGCCGGTGCCGCCGTAGCGCCGCGTGGTGGACGCATCGGCTTGCGAGAAGGCTTGAAAAAGCCTTGATTGCTGCTCCTGCGTCATGCCGATGCCGGTGTCCACGATCGAGAAACCGAGGACGACCCGCGTGCCATCGGTTTCGATGAGACGGCATTCGATCGTGATCTGGCCGGCTTCGGTGAACTTGAGCGCATTGCCGATCAGGTTCGAAAGTACCTGGCGCAAGCGGCCGGGGTCGCCCAGCACGGCGCGCGGAACCTCAGGCGCGACCGCGGATCGCAGGAGCAGGCCCTTGGCCGATGCGCGCGGTCCATAAAGTGCCTGTGCGTCGTCAACGACGCGCGCCGGGTCGAATGCGATGCTCTCTATCTGCAGTTTCCCGGCCTCGATCTTCGAGAAGTCGAGTATGTCGTTGAGAATCTGCAACAGCGAGCGGCCGGAGCGCAGGATCGTTTCGGCATAGTCGCGTTGTTCCGGCGTCAACGGGGTGTCGAGCAGAAGTTCGGCGATGCCCAGCACCCCGTTCATCGGCGTGCGCACCTCATGGCTCATGGTCGCCAGGAATTCACTCTTGGCGCGCGATGCCTCCTGGGCCGCCTCACCGGCGCGAACCAGTTCCGTGATGTCGACGCGAAAGCCGACCGTATGGCCGTCGGGCATCTTGCGCTCGATGATGCGCAGGGTGCGTCCGTTATCCAGTTTCTGCACCAGGACCGTGTTACCCGATCGGTGCGACGCCAGACGCTCGGCCACCCATTGGTCCACGCGGCCGATCGCGTCGCGGTATTGCCCGCGTTGCGCGCCTGTGCGGATGATGTCCTCGAAACGCGCTCCGGGAACGATCGCATCCGCCGTATCGGCGTAAATCCGGCGGTACTTGTCGTTGCAAAACACCAGGCGGTCATCGGCATCGTAGAGAACGAATGCTTCATCGATGGTGTCGATTGCGCCACGCAGCAGGCCGGCGTTGCTGCGCACTTCCGCTTCGGCCCTGCGCTGCTCGGTAACATCGGTATAGGTGGTGACCATGCCCCCGTCCGGCATCGGCCTGCCCCGCACTTCGAGCACCGCGCCGTCTGGCCGGTGGCGCTCAAATTGATACGCCTCGCCCTTGCGCACCAGCGCGATCCTCTCGCGTACATGCTGTTCGGTGTCGCCGGGCCCGTATTCGCCGCGCTGCGCGGAGAAACGCAGAAAATCCTCCATGCGCGAGCCGCAGGCGATTCGATCGTAGGGAAGGTCGAGCAGGGCCAGAAGCCGCTCGTTGAAGGCGGTGACGACAAGTTCCCGATCCAGGACCATGATCCCCATCGGCAGGTTCTGGATGATCAGCCGCAATTGCTCCGACTGGATGCGCGTTTCCTCGGCGCTACGCGCGCGGTCCTCTATGAGACCGTTGAAGTCCTGCGCCAGATCGCCGATCTCGTCGTGGCGCCCGACCGGCAATGGCGTCGCCGATGCAGGCACGCGCCGCAAAGCGCGGACGCCATTGCGCAGCCGGGTGAGCGGCGCCATCACACGCGCGACGCCCAGCCAGACCATGATCGGCAACAGGCATGCCAGTGCCAGCAGCGTCTGCAATGAGCTCTGGTCCACCTTCGCAATTGGCGTAAAGGCCTCTTCCACGGGTAAGGCCGCAGTAAGAACCCACGGAACCTTCGAAAGTGGGGCGAAAGTGAACAGCGCGTGCAGGCCGAGGCGATCGGTGTCCTCCTGCCAACCCCGTTCGCCGCTGACCGCGCGGTCGAAATAGAGCGTCATGCCGGGCAGGGGCCCGGGCTTGAGCATGTTTGCAACGTTGCGCGTAATGATGACGCTGCGGTCGCGGCCGATCAGGCTGAACCTTCCGGATTTTCCGATGCTGGCATCGGCGATGCGCCCGAGGAAATTGGGCTTGAGCAGATGCAACTCGCCGCGCATCACGCCCACGATCCGACGTTCGCTATCGAACAGCGGCGCGGTAATGACGATCGCCGGCTCGTTGCTCGGGCGGGCCATGAGGGGGTCGGAGATCAGCGACTCGCCTTTCTCCAGGGTTTGCTTGAAATACGCGCGATCGGCCATCGTAACCCCGTGCAAATCCGTCTTGGGCCAGGCAGCCACGATGCGGCCATCGACCGCGGCGATGCTGAGGCTGTTAAAAGTGTCGAGCGACACCGCACGCGCTTTGAGAAACGCCTCTGCTTCACTTTGCCGGGTTACAAGTTCGATCGGAAAATCGGCGGCGGTTCGCACCAACGCGCCCTGCGCCGCCGCAAGTTTGTAGTCGAGGTCGTCGATGATGAGCTGCATGAACGAAAGCTGTCGCGCACCGATCTCATCGCGCAGGTTTTCGTGCAACCTGTGCAACGGGTAACCAAGAATCGCGACGAGCAGAGCCATCACCCCGAGAGTGATGGCGCATGCGGTCTTGACCTTGATGCTCTGGAAATGGTTCATGGCTGGATTGAGAAATGTTTAAATTGAACAATTTGTTCAATTACCGCATTTTTCGCATTTTTCGCTGCGGCTGATCATGCAAGGAGGGGCCTGAAAACCCCCCATTTAGCGCTGAGGCGTGGGTGTGGCAGTCGTCGGATGATGTTGGGCCCGACCGACCGAAGCGGCGTTTTCGCAGGGCGACCTTGCAATACCCACATTACTTTCAGTGGTAAAATCACCGGTCAGCCCGCATCATCGGAGCGATGGTGGAATGCCCAATTCAGAAAGGGTGGCGACAATGAGCGACGATCCTGAAAGTCTGAAAGCGAAGCCGGAAGAAATTTCGGCTGCAAAGGCCCTGCTTCGCCAGGCTCAGCACGTCCTCGGTCAGCGGATGGTTTCGGCACCAGCGCTGCTCGCGGAAATTGCCGACGATATGGGTCGGCAATGCAAACAGCTCACCGCCCTTGCGAAACAGGCCGTGGTGGTATCGTCTGAGACGCGCGTTCTTGCGCAACGCTCCGGCGACAGCGCCTGCCTTCGCGCGGCCGGGTCTGCCCACGCCCTGGTCCAACAACTTGAAGACCTTGTGCTTGACACCTCGGCTTACATCGAGTACGTCAAGATGAGGCAGAACGCGTTGACCTGACGATATTTCGTATCCCCGTTTCCAGTCAACGAGGGCGCCGTCGAGCCGCTTCCATCGGCTGACAATTCCGTCGGCTGTCGATATGCGGCGTTCGCGAGTCGATGCGAACATACGGACTCGATTCCGCGTCGCAGGCCACTGCGGCAGCGGCTGAATCGGCGGCGGCGGCCGCCGCGCGTCAAGCCGAGGAGGCAGCGCTTCAGGCTGCTGCCGAAGCTGCCAATGCGTCGCGCCTTACGGCAGAGGCCTCGACACTGACTGTCAAAACGGCAAGAGAAGCTGCGGAGTCGGCGCGAAAAGCCCGAAGAGATTAGCTTGATCGGTGCGGCCGATCCCTGGCAATCCCTGGCAGCCTGTCGGACTTGGGGAGCGTCGGCGGCAAGGCGAAGGGAACGTCGCCCCCGCGTCGAGACTGGTGTTTTCAATCGTGGCCACTTCCTGTAAGCTCCCCGCTCATAGGCGAGCAGAGGCAGCATGAATAGCAACTTTTCGACCGAACTGAAATTCGCGGTTTGCGCGATAGCCGCGTTGACCGCGATACTGGTTTTGGTCGCGCTCGTGCCGGCGTTGCACTTCACGCTCCCCTCCCCGCAGACGCTCGCGCTCCACATCCTGCTCGAAACGGTCTCGATCGCGATCTCGGTCCTGGTGTTCGTATCGAGTTGGCATGCGTCCGGCCGGACCAGACGCAACATTTTCGGTCTCGCGCCCCTGGTCTTTATCGGCGTCGCGCTGCTCGACTTCGTGTACATGCTGACCTATAAGGGGATGCCGGTGTTCGCGCCCCCTTATGCGCCGGGTCAGGCGATTCTCTTTTTTCTGGCGGCGCGAGTGCTCGCGGCACTGGGGCTTGTGGCCATTGCGGTCATTCCGTCGCAAAGGGAGTTTCCAAGCGCCACCCGAAAAGCCGTCACGTTGGGCGCTACCGTGTTCGCCGGCATCATCATCTGGATCGGATTGTTCAGGGCGGACTGGTTGCCGCTCTATCTGGTTCCGGGCTTGGGCCTGACGGCGACGAAGGTGTGGACCGGGTACGTCATCATCGCCCTGAATCTCGTGACGGTCGTGATGCTGTACCGAAATCAGACAAGGATGAAGTCCTACCCGGTCGCGTATTTGATGGCGGCCGCGGCCGCGATGGCGCTCTCCGAATTCTTCTTCACGCTTTATTCGAGCACCACCGATCAGTTCTTCCACTTGGCGCATCTCTACAAGGCGATCGCCTACCTGTTGATCTATCGCGCCATCTTCGTGGAGAACGTCCGCCTGCCCTTCATGCTGTTACGGCAATCGGAAGCCACAGCGACGGAGGGCCGGGAGCGGCTTGCCAGCGTGATCGATTCGGCCATCGATGCGGTCATTTGTGTCGATGAGCAGCATCGAATCGTGGTTTTCAACCGGGCCGCCGAAACCATGTTCATCTACAAGAACGAGGAGATCATGGGCCGGTCGCTCAATGATCTCCTGCCCAAGCGCTATCGCGCCGGACATGACCATCTGATGGCGGAATTTTCCGCCGAGAACATCGTGAGCAGGAACATGGGCAAGGCACGCGACATCTTCGGGCTTCGTTCCAACGGTGAAGAATTCCCTATCGAAGTCTCCATATCGAAGGCGTCCTCGAACGGTATCCCCATCTTGACTGTGATTCTCCGCGACGTGACTGTCCGCGAGCGGGCGCGACGTGCCCTCTTGGCCAGTCAGGACAGATTCGAAAAAGCGTTCAATCTGGGCGCCGTCGGCATGTGCGTCGTCACTCTCGATGACGGACGTATCCTGGATGTGAATCCTGCCGTAGCGGCCATGTTCGGCTACACGCGCGAGGAAATGATGGGTCGGACCACACTCGAACTCGGTTTGTGGCTGGATCCGGCCGCTCGACAACACGGCATCGAGCATTTGCTAAGCGGGGGGCGCGCTTTTGGCGTGGAGGCGCAAGGCCGCGGCAAGTCCGGCCGGATTATCGATGTGCGCCGGTACATGGAAATCATCGAGGTCGAGGGCCGGCAGTGTTACCTGACGGTTATGCTGGACATCACGACCGAGAAGCACCGTGAAGCCGAAATCCGGGCATTGAATCAGTCGCTGGAAGACCGGGTTCGGGAACGGACGAAAGAAATCGCCGGCCTCTACGCGGAAAGGGAACTGCGGGTCGCCGAACTGGAAACGATCACGAAGCGGATGGACGAAACGAATCGCGAACTCACCAACGCGAACAGCGACCTGGAAGCCTTTTCCTACACGGTCGCACATGACTTGCGCGCACCGTTGCGCACCATCGACGGCTTTTCCGCGCTTCTCGCGGAGTCCTGGGATGCCTCAAATGCTGCGGAGGGGAAGCGCTTCATCGATCGCATACAGTCTCGCGCCAGGCACATGAACATGCTCATCGACGATCTGCTCGAATTAGCGCGAACGTCGCGGGTGGAGATGCAATCCAAGTTGCTCGATTGCAGGGCATGCGTAGATGAAATCATCGAAAATGTGGACGCCGGCAAAGCCAAGTTCCGGTTCGAAATCGGGGAACTGCCGTCCTGCAAGGGTGACGAGCGGCTGATGAAACAAGTGTGGTTCAACTTGATTTCGAATGCGATGAAGTACAGTGCCAAAGTAGTCGAGCCGGTGATCCAGATCGGCTTCGAACGAGGCGCTTATTTTGTGCGGGACAACGGCGCCGGGTTCGACATGGCGTTCGCCGATCGGCTGTTCAGAACGTTCTCCCGACTGCATACCGCACACGATTTCGAAGGCACCGGCATGGGGCTTGCCATTGTCAAGCGCATTGTCGATCGACACGGCGGGCAGATCAGGGCGGAGGGCCGGGTGGGCGAAGGCGCGAAGTTCAGCTTTACCATTCCATCCACCCCATCCACCCCATCCGTCGCATCCGGCGCATCCGGCGCATAAGCACCTGGCCATTCCAAGTGGGCGGAATCGCCACTTCCACCAAATAGGCTCGCGCCCGGCGCGCTGCGTGCCGAGTTCCGGAGATGTCCATGCTCTACGAATTGGTTTATGTGAGTCTTTCCGTTCCTCAGGATTTGCCGAAACCGGCTCTCGAGGACATTCTGGCCCGCTCAAGGAGAAACAATCACCGTGCGAACATCACAGGCGTGCTGCTTCATGAAAACGGACAGTTCTTGCAGCTGATGGAAGGTGAGCGTGACGCCGTGCGGCATTTGTTCTACGACGTGGTCTCGGTGGATCCTCGACATGCGGGTATCGATGTGAGCCTGGAGGGGCCCATCGAATCCCGCAGTTTTTCGGACTGGTCGATGGGGTTCGTGCAAATGCGGGAAATGGACACGGTGGGCGCGCCCCTTCCCCCAGGTTTCCTCGACGGTGGCGTTGCCTCGATACGCCTGTCCGAAAAGATGTCGCTCGGACGCAGGCTGCTGCTGGCCATGCACGACGCCGATCGGCGTAGTGTGTAAAAAGCGCGCGTCGCGCCCCGGCCAAGTTTCCAGGAACGCGACGGGGTTGAGCCTGACGCCCTGGAAATTGCAAGGAACCCGGCGGATGCGTCCAGGCCCTGAAGCTCCAGAGCAACAACTTTGGCAATATCTTTCAGGTGCTGTTTCTCCCATTAGTCGGGCGCGGGATCTGCGGCCGCTCAGGCAATGCGTGCCGATGTTTTGACCGTTCGCCATCTTGAGTGGGTGGCCGGCGCAGAAGCGGATCATGGTGGTCATTGAACTCGACTGCTACTTATCGGCTGCAACACCAACTCCCGAAAACCATCCCGAAAAACGCGGCGATTCGGGCGATGCGCAGTTGAAGCCTTGCAGGATCATGCACCTCTCAAACTTCGCTGTGGCCGACGTTCAAGTAATATGAAAGATAGGGGCCGCCGGCACTTTCGGCATTTCGGGGAAGAAAAATCTTGAGTAGTCCGATTGACAAACAGGATTCGTCGGGCGACGGCGGCAAGTCCTGCACTACGAATGAAGCCGCCGAAATGCTGGGAATTTCCCTGCAAACGGTGCAACGCTGGATGGACGGGGGCCATCTGCGTGGCTGGCGCACGCCCGGGGGGCACCGCCGCGTGGAGATCGCCAGCGTGCACGAACTGCTGACCACCGCCCGTCAGGCGGAGAGCGGAGGGGTCGCGGCGGGACAGTCAGGCGCCGGCCGCGCCGCCGGTGCCGTGACACGGATTTATCTGGTCGATGATTCTCCCGCCGACCTGGAACTTCTTGTGGCAATCACCCAGTTCGTGGCGCCAAATGCGCAGTTGACAAGCCTTCCCAACGGTTTCGCCGCGCTCATGGCGATCGGCCGCGAAGCGCCCGATTTGCTCGTCACCGACATCGCCATGCCGGGTTTCGACGGATTCGAAATGATCCGTTCCTTGCGTGAAAACAGCGCCACCGCCCAGGTGCCGATCATCGCAGTCTCAAGTTATCACGACGAGGAAATCCGGCGCATGTTCGGCGTTATCCCCGAAGGTGTGGCCTTCCTGCAGAAACCGGTCACGCCTGATGCGCTGCGTGCGGCGATTGCCAGGATGCGTACGGGCGAAGCGGTCTGAACCTTCCCTGCTCGGCGGGGGTTTCGCGGGTCGGCGCGTCAGGGCATCGAAGTGCCGGGTGTTGGCCGCATGTGCGATGTGGGGCAACGCACATACCGCGAATATCGCGGTGTGCAACTATTCGATATGCCTCCCGTAACCCACGAAGCCACGTTAGCGCAGGCCGACCGCGCGCTTCGCATCTCCGAACTGAGCTACCGGCGCCTCTTCGAGACGGCACAAGACGGCATCTTGCTGCTGAACGCGGAAACCGCGCAGATCGAGGACGTCAACCCGTTCCTGGTCGAGTTGCTGGGATATTCACGCGAGGAATTTCTCGGCAAGAAGCTCTGGGAGATCGGTGCCTTCAAGGACAACGCGCTCAACCGCGAGGCGTTCGCCGAACTCCAGGAGAAAGGCTATATCAGGTACGAAGACCTGCCGCTCGAAACCCGTCACGGCAAGCGCGTCGCGGTCGAATTCGTGAGCAATGTCTACCTGGTTGAAGACTTGCGCGTGATCCAGTGCAACATCCGCGACATCACCGAGCGCAAGCGCGCCGAGCGTGCATTACGCGCTTCGGAACAGTTTGCCGAGGCCACAATCGACGCCGCTTCCGCGCATATGTGCGTATTGGACCGGCACGGCACGATATTGGCGGTCAACAAGGCGTGGCGCGACTTCCACGTCGGCGATGGCGGTAACCCGGAATGCCTGAGTTTTGCCGTTGGCGCGAATTATCTGAAGGTATGCGCCGAAGCAACGGCGGACGACGCGTCCGGGGCCGACACCATGGCCGAGGGAATCCGCGCCGTATTGCGCCATGAAACGGACAAATTCGTACTCGAATACCCTTGCCACAGCCGCGGCGGACGGCACTGGTTCATCGCCAGGGTGACGCGATTCCGTGACGACAGCGGCAATGCGGTGGTGGCCCACGAAAACATCAGCGACAGAAAGGCGGCTGAAGCGGATCTGCGGGAAGCCAAGGATCGTTTGGCCGTGATTGTCGATTCGGCGATGGATGCCATCATCACGGTAGACGACGCGCAGAACATTGTGGTTTTCAACGCGGCTGCGTGCGCCATGTTCGGGTGTACGGCGGCAGCGGCCATTGGCGGGCCGCTGAACCGATTTTTACCGGAAAGATTCAGGGCCGCCCATGCCGGGCAGATGCGGGCTTTCGGCGCGGGTCGCGAGAGCACGCGCGCAATGGGCAGGTTCGGGCATACGAGCGGGCTGCGTGCCGACGGCGCGGAGTTTCCAATGGAGGCGTCCATTTCGCATGTGCCCCTCCAGGGTCGACAGTTGTACTCGGTGATCCTGCGCGACATCAGCAAGCGCGTGGCCGCCGACCTGCGGCGAGACGCCCTGGAAGCGCAGGTGCGCGAAGTACAGAAAATGGAGGCGCTGGGCACGCTGGCCGGGGGCGTCGCGCACGACTTCAACAACATCTTGGGCGTGATCATCGGCAATGTCACACTGGCACGCGAGCAAGCGCGCAACCCGGCGTTGCTCGAAGAGAGCCTGGTTGAGATCGCCAAGGCGGGCCAGCGGGCCAAACTGCTGGTGAACCAGATCCTGATTTTCAGTCGCAGGGAGGCGCAGTCGCTGGTGGCGCAGCCGATGCGGCCGATTCTCGAAGAGGCAGCCCGACTGTTGCGCGCGACGCTGCCCGCGTCAGTGCGCCTGAAGGTGGAACTGCCCGATACGCCCATCCATGCGCGGGTGGACGCCTCGCAGTACCTGCAGGTGCTGATCAACCTGGTGACCAATGCCTGGCATGCGTTGCGTTCCGCGTCGGGTAGCATCGGGCTTAAGCTCGATGTGGTGCAACTGGACGAGCCGTCGGCCGCAAGGATCGGCGGGCTTCCCGCCGGGCTTTACATGCGCACAAGTGTGAGCGATGACGGCACGGGCATGGATGAGGCGACGCAGGCGCGCGTATTCGAACCGTTTTTCACCACCAAACCAAAGGGTAGCGGCACCGGCCTCGGGCTCGCCGTGGTGCACGGCATCGTCAAGGCGCACCAGGGAGCCATCATGCTCACAAGCACGCCGGGCGAGGGCAGCGTGTTCGAGATCTACCTGCCTGCCACAGTGGAACCGGCAGAGGCTGCCACGCCTACTTTTGCCGCGCCGCCGGCAGCCAAGGTGCAAGGCAAGCATGTGCTCTACGTGGACGATGACGAGGCCATGGTGTTCATTATTTGCAGGCTGCTGCGCGCGCGCGGCTTTCGGGTCAGCGGATTTGAACGCGTCGCCGAAGCGCTTGCGGCGGTGCGTGGGAACCCGGCCGACTTCGATCTGGTGGTGAGCGACTTCAACATGCCTGAAGCATCCGGGCTCGATGTGGCTCTGGCGGTGGGCGGGATCCGGTCCGGGTTGCCTGTGGTGATCACGTCCGGCTTCATCACCGAGGCCCTGCGCGAAGGCGCGCGCGCCGCCGGGGTGCTCGAAGTGGTCTACAAGCCGAATTCCGCGGAAGAACTGGTGGCGGTTATAGGCAGGATTCTGGAAGCAAAATGATGGGAAATGCCGAAGATGCAAGCGCTGCGCGGCCAGTCGCGCTTCGGTCAGATCCCCCGTTTTCAGACGCCGAGACCAAACCTGGCCGGCCCCATGCTGTAGCGTAGCGAGCGGCGCGGGCTAAAACCCGAGGCTCTCAAGCAAATCGTCAACCTG
>CAYYFR010000188.1:0-11285 GCA_964470865.1 uncultured Burkholderiales bacterium | reverse complement strand
CCGGCGTGGCCTGGGTTGGCGCGCATCTGTCGAACCACGCCGGGCCAGCGTCGCTGTACGCGCGCATGGCCTTGCCGCATGACATGATCGGCCTCTATTTCGCGGTGGGCAATGCCAACCACCTGCCGGCCTGGGGCGGGCTCAGCATGCTGCTGTCAACCAACCCGATGGCCTGCGCGGTGCCCACCGCGCGCGAACCCGCCGTAGTGCTCGACATGGCCACCACCGTGGCCGCCTACGGCAAGGTCAAGGCGAAAGCGCAGCGCGGCGAAATGATGCCGGAGGGCTGGATGGTCGATCGCAGCGGCAAGCCACTGCTCGACCCGAAACGCGCCGACGAGGGCTTTCTGCTGCCGATCGGCGGCTACAAGGGCTATGGCCTGGCACTGATCATCGGCCTCCTGGCCGGCACGCTCAATGGCGCGGCGATGGGCAAGGACGTGATCGATTTCAACTCCGACTTCAAGAGCGTCGGCGATACCGGGCAGGCGATACTGGCGATAGACCCGGCCGCGTTCGGCGATATCGATCAATTCAAGGCCGCAGTCGATGCGGTCGTGCGCGACCTGCGCGCCTCCGAGCGCATGCCCGGCATCGAGCGGGTCTGGCTGCCGGGCGAACAATCGTACGAAAAGCGCAACGCTTTTCGCCGTGCCGGCATTCCGTTGCCGCCGCAATTGAAGGCCTCGCTGGACCAGACCGCAGCCGAGCTTGACATCGCACCACTCAACTGAAAGCCACCATCATGCGCCGCTGCGTTCTCATTCTGGTTACCGCTCTGCTGGCGGTCGGCGGCGTACAAGCCCAGTCCGCTTGGGCCAACCAGGCAAATCCGCATGATCGTGCCGCGCGCCACCGGCAGCGCGGGGGATCTGGCGGCGCGCATCGTCACGGCGATGATGTCGATCGTCCTGGGGCAGTCGATCGTGATCGAAAACGTGGCGGGTGCGGCCGGCATCATCGGCGCCCAGCGGGTGGCGCGCGCGGCGCACCACCGATGCGCTCGCTCGCGCTTTAACGCTTGCGGTTCTTGAACGCCCCCATGTAGCGCTGCGGCTCGCCGGTGGCGAACGCGCGACCGAACTCCGCCACCGTTGCCTCGATCGCCTGATCCGGGCCGGAGCTGTCCCAGGCGCGCAGCAAATGCTTCTGCTGCAGCAAGGCCGCCGGCCCGAAACCGGCCAGCTTGTGTGCAAGCTCGTCCACCCGCGCATCGAGCCGTGGCGGCGCGTGGACCTCGTGCACCAGGCCCCAGTTGAGCGCGGTGGCGGCATCGATCGACTCGGCCGTCAGCAGCATCCAGGCGGCGCGCGAGTTGCCGATCAGGCGCGGCAGCAACACCGCATGAATCACCGACGGCACGCCCACCGCCACTTCGGGCATGCCGTAATGCGCCGCACTGCTGGAAAGCCGCAGATCGCAGGCCAGCGCCACCTCCAGCCCGCCACCCAGGCAAAAGCCGGACAGGCGCGCGATCACCGGCGCCGGAAAGCTGCGCACCGCCTCGCACATCAGCTTCAAGCGTGTGATGAAGGCTTCGGCGGTGGGCGGCGTGAGGTCGGCCATCTCGAAAATGTCGGCGCCGCCGAATGAAGCCTTGTCGCCGCTGCCGCGCAGGACCAGCACGCGCACATCGCCGCGCGCGCGCAAGGCTTCGAGCGCAGCGGTCATCTCGAGGATGGCCGGCGTGCCGAGGATGTTCATCGACTTGGCGCGGGTCAATGTGAGCGTGGCGACGCCCTCGGCGTCGAGGGTGGCGTGGGCGTGATGGGTATCGATGATCGGGTTCATGGCGACAAGCCTGGGGTTTGGAGTGGGGTTTGGAATGGGGTTTGGAGGGTTTGTGGGCCTCAACCATTCAGTACCGCACGCATTGCGCGCAATGCTGAATCAGCATCAGAACGACCTGGGACGAACGAAACCGGCAGAGGAGCGACACGAGCGACACCGCTACGGCTTTTCCGGCGCAATCCGAATCAGCCGCTTGCCCAGATTCTCGCCACGGTACAACCCGGCGATCGAACCAGGCGCCTCTTCGATGCCTTCGAGAATATCCTCGCGATAACGAATCCGCCCGGCGCGTACCCACTCGGTAAGTAGCGCCAGGCCTGCGGGGAATCGCGACGCGAAGTCGAAAATCAGAATGCCCTGCATGCGCGCGCGCTTCACCAGCAGATGCCGCTCGACCCGCGGCCCCTGCGGCGGCGGATCCCAACTGGCGATCGAAGCAGTACCGCAGATCACCACGCGCGCACCCACATTGAGGCGCTGCATCACCGCGTCGCTAATCGCGCCGGCGGTGTTGTCGAAGTAGACGTCGATGCCCGCGGGACAAGCTGCTGCGAGCGCCGCGTCCAGCTCAGCGGCCTTGTAATCGATTGCCGCGTCGTAGCCGAATTCATCAAGACACAAGCGCACCTTTTCCGGCCCGCCGGCAATGCCCACGCTGCGGCACCCCATGATCCTCGCGATCTGGCCGACGCACGAGCCAACCGCGCCCGCAGCAGTGGACACCAGCACTGTTTCACCGGGCTTCGGCGCGCCCGCTTCCAGCAACCCGAAATAGGCTGTCAGGCCGTTGAGACCAAGCACGCCCAGCGCGGTCGAGATCGGCACGTCGGTCACAGGTACCTTGCGCTGGATCGCCTGGGTTTCGAGCACCGCGTAATCCTGCCAGCCGAACATGCCGGTAACAAATTCACCCACCTTGAAATCCTGATGTCGCGACTGTTCGACCCGGCCGACCGCGAGCGAGCGCATCACCGCACCCAGCGCGACAGGCTCCGAGTAATTGGCCACCGCGCTGACCCAGCCGCGCATCGCCGGCTCTGCCGACAGGTAGATGTTGCGCACCAGCACCTGGCCCTCTCCGAGATCGGGAACAGAGGCAGAAGCGAGTTCAAAGTTCTCGGCCTGAGGAATGCCGGCGGGACGCGATTTGAGTCTTACTTGACGGTTGATCAGAGCCGGCATGGTCCACCCTTGCTTGCATCCAAATGACAACGCAGTTTACGCGACGAAGAGAGTGAAGAAGAACACCCGGTAGCTGAGGACGCGGGTGGCCGCGACGATGCGCCGCGCCTGCTCTATGGTGATGAGATCGGACAGGCGCTGGGCGCGCGGCGGCTTGGTCTGCCGCGACGCCGCTCAAGGCTTGCGCAGGACGTGCAAGGTGAAGAGCTTCAGCCCATGCAGGTCGAGCTTGACTGCGCTGCGGGAGTGCGACGCGATCAGTTTGGTGAAGTAGTCGGTCAGTGGCGCCTCGGTCAGGCTGTCGATCTGGTGATCGAAGCGCGCGCCGATGTGGCGGATGGCGCGCGAATTGGCGTCGATGGTCTTAGCTTGCAGGCCCTTCCGCTTGAGGTGCTTGAGACGGGTTTGGTACTGGCGGTTTGAAGTGGGCTTTCGCTGCGGCCGTGCTGGGTGCGACATATGCGGTGGTCATCGTGGCATTTCCTCGCCAATGGCTGCACAATCACTTCCTCGGACATCGGAGAGTGAAGGTACAGATTGATTCGCGCGAACGCCGGCTGGGTTTCCTCCGCGTAGCGGCTTCGTCCAACCACCGCGATGACTACCTGCCGCGCTTCATTTCGTTCTGCCGCACGGCGGATAGACGCTTTTCGTTAGGCATCAAGATTGTCGCGTCGTGGAACAATTGCTCATGGTGTTTGATAACGATCCCGTTAAGGCCGCAATTAACCTCAAGAAGCACAAAGTCAGCTTCGAAGAGGCGGCCTCTGTCTTGCGCTATCAGGGCTGCCGTTTCTCGTTGCATGATCGACACGGGTGTCGGTGTTTCAGGGCAACCCCAAAAATTCACCCTGGGTCGCGTACAGGTCCCTCGCGCCATGTCTCCAAGTCTTGCCGTAAGATGCCGGCTCCCCGATCACCAACCCGCAAGGAGACCCCATGCTGAAGTTCTATTTCAACGGCTCACCCAACCCGACCAAGGTCGCATTGTTTCTTGAAGAAGCCGGCCTGCCCTACGACGCGATTCCGGTCGATACGCGCAAGGGCGAGCAGTTCAGCCCGGAGATCGTCAAGCTCAACCCGAACGCGAAGGTACCGGTGATCGTCGATGAAAGCGGTGTGGTGTTCGACAGCAATGCCATCCTCCTGTACCTGGCCGAGAAAACCGGCAAGTTCCTGCCGCCGGCTGCGAATCGCGGCGAACTGCTCTCCTGGCTGATGTTCGTCGCCACTGGCGTGAGCCCGTTCTCCGGCCAGGCGGTGCACTTCAAGCACATGGCGCCGGAGAAAGTGCCCTATGCGCACAGCCGCTACCAGTACGAAGCCATGCGCCATTACGAGATCATCGATGCGCACCTGGCGACGCGGCGCTACATGGTGGCCGAGACCTACACCATTGTCGATATGGCCCTGTGGGGCTGGGCGCGCATGGTGCCCTACATTCTGGGCGACGACGCCTGGACCAAGCTGCCCAACCTGAAGCGCCTGGTCGATGAAATCAGCGCACGCCCGGCCGCCGCGCGCGCCGGCGGCCTCAAGGACAAGCACAGCTTCAAGACCACCATGGACGACGATGCGCGTTCGCACATGTTCAAGCACCTGGAGATGAAGGCCGCCTGAACGGTAGGCGCCGGCTTCCTTCCCGGGCCCCGGCGGCGCCCGCAGCGGGCGCGGCGTTGGGGTTGCGCCACGCAGTCCGAGCGCTGGCGCACCGGGCATCAATGCAAGCCGAACCTGTCATGTCACGCGATCAACTCGTGGTGCAATTGCCGGTCACGCAGACGAGCGATTTCGACATGCTCCTTTTTGTCGAAGAGACTCTGTTGCGCAGCTTTCCGCGCAACGACATCGCCGAAGTCGAGCGCCACGAGTTCAGCGATGGCCGATTCAATGTTTTCATCTTCCCCAAGGGGCCACGGCAGCCGGTGATCGAGCGAATTCTCGCGGCACTCAAGCTGCGCGGTGTGGAAGGCATGGCACTGATTGCCGGGCGCCTTACCGAGCATGACACCTACACCGTGGTCTGGCCGGAACATCACGGCGCCGGATTCACTCTCTGAAAATGATGAAGCTCTACATTACCGACACTTCTCCCTATGCGCGCATGGTGCGCATGATGATCATCGAGAAGGGGCTGCAGGCCCGGGTTGAGATCATCGTGACCAGGACCCGGATGGCGAACAATCCCTATCATGCAATCAACCCTTCGGGGCGGGTGCCGTATCTGCTGCGCGACGACGGCGTCGGCCTGGAGGAATCGCGGCTGATTTGCGCCTACCTGGATCACCTGGAAGGCAAGCCGACCTTCGATCTGCCGTTGGGTGATGCCGCCTGGGAGCCGCGACGCCTCGAAGCAATGGCTTGCAGCATGCTCGATGGCCTGTCGGTCTGGGCGCGCGAAACCGCGCGTGCGCAGGACGAACGCTCGCCCACGGTGATACAACATGAGCGGAGCCGCAGCGCCCGCATGGCCGACCGGTGGGAAACGCAGATCGATCACGCCTGGATGCATGGCCCGCTCAACATGGCACAGATGACGCTCGCCTGCGCACTCGGATTCGCGCCGCGCATCCCTGAACTGGTGTGGCGACCTGGCCATCCGCAGCTTTCCGCCTGGTTCGACAAGGTGGCAGCGCGCCGGTCATTTGCCAATACCGTGGCGCTGGCCGAGCATTGACTGGCAAGCCCTGATCGCGCCCACTCGATGCCGCGGAGCCGGGAGAAAAGCGTTGCTGATCTCAAGCCGCCTTTGGTCCAGACCGACGCCTTGTTCGCACCATGCTGCGCACCGATATCCGGTGCGATGTTGAGCCCTGAAGAACAGGCGGAGTTCGCGCGCGCCACTGCAGGGGTGCGGCAGGCCGCGCTCAACGCACTGGCCGCCGATCGCAGCGGAACATTCGCCATCCGCTTCATCGCCAATCTGCAACGCGGCGTTGATCAGGTGCTGCAGGCTGCATTGGCGGCGGGCCTGAAGATCGATTGCCAGCGCGGATGCAGCCATTGCTGCAGTGCGCGCGTCGACGCACTCGACCCCGAGGTATTGCGCATCGCCGCCGAACTGAAGAAACGCCCGCCTGCGGCATTGGCCAGCCTGACCGAACGTTTGCGCGAGCATGCGGCTCGTGTGCGGGGAACCACGGCGCAAACGCATCGCACGCCATGCCCGATGCTTGAGCAAAACCTGTGCACGGTCTACGAAGTGCGCCCGGCCACTTGCCGCAAGGCCCATTCACTCGATCTCAGCCAGTGCGCATGGTCTGGCGCCGCCATCCCGCAACACCTGGACCTGCTGCTGAAAGCCGAAGCGCTCTGCAAGGGCAGTGCCGACGCCTATTCGCACATCGGCCTGGCGGCAGGCGGACACGAACTGGGTCAGGCGCTGTTGCTGGCGCTCACCGACCCTACCGCCGAAGCGCGCTGGATGAACGGCGAAGCGGTATTCGATACCATCGGCTGAGGAGCGGTGCTGCGGCGCAACCATGGCGTTGCCCGTCTACCAAACCGCGCGGCATACATCAGGTACCAGATCGGCATAGGCAGGCGCTGCCGACAACAAGCCCATCGCGCTTGCAAAGGCGTTGAGCGCATCGATCTTCTGACGCGAGATCGCGGCATCGTAGAACGGCGTGTCGCGGCGCACGAGTTCGGCGATCATCGCCGTCTCGGCTGCCGGAAAGAGATTCTTTGCCGCAGCCGTCGCCAGGCCCGGATCCTTTTTCAACGCCAATTGGGCAGCGACAATGGCGCGGGTTGCCGCCGCCACCTCGTGCGGCTTCTCTTCGAGCTTGCGCCGCGTCGTCACCAGCGCCGGAAACGTGTAGTCGACCGAGCCGGGAGTGCCATCGCCGCGGCGCGCGTCCACGATCATTTTCCCGACGCCGCTCTTCACCACCAATTCGCAGCCCATGCCATTGGCCCAGAAACCATCGAGCCGGTTTTCCACCAAGGCCTGCGCGGCCATCACACCGAACGAAGCCTTGTGCCCGATTGCACCGGGCACCCGACCGATCTGCACATCCTTCTCCGGGTCGAGCCCGACATCGCGCAACATGCGCGCCAGGCCATCGACCGGCCCCAAGGCTGCGCCAATGCGCAGGCCGCGCAAGGCCGTCAGCTCGCCACGCCCGGCCTTGATGTCGGCGCGCAGCACCAGAAACCAGTACATGTTTTGCGACAGTGCGCACAGCAGGCGGCAACCGTCCCAGTCCTTGAATGCATAGAGTGGCGCGTGGGCGGCGCCGCCGGCGTAGTCGAGCTGGCCGTCGCGCAGTGCCTCATAGGTCGCGGTGACCGGGCCCAGCAACTCGATGCTCGCGTCCAGCCCCTCCTTGCGAAAGAACCCCAATTCCACCGCGGCAATCGCCGGAAAGTACGAAGGTGAAATCATGTCGGGAATGGCGATGCGCAGTGTCATGGCTTTTCTTGTCGAATGTGTCGGAAGACTTCTCGCCAATGATTCTATCGGCCTGAAGGCCGCAAGGTAGAATTCAGGCGATGCAAAACCAGCACGACAACTTCATGGACCAGGCGCTGGCCGACTCGCGCGAAGCGCTGCGACGCGGTGACTGGCCGGTGGCTGCGCTGATTGTGCAGGATGGCCGCGTTGTTGGCCGCGGGCAAAACGAGCAGATCAGCCGCACCGATGTGACCTGGCACGCCGAAACTGCGGCAATTCGCGACGCCCAGCACAATCTTGGCAGCTCGGACCTATCCGGCTGCACCTTGTATGGGCCCATGGAACCCTGCCCGATGTGTGCCTTTGCAATTCGGATCGCCGGCATCAATCACGTGGTGCTGGCGCTGCGTCACGCCACCTTGAAACGTACCGATCTGGGCAGCTATAGCCTGGAGGCATTCGCGGCCATGGTCGGCTGGCATGTGGACATCACCCAAGGTGTGCGTGAAGCGGAGTATCTGGCTTTGCGACAGCCGTTCGAGGCGGCACGCGCCAAGGCTTAGGGAAATACTGAGCATTTGCTGACTCGATGCCGGGATGGCTATGCACGGCGAGCGTGTCGCCGGGCTTGGGTTCGGAAATCGGGTTGACGACTTCCATGCCGGACACTGCGGCCAGGTTCGCGGGCTTGATTTCCTTGTGCGCCGTGGAATACTGTGTCTGCACCAAGGTGCCAGGAACCTGGGGCTTGGCCGCCGGCAAGCAGAAACGCCTTTCCAGGTGAACGTGTATGCAGTGAAGCAGCGCTACGTCTATTTGAGGCCCTTGTAACGTATGCGCTTCGGCTTGGCACCCTCCTCGCTCAGGCGCTTCCTCTTGTCGGCTTCGTATTTCTGGTAGTTGCCGTCGAAAAACGCCCGTTGCGACTCGACTTCGGCCGCGCGGATATGGGTGGCAATGCGGTCCAGAAACCAGCGATGGTGTGAGATCACCATGATTTCGCTCAGTTCCTTGCGGGTTGGCTGCCGCGCGCAGGCCCTGAATCACTCGCCGCGATCTGCGCGGGCAAGCTCACGTCAACCAGTGTGCCCTTGCGAAGCAATTCGAACGCCTTGAAGCGAATCCGCTTCGGCTTCGCCCGTTCCTCGCCCAGCCGCTTGCGCTTGTCCGCCTCGTACTCCTGGTAGTTGCCGTCGCAGAAGGTCCACTGCGAATCGCCTGCGGCGGCCAGGATGTGGGTGGCAATGCGATCCAGGATCCAGCGGCCGCGGGAGATCACCATTACTCAGCCGGGAAATTCAAGCGGCGCGTCTTCCAGGGCGCGCAGCTTTTCGACGTCGAGGTCGTTCGAAGGGGCGTTCAATAGCTGGACGTTAGCGCCCTTGAGCAGGGTCTTGGCCAGGTGGGCGGTGGCGCGGCGCAGCTTCGGCATCGTGTCGAGCGCCTCGGCCGACTCGAACATCTTCATGCCATCGCCGTGGTTTTCAGGTACAGGAGCGCATGGAGGTCGGCCACAGGGGCTGGCCAGTGGTACGTCGCGGTGATCTCTGTGCTGGTTGCCCCTCTGGCGTATGCGAGGGGTCAGCATACCGATCCCACGCTGGACTCATTCCACTGCGGGCGGGCGCCTGCTTGTCAGGCGCACGTCAGCCGCGCTGGTTGTTGCGGCGGGCCCAGTCCTGCATGCGGTGTTCGAGGTCGGCGCAATCGGCGGCGCCGGCCAGATAACTTTCCAGTTCCCAATCGACCGGGTGAAGGAAATGCTGCAACCAGTGTTTGATCGAGACAATCATGGTGTTCTCCGTGAGAATGAAGCGAGGCTTGGGTGAAAAGCTCAGACGTTCCGCACGTGGGCAGGCGCGCTGGAAAGCCCGCCTTCGATGCGTGCGGGGCCAAGGTGCAAGCCGGCAGCCAGCGCGAACATGGCATCGACCAGACGCTCGGCACCGATCCAGTGGGCACGAACGAGCGCCACGTCGGCTTCGTTGAGGCCGGTTTGCGCAAGCCACGGTCCGACCGGGGACGGGGTGATGGTGGGGGCAACGGTGTTCATGGAGTGTCCTTTCAAGACGTTCGCTTTGCAATGCACCATAATGGTGATTGCAAAAAAGTATTGATGATTCAGTCATATCAATACGTGTATGACCAACATTGGGCCACTATTGTTGCAATGCAACAAGTAATTTATAATGATGAACACCGCAAGAAACCCTAAGCCTGCAATCTCATGCCCAGACCATTGCCGCCCCTGAATGCATTGCGAGCGTTCGAGGCTGCTGCGCGCCATCGCAGCATCCGCCGTGCGGCGCTGGAGCTGCACGTCACCCCGGCGGCGATCAGCCAGCAGGTCAAGCTGCTCGAGGATTACCTGGGCGTGCAGCTGTTTCAGCGAGTCAATCGCGGTCTGACCCTGACGCCCGAGGCCGAGGCGTCGGTCGCGCGCCTGCGCGAAGGCTTCGACGCATTGGCCGGCGCGGTCGAACTGATGCATGCGCAGCACAGCGTCGAGAGGGTCCGTGTGGGCGCTGCGCCTACCTTTGCCGGCAAATGGCTGGCGCCGCGCATCAGCGGCTTTTGCAGCGCCTTTCCCGACACCGATGTGCGCATTGCGGCCGACGCCCGCTTCATCGACCCGCGCCAGCCGGCATCAGACACCGGTTTCTCGCGCCCTGGCGCCGGTGGCGAGGATTTCGACATCGCCATTCGCTTCGGTTCCGGCGCCTATCCCGGCTGGCGCGTGGACAAGCTGTTCGACGTGGCCGCTACACCCTTGTGCAGCCCGCGCCTGATGCAAGGGCCGCATCCGCTGCGCAGCCCGGAGGACTTGCGCCATCACATCCTTCTGCATGACGACACGGTGTCGTTCGAGCAGGGCGGGATCGACTGGAACACCTGGCTCAAGGCGGCCGGGGTGCGAAAAATCGATACCCACAGGGGGGCGCGCTTCAACCATGCGGTGCTGGCGCTGGAAGCGGCGCTGGATGGAGCCGGCGTGGTGCTGAGCTACCCGCAACTGGCCGCCACCGACCTCGCGCGGGGCCGCCTGATCGCGCCTTTCGATCTCGAGCTACGAGTCGATTTTGCGTACTACGCGCTGAGTGGGGAAGATGGAAGCGTGCAGCCGCGAGTGGCGGCTTTTCGCGACTGGCTCATTGCAGAGGCCGGCACGCCCACCGGGGCCCATTGATTTAAGACTTCGCACGCCGCAGAAAGCCCGCTTCCTGCGCAGCAGTGATGCCTTTTGACAGTGACTAGCCGGCCACGAGGCGCAGTCACACGAGCGCGCCGGCTTGTCGCAGCGCGGCGAGTTTCGCATCGCCCAGCGCCAGAACTTTGCGCAAGATCTCTTCGGTATGCTGGCCCATGGAGGCCAACAAGCGCCTTTCCATCAAGAGCCTGCCCGCCCCAGTGCTGGCCAGCCTGCGCCGGCCCGGCCGCCCCGACCTGCCCGGCGGCAACAACGCCTGGACCTACATGGTGGCCCACCCCGGCGGCGAGTTCGGCCGGTTCGTCGGCCACATAGAGGAAGAAGGCCAGTCCTTCCCCTTCGAAGTGTGGGCCAACGGCACCGACTGGCCGCGCGGTTTGGGCGCGGTAGCCAAGACCCTCTCCATGGACATGCGCGCCAACGACCGCGCCTGGCTCAACCTCAAGCTGGACATACTCTCCAAAATCCCCGGTGACAAGAGTTTTGAGCTGCGCTTCCCGCCCCATGGCGAAGTCAAGATCGTGCCTTCGGTTGTGGCCGGCATGGCGCAACTGGTGCGCTGGCGCTGCAAAACCTTGGGCGCCCTCTACTAAAAAGCCCCCGATCTCCTGAGCCCCGAAGGCCGCCCGCACCCGGTACTGGACGCCATGTTCGCCGTGCAGGAACCCCGCACCGGCACCGACGGCACGCTCTCGTGGACGGTGG
>CAYYFR010000187.1:0-11354 GCA_964470865.1 uncultured Burkholderiales bacterium | reverse complement strand
GGCGCGGGCGGTGGCGGCGGCGGCGATGCCAGTTTTTTTGGCGGCACCGGCAGTGATGGTGGCAATGGCGGAAGCGGAGGTTTCGGTGGCACCGGTGGCAGCGGCGGCAGCGGCGGTCGCGGTGGCGCGGGCGGTGGCGGCGGTGGCGCCATCGAGATCACGGCGTTCGGCCGGATTGTCATCGCCGGAGCCTCGTTCAACGCCGAGGGTGGCAATGGCAGTGCCGGGGCCAATGGTAGCGATGGCGCCAGCGGTCGCATCGGTTTCTCCGGGTCTGCGGGCCAGGCCGGCGAGTCCGGTGGCTTGTTCACATCCGATGGCGGCAATGGCGGTGCCGGCGCCAGCGGCGGTAGCGGTGGCGCCGGTGGCACGGGTGGCCGCGGTGGTGTCGGTGGTGGCGGCGCCGGTGGTACGGTCAAGCTGTTTGGCTCGGTGGTCGATGCCGACGATACTTTTGTCTATGCGCAAGGTGGCGTGGGCTCGGTGCAAGGCGAGCAGGGCCGCTTCATCCTCGGTTCCAACGCCGGGCGCTTCGAATTCACCCAGAACGGTGGTGCCGATCCCGGCAGCCGCGTGTTCGCCAGCATCGAGAAGTACGATGGCGCGCGTGGCGACAATATTTATTTGGCCGAGAGCGAGGCTACGCCCAACATTCCGGGCCTGCTCGGCGGCGCGGCTGCCTACGGCATGCTTGCGGTGGATGCGCGCGACCTGTTGAATGAAAGTTTCTTCGATGCCGCGCCTGGCGACGCGGTAATGGCGGTGGTGCGCATCGATGCCGGCATTCCCGGCTTGGTCGACAAGTTCGGCGGCTATGACCTGGTGCTGGTGATCAATCTCACCGATAGCGCGATCGCCACGCCGAAATTCGGTGCCGGTCTGCTGGGCTACCAGCAGGCGCTGCGCGAAGCCGGCTTCTTGAACGATGCGGTATTCGGAGACGGCAGTGATGATGTGCTGGCGGAACTGGCGGCACATGGGGTGTATGCGACCCTGATTCCGGAAGCGACCCAGGGCTTCACCGCCAGTGGCGGCGTCAGCGGTGTCAACTATCAGGGCAAGGCGCTGGAATTGGCCGATGGCCAGGCGATGTTCGTCCGGCCTCCGGGCCTGGTTGCGACTGTCGATCAGACGCTCTCGCCGCAGTTCGACGCGAACCTGGCGGGATCGCCTTATCAAAGCCTGGGTTTTGTGAGAGTCACGGCCGACCCGACTGCGGCAGACGGCCTCAAACTCGAGGTGTTCCTCAATCAGTCCGGCGCGGGCCTGGCGGCAGCCGATGGCGTGCTGATCCGTCGCGTCGATCCGACGCTGGCCAATCTGCGCGTGCTCGACCTGCAGGGCAATCCGCTCGACAACCGCGCCCACGAGATCTTCATCGACCAACTAGAGGCGCGTATTGGCGATCAGGTGCTGATGGCGCTTGAAGCTTTGCCCGCAGACGGGCGCTTGCTGGCCGATCTCGAATTGCGTATTCAGGCGATCGATACCGCCGGCAGCGCGCGTACCTGGATCATCGTGGCGGTCGCCGCTGCCGATACCGTCGCAAACACTTCTGCGGCGGAACTGGGTAGCCAGATCGAGGCAGCATTCGCAGCCGGCCTTTCTGCTGCCGGGTTTGCTACTGGCGACTGGACCCTGGCATTGGTTGCCGGCCACCTGCGGCTCAGTGTGGAGTCGGGCGCCGGTATCGCCGCCGTCTCGCTCTACGGCGGCGCCGCCATCGGCTTTGGCGACGGCCAACATATCGGCACCGATGTCGAGTTCGACGCCAACGACGCACCGCGCATTGCAAGCATCGACAATCAGGGCACCACGCCTGGCGCACTGCGCTTCAACGGTGGCAGCGATGCGGTGGTGATCAACAACAGCGCCAGCCTGGCTGCCCTGAACAAGACCATCACGCTGGAGACCTGGTTCAGGGTCGACAGTTTCGCCAACGACTGGATGCCGGTGGTGCAGAAGGGCACCGGCACCAGCTTCAACACACGCAGCGTTTCGCTGTGGGTCAACGAGCTGGGTTACCTGCATTTCACCTCGGCCGATGTCAACGGCTTCCAGAGTTACGCCAACACGCCCACCGGCTCGATCGAGACCGGCAAGTGGTATCACTTCGCCGGTGTGCTGGACCGCAACAGCGGGCGTATGGAGGTTTATCTGGACGGTGAGCTGGTCGGCATTGCCAGCAACACGGTGACCAATGCCAACACGGTCTCGCACACTGCGGCCTTGCGCTTCGGACAGACCCTGGAAAGCAGTACTGCCTTTTCGCCGTTCAGCGGCCAGCTCGACAGCGTGCGGCTGTGGAACAGCGCGCGCTCGCAGGCGCAAATCGAGCAGGACATGACGCGTACCCTGGCCGCCGGGTCCAGCGGCCTGGTGGGCGACTGGCGCTTCGGCGAGCTTACCGGCAATAGCGTTGCGGATGCGTCGGGCAATGGCAACAACGGCGTTCTTGCCGGCACCGTCGAGCGCCTGCTGGCACCCCTGCACGTGAGCGTGGACGACAGTCGCACCGACAAGGTATGGCTCTCGGCGGTGAGCGACGATTTCCGCGTGCGGGTGCGGGTTGATGGCAACGAGCTGGTATTCACTCGCCTGTTCAACTTCGAAGGCACGGCGCATATCACGCTCACCGCGCACGACGGCAGCGGCGCAGCAGGCGATTCACGTGGGCGCACCGACACCACCGGCTTTGACATCACCTTTGTCGACAACGCGATCTATGGCGTGAAGTGGGACGATCGCGACGCCGATGGCGTGCGTGACGGCCCGCGTTTTGGGGACGGCGGCTTCGAGGCGGGCGAACCTGGCATCGACGGCATCAAGCTATTCCTCGATGCCAACGGCAACAACATCCTCGACCCGGGCGAGCGCTTCACGGTAAGCGACGCCAACGGCGACTATGCCTTCCGCGACCTCGACCCCGAACCCACGGTGCCGGCAACGGTACTGGCGGCAAGCGCCCTTGCCACCGCCGACCTGGCCGATGGCGGTACCGCCGAGACGCTTCTGTCATCGGTGTTCGGCAACTATTACACCGGCCAGGGGTTTGTCAACGTGCCCTTGCGCCGCACCGACACTTACACCGTGCGCGATGTGAAGGCGCAGTTCACCCTCAACGGTGCAGCGATCGGCGAGATCCGTTTGCGGCCGGCCATGGTGGCTGACAATGCCAACATCAATGCCCTGGTGGCGGACGTCAATCTTCTGCTGGCGCAAGGCGGCCTGTCGGACCGGGTGGTGGCCATGGCGGCCGGCACGCGTTTCGTTTTCGCCTCGGTCGCGGCCGGCAACGATGTCACCCTCGGGGTTTCGACTTCGCAGGAGAACCGTACCGAAAGCCAGGTTTTCACGCGATCGGTGCAGCCCTTCAACGTTGGCGGGTTCAGCCAGATCAATACCGCCAGCTTCTCGGCCGCGCCGCAAGGCGATTTTTCGGCCTTGGCTTTCAACGATTTCCAATCCGCGATCGTGCTCTTCCGCTTGACCAGCTTCAGCCTTTCAAGCAGCAGTGCGGTGCTGGGGGCGAGCACCCCCGGAGCACTTGGCTTCGCCGCAGCCGGCCAGTTTGCGCAAGGTGGCGATGCAGCGCCGCGCATTGTCGAAATTCCGTCGCCCGGTTCGGCACCCACCAGCGGCGTCGAACAGGACGGGCTGGGCCCGGTTGGGGTACGCACCGTCACGTTCACCGCGCCCGGAGAAATTTCCAGCGACAATGATTTCGGCAACCTGCAAGTTGCAGTTCTCGATGTGCGGGTGTCGCCGCCCGGCCCGTTGCTGGAGGGGCAGTTGCTGCGCTTCACCGGCACGGCAAGCGAATCCGGCACGGATGACGGACCCATCATCAGCTTTCTTGCTGGCCTGGGGGATGAGGGTCCAGGGCGCGACGGTGCCCCGGTATACAGCCTCGATTGGACTTTGGTCGATGCGATCGGGCAGACCATCGATACCGGCAGCGGCGCGCGCTTTTCTTTCGTAGCGCCTGACGAAGGCAGCTACACCCTGTATTTCGGTGCCACCGACACCTTAAACCGGCGCCAGGCCTATCCGCTTTCCGTACCACTGGTGATCGGCAATGCGGCGCCAGTCTTCGATGCCGGGCCCGATCTCGCGGTCGACGAGGGCGACGTGGTTTCCTTGGCCGGTGCCGATTTGAGCGATGCCGGCGCCGATGATGTGCTGACCCTCGTTGTGGACTGGGGCGACGGCTTTGTCACCGAACATGGGTTCGACGCGGCCGCAGGCCAGGCGATGGCGGACTTTTTGGCCGGCGTTACTCACCAATATGGTGTCGAAGGCTCGTATGCGGTGAGCATCAGCGTCGACGATGGTGACGGTGGCATGGCGCTGGACGGACTCACCATCACGGTGGCGAATGTCGCGCCAACCCTGAGCGAGATTCCGCCGTACTCGGCCGACGAAGGCGATCCGCTGGAGTTGGCGCTGCCGTTCTTCGACCCGGGCTTTGGTGAAGCCTACAGCGCTACCATCGATTGGGGCGATGGCACCAGCGAATCGCTTTCGATCGGCGTCACCGAGACCGGTCGCATATTGCTGGGCGCTCATGCCTATGGCAATGAAGGCGAGTACAGCGGCGTGATCCGCCTGCAAGACGACGGCGGCGGCATGACCGAGGCGGCGTTTAGTGTGGTGGTGGCAAATCTTGCGCCCGAGATCTCGACGGTGCGCAGCACGCAATACATCGCAGAAGGCGATACCTTCTCGCTTGACGACGTGCTTTTGTCGGTGCGGGATTTCGGCTTCCTCGATGCTCTGGAGGTGCAGGTCGACTGGGGCGATGGCAGTGCCCCGGAAAGCGGGACTGTCGCCACTGCGGTATATGCCGCCGAAGGTGGCTGGGTCTACCAGGAAGGTCCGCTGTCGGCTGCCCATCGTTACAACGACAACAGCGCTTCCGAAGGGCGTTTCAACATCACCGTGCGGGTGAGCGACGGACGGGTCGAGAGCGAGCGGGTGATCCGCTTGGTGGTGGACAATGTTGCGCCCAAAATGGACGAGATTCCGGCGCTCAGTGTCAACCAGGGCGCGGTACTCGAATTGCTGGTGCCGTTTACCGATCCTGGTACCGCCGATACCCACGAAGCGCTGGTCTTCTGGGGCGATACCTTCGGCGAGGATGGGCAAAGCGGCGAGCCGGCGCAGGTGACCTACGACAGCGACGGCGTCGGCAGCATCAGTGCATCCCATACGTTCGCCCGCCCGGGCAGTTATTTTGGATTCATTACGCTGGTCGACGACGATGGCGACGAGCACGTTCGCGAATTCAGGGTTGAAGTGCTCAATGCGGCGCCGGAGGTAACGGCGGTAGCCGATTTCGCGGTACGCGAAGGCGAGGCGTTCGAGCTCACGCTTGCCGATTTCGTCGATCTCGGCGTGACTGACGCGTTCTCCGCCGTCATCGAGTGGGGTGACGGCTCCAGCACCATCCTGGAAAGCGTGGACGCCACCGCAGGCGCCGGCACGATCGTGGCCGGCCATGTGTATGACGACAATGGCAAATACAAGGTGCTGGTGTCGGTGACGGACGACAACGGCGGCAGCGGCAGCGACGCGCTACGGATCACGGTGGACAATGTGGCACCGGTGCTGGCACCGGTGGCGCGGCAGTTCCTGGTGGCGGGTGCCGGGTTGTCTCTGGCTCTGGCGGCCACTGACGTCGAATCCGACCAGGTGCTGTTCTCGATCGACAGCGCGCCGCAAGGCGCCAAGGTCGACCCGCAAACCGGCGTGTTCCAGTGGACCGCGCCCTTCGGTACGAGCGTCGCCACTTACGATGTGACCATCAACGCGGCCGACGAGGACGGCGGCGTTACCCCCTTGAGCTTCACCATCGAGGTCGATCCCGACTTGCTGCGGGTGATGGCGATGACGCCGACGGCCACCGGCTACGACGTGCGATTCAACCGTGCGATCGATGCCGAGCGTCTCAACCTGTACGCGGCCGAGGGTTTCGATCTGGGGCAGGCGGACACCACCTTGCGTGAAGCCGCCAACAACCGCAAGGTCGCCGGCAGCATCGTTCTGCATGGAGATCATCAAGGCTACACCTTCATCAAGACCGGCAATCCGCGCAGCAACGGGCTTTTGGGTGCCGGCAGCTTCAACCTGGAGCTGGAAAGCCGCGTGCGCGGCTTCACCGATCTCCATGGACGCCAACTCGACGGTGATGGCGACGGGGTCGCCGGCGGCAACTACCGGACCAGCTTCGTTCAGGTCGGCGGCGCCGTAGTCTTGAGCCTGGGCGAAATCGCTCGCGGACCCGGGCAGGCACTCAATCCGGCGGCGCTGAGTACCGGCTTCCCGGTACGCTTGAGCAATGCCGCTGGCGTCACTTCGGTCAGCTTCACTCTCGACTACGATCCGGCGCTGTTGAGCATAAGCGCGGTGACGGGCGCCGTCGCCGGTGCCACGGTGAGCAGTGATCTGGGTACGCCTGGCCACCTGAAGGTCAGCATCAGCGGGTTGTCCGGCCTTGGCGCGGCGGCGGTCGATCTGGTGCGCCTGGTCGCAAGCGTGCCGGCAACGGCGCCCTACGGGATCAAGCAGGTGCTCGACCTGGGCAACATCGTGGTCAACAACGGCAGCCGTCCGGCGCTTGATGACGACGGCCTGCATGTGGTGGCCTACGCTGGCGACGCTTCCGGCAACGCCGCCTACAGCACGCAGGACGTGCAGGCGCTGCAGCGCGTGTTGCTGCGCCTGGACAGCGGCTTCGGTGCCTTCCCGCTGGTCGATCCCACGGTGATAGGCAATGTCACCGGCAACGGTACCTTGAGCAGCCTGGACCAGCGCTTCCTGACGCAAAAGGTGCAGGGCATCAATCAGAGCGTGATTCCGGCCATACCGGAATTGGTGCAGCCGATCACCTTCAACGGCTGGGATCCGCTGGTGAGTGTGGCTACCCGCGATGCATTGGCCGGCGGCATGGTGACGGTGCCTGTCATGCTCGATACCGCCGCCAACCTGTCGAGCGTGCAGTTGCGCCTGGTCTACTCGGCAACCGACCTGACGCTGGTCAATGTGCGGGTGGGCAGCCTGACGATCGATTTCAACTGGCTGTTCAAGGCAGAGGAACCGGGGCGCCTGACCGTTGACATGAGCCGTCTGCGGGCGCTGGGTGGCGGCAGCGGCAGCCTGCTGGAGCTCGATTTCCGGGTTTCGCCGCAGGCCAGCGGCACCCTGGTGCTCGATTTGCAGTGGGCGGCGCTCAACGATACGCGTCTGACGCTCAATCCGGCACCGCAGGTGGGCGCCGATGCGACCGACGGTGCGATCCGGGTGCAGCCGGCGCCGGTGGTGCTTACCGATGGGGCCGCGCCCGATAGCGCTGGGGCGAAGCCGGCGGCACAGGCGCAATGGCTGGCAGAGTGGCTGGGCGGCCAGACCGGGCAGGTCAAGAAGGAGGCCAGCGCGTGGCGCGTATTCCTGCCGCGCAAATGATCGGGTGACAGTACCTGTGGATCGGTGCTGGAGCTAGCAGCCTGTCGATTTTGATGGGCGCGCGAGCAGGTGTTTCAGGGCAGGCCGGCTCACGCCGGCCAAACCCGGTATCTTTCGCCTTGACCCTTGGTGGTCACGGCAAACCACGGCAGCAACTCATACACGGAGGCAGTTGATGGCAACAGCAGGCAAGAAGGAAGCACCGGAAGCGCAGCCCGCAAACCCCAAGGTCAAGTGGAATGTGGAAAGTCTCAAGAGCTCGTATGTCAATTTTGTCAACGCCAACAGCACCAAGGAAGAGGTGGTGCTCAATTTCGGCATGAACACCAGTTGGGATCGCGCCAGCACCGAAATGGAAATCGAGCTCGCGCATCGCATCGTCATGAGCCCGCACGCGGCGCAGCGCCTGGCCGACCTGCTGGCCAAGCTGATGACTGAATACAAGTCGCGTTATGGCGAATTGAAGTAGGTCGCAGCCGCCAAGCCGCGCGCTTGCGGCGGGCAGATGGCGCCTCGCCTGGGGCGCCATTTTTTTTGATGCCTGGCCGGGCCGGCGTGAAATGTGGGGTATGTCGCGGGCGCGATGCCGGGTCCCTGCACTTTGTTCAGCGGGATAGAATCCTCCCTCGCCCCACCGACGCTTGCGCACGAGCGATGCCATGCTGCGCATGCCGCCGGCGCGCGCCACCGACAGCACATTCCGAAAATGTACCTGCCCAAGCACTTTGAAAATCCCGACGCCGCACTGGCGCTCGAGGTCATGTGCGCGCACAGCTTCGCGCTGCTGGTTTCCAGCGACGACGCCGGCGCACCGTTCGCCACCCACCTGCCGGTGATCGTGTCGCAGCGCGCGAGCGCTGCGGCAGCCCAGGTGGTGATCGAGGGGCATGTGGCGAAGCCCAACCCGCATTGGCGCTACATGCAGGCGCGGCCCGAGGTGATGCTGGTGTTCCAGGGGCCGCATGCCTACATGTCACCGCGCGTCTATCCCGATCTGGCGCGCGTGCCGACCTGGAATTACCTGGCGGTGCACGCCTACGGCAAGGTGGCGTTTCTGGAAGGCGAAGCCAAAAAGGATGCCTTGCTCAAGGGCCTGATCGCGTTGCATGAGCCGGAATACGCGGCGCAGTGGCGCGGGCTCGATGCCGGGTTCCAGTCAAAGATGCTGGCCGGCATCGTGGCATTCGAAATCGCTGTGGAACGGATCGAGGCCAAGTTCAAGCTCAACCAGCATCGCAAGGAGGCGCATGCCGCGATGAAGTCGCTCTACGCGGCGGGTACGCCGAACGAACAGGCGCTGGCCGTCTGGATGACCCGGTTGGGGCTGTAGGCAGATGAGCACGGCCGCGCAGGAGTTCATGCGCCTGGCCTATGCCCAGGCGCAGCTCGCAGGCGATGCCGGCGAGGTGCCGGTGGGCGCAGTGGTGGTGAGAGAGGGCGTGGTGGTCGGTGCCGGTTTCAACCAGCCCGTGGGCAGCCATGACCCGTCGGCGCATGCCGAAATGCGTGCCCTGCGCGCGGCGGCGGCGACACTTGGCAACTACCGCTTGGCCGATTGCGAGTTGTATGTGACCCTGGAACCCTGCGCCATGTGTGCCGGGGCGATCCTGCATGCGCGCCTGAAGAAAGTCATATTCGGCGCGCATGATCCGAAAACCGGGGCCGCCGGTGGTGTGATCGACCTCTTCGCCAACCCCGGCTTGAACCACCGGACCTTGGTCGAGGGCGGTCTGATGGCCGACCAATGCGGCGCACTCATCCGCGAATTTTTCGCGGCACGGCGCCGCGCGCAAAAGGAGCACTCCAGCATGCCCGAGATCCTGCGTACGCCCGACGAACGATTCGCCAATCTGCCGGGCTACCCGTTCGCGCCGCACTATATCGGCGATCTCAAGGGCTGCCAGGGGATGCGCATCCACTATCTCGACGAAGGCCCGCGCGACGCGGCCAGGGTATTCCTCTGCCTGCACGGGCAGCCCACCTGGAGCTACCTGTATCGCCGCATGATCCCGATTTTCGTAGCAGCAGGAAATCGTGTGGTGGCGCCCGACCTGCCGGGATTCGGCAAGAGCGACAAGCCGGCGGATGACGCGCGCTACACCTACATGTTCCATCGCGACATGCTGGCCAATCTGATCGAGCGCCTGGACCTCACCAACATCGTGCTGGTGGTGCAGGACTGGGGCGGGCTGCTGGGCCTGACCCTGCCACCGGCGATGCCCGCGCGCGTAGCCGGGCTCCTGATCATGAATACCGCCTTCGCCGCCGGCGACGCGCCACTGGGACAAGGCTTTCTCGACTGGCGCGCCTTCAACAACAAGAATCCCGATATGGCGATCGGCAAGCTGATGGGCCGCGCCTGCCCGCATCTGACGCCGGCCGAAGCGGCGGCCTATGACGCGCCGTACCCCGACATGTCGTACAAGGCCGGCGTGCGGCGCTTTCCGAACCTCGTACCGGATCATCCGGATGCCGAGGGCGCCGCTCTGTCGCGCCGCGCGCGCGACTGGTTCGGCAGCCAGTGGGCCGGCAAGACCTTCATGGCCGTGGGCATGCAGGATCCGGTGCTGGGTCCGCCGGTGATGCGCGAGGTGGCCAGGCACATCCGCAATTGCCCAGCGCCGTTTGAAGTGGCCGGCGCTGGACATTTCCTGCAAGAGTGGGGTGAGGACGTCGCGCGCGCAGCCTTGCAGGTGCTCTAGCCGATGTCACGCAAACCCGGCATCGGTTTCATCGCGCCCTCCGGCCAGGTGCTGGATGCGGCCGCGCTGCTGCGCTCGATCGACTACTTCAAGGCGCGCGGCTGGCGCGTGGTGGCGCCGGCCGCGATCCGCAGCGTGCATCAGCGTTTCGCCGGCGACGATGCGGCAAGGGTGGCCGCGCTGCACGCGATGGCCGCGCGCGACGATGTGGATCTGGTGATGGCGGTGCGCGGCGGTTACGGACTATCGCGCCTTTTGGGCAAGTTCGACTACGCGCGCCTGGCAGCGTCCGGCAAGCGCTTCATCGGCCACAGCGATTTCACCGCGCTCTTGTGCGCAGGCTATGCCAATGGCAAGTTGGCCGGCATCGCCGGGCCGACCGCCTGCCACGATTTTGGCGCCGAGCACGTAAGCGCATTCACCGAGCATCACTTCTGGCGCGTGATCGACGGCCTGCCCGACGCAGTCACCGTTCCATGCGTGCTGCCACGCAGTGCGCCACTTGGCTTGTTCAAGGGCCGGCTCTGGGGCGGCAACCTGGCGCTGGTGGCGCATCTCGCAGGTACGCGCTACCTGCCGAAAATCAGCGGCGGCCTGTTGTTCGTAGAGGACATCAACGAGCACCCGTATCGCATCGAGCGCATGCTCTACCAGTTGCTGCATGCCGGCATTCTCGGGCGCCAGCGTGCGCTGCTGCTGGGTGATTTTTCCGCCTACAAGCTGGCCGAAAACGACAACGGTTTCGATTTCGACAGCATGGTGGCGCACCTGCGTGCGCACCTGCTGATTCCGGTGCTGACCGGGCTGCCTTTTGGTCATGTGCGCGACAAGCTGTCGTTGCCCTTCGGTGGCATGGCTGCGCTTGAAATCGGGCGCGGCGAGTACCGGCTGGGTTATTGAGTCCGTGGCCGCGGAAACTAAAATCTGCGTTGCTGCCGGGCGACCCGGGTGGTTCGGGCGGTTCGAAGCTGCACAAAGCATTGCCGGGCCGACGCAAGCGTTCATCGTGATGGGTGAACCATTGATGGGTGAACCATCTTTGGGGCCGCTGCAAAATGATTGCGTGAGATTGATGCAAAGTGCTATACTTGCGTTCTCAGACGCGGGGTGGAGCAGTCTGGCAGCTCGTCGGGCTCATAACCCGAAGGTCACAGGTTCAAATCCTGTCCCCGCAACCAGACAAATCAA
>CAYYFR010000186.1:0-11399 GCA_964470865.1 uncultured Burkholderiales bacterium | reverse complement strand
AAAAATAAAAATGCCTTGATCCGCAAGACTCGAACCGAACCCGCATTCACCCGCCCCGGCAACAGGAACGATACAGTCGCCACGCGAGAGCACGGTGATATACGCAGACGCGAACCGCATGCGCGAACCGCCCGGCTGCCACGGACACAGCCCGGTCAGGTCAGTAACCGAAACCGGGCTCATCCCTGCACCGGCAGAAACGCCGAAAAAACGCGCGGATGCTGTCGTGCCGCTTCCGCCAACGCGGGAACCGCGGCGCGGCTGAACGAGATTTTCGGATAGGCAGGCCCGAACAGGCTGTTGCTGAACTGGATCTGCAGCATCAGCCGATGTCCCATGTGCACATGCTGGCCCTTGTGCAGCCCACGCGTATCTTCCGCGATGATGGTGCCGCGGGGTGCCGCGAACTCGATGAAATCTTCAGCCGCGTAGTGGCGGCCCACCTCTTCATCGGTGAGTCGTGCATAGCCTTTTGCAAGCAGGTCGCGAGGAATGCCGTCAGTGCGATGCGAGCCGGCAATGAAAAAATGCGGCCCGTTTTCCGGCGCGACATCGGTAAGACAGATGAAGAACTTGACCCACTTGATACGGTCCATGTCGAAATGATAGAACTGCGCGGCTTCGGCGTCCGGCTGGTCTGAAAAGGCGGTGTGCCACCACAAGCCCATCACGTCGGCCACGGGTTCGGCCTCCAGGTAGGACTGCGCCAGGCCGATCAGCGCCGGGTCGGCCATCAACTGCTGGATGTCCGGATGGTCTATCAGCTCCTGCTGCGCGTATTCGTAACGCACCGCCTGCGGATTGCGCGGGTCGTAGACCGCCGTGGCTGGCGCACTGGTCTGGCCCTCGGTCGCGCGTAGCTTGGCCGGTTGCGTCAGGGCGAACTGCAGGAGGCGCTCACACATGTCGGCCGGAACCCGATTCTTGAGGACGTGATAGCCGCGCTGTCTGATCTCGCCAACCGCCATTTCAAGTTCGCGGGCGACGAACGCGGGTAATGCGCCTTGCGCCAGGCTGACTTGTCGCGGCGGGTGACGCCACGAAATCATGCGCGCCATCAGGTCGTTGCTGCGCCCCCCGCTTGCGCAAAACACCCGGATCAGGCTCATGCCGGCCCAATGGGGCGTGCGGCCGGTGGCCGCGTATGCCAGCCAGCCGGCGCACAACCAGACCAAATCCATGCACACCCGGATCGATGATTTCAACTTACGCAGCACGGCGCGAGTCCTTCAGGCTTTCGAGGCGGCGGCCTAGTTTGGAGGCGGATGCATTGCCGCGCGGATACATGGCTTGCACCAGCCGGGCAACCTCGGCCCCCAGCACGGCGGCTTCGCTGCGGCCCGATGTTGCCCGCGGTAGCCGTTCGACGCGTGGATCGAGCACCGTGGCGGCACCGGTTTCAAACAGCGACGCGATTTCCCGTCGGGCCTGCATCGGCCGCGGACGGCGCCCAAGGTCACGGCTCTGCCGCGCATGCGGACGCAGCGTGCGCTGCAACTTGGCAACCGCACGCGGCAATAGGCCCGTGGCCTGATACTCGCTGGCGCCGAACGCGTCCGAAATATCGATCAGCATGTGGCCATATTCGACCGCCAGCCAGCGATAGGCGAGCACCAGGTTCTCGTAACGCCAGCCATCCGCCAATGCCTGTTCGACGGCCTTGAAGTAGTTGGGCAGGGTTTCGCCCACGTAGTTGATATCCGACGGGTACCACGCCAGCATTTTCGAGTACAGCACCACGGGAATGCCGAGTACGCCCATTTCCTTGCCGACGCCCGACATCGAGTTGAGAAAAACGTCCGTGATCTCCGCCAAGTCATACAGCGAAAGCATATCGGCCGGCCAATTGATCAAGACGTTCGAAGGCAGTGCGTCGAACGCCCGTTCAAGACTTTTCGCATGTGCGGATTTGACCCCGTCGCGCTTGTTCGGGAATTCGCGAGGATGTACGCGCACGACCAGGAAAAGTTCGGGACGGTCGCGAACATAGTCGATCAGGGCGTTGACCCAGTCGACCTGCAGGGGAAATAGGAGGCCGGTGGCGGGTGCCAGTGCGCCGCAGGCTTCGGCAGCGAATCGCTCGTCGTAACTCGACAGTGTCGCGCACAATACCTTCTGGTCGTCGGCAACGCCGAATTTCCGGCGCAGGCCCCCACCGTCGCCAGTTTGAGGCTGCGAGTAGGCGAACCCGCTTCGGCCGCGCATCAGTTCGAGAAAATGGTCAGTGACGGCACGCGCGTACGCAGCCTCGACCGGCTTTTCGCGCAGCGCCGGCCAGGCGGCGCCGACATTGCGCAACATGTCGAAGATGTCGCCCTTGGCCAGCATCAGGGTCTGAAGACGGCCCGCGAGGTTGCCTCCCGCATGCAGGAAATAGTGCGGTATGCCGCGCGCCGCCGCCACCATGCTCACCGCGCGATTGACCGAATACAGGCCGTTGTAGGCCACCACCGCGTCCGGCGCCTCGCGCTCGATCACCCGCCGGCCTCCGAAAGTGGCATAGAGCGTGTTTTCAAGCGCCGCGAGATAATCACTCCATTCCGCGTCGTCGGAGAACTCAAGTGCCGATTTTTTATGATCAACCAGGAATTCGTAGAGCGCGGCGCGCCCCACGTCGACGCCGGCGACCCGCAGATCGAGAAAGTTCTCTCGCGTAACCCCGGCCAGCAAACACCGTATCTCCGTGCGGTCTTCCGGCGACAAGAGTGCCGACAAATCATCGCCGCCAAAACCGAAACCCTCACGCAGCAGACGTTTATTGTTGTCGCATTGGCGGCAGATCTCCGCCTTGCGCTCGGCAGTCGCACTCGCCGTGACGCCGAACGCGCTCATCGCGATACACCCGGCCACGAGTTGCCTGCCGCAGGTCACGTAGACTATTTCGTGGCCGCTGTCGCGCAGGGCTTCGGCGACAAGCGCCTCCGGAAAGGCGTGGATCCAGATCGCCGCGTGCGGGGCGAAGAACAGTATTTTCATCGTTTCAGAATATGTCCCAGCCGAGCGGTGTACCACGCCTGATGTCGCGCTTGACCGCCTTGCCGAGCACGCTTTCAAGGTGGCGCGGCGGCAATCCGTAGCCGGGCCGAATGCCACGCACGTTCGCGGTCGTGACGACCTCCCCGGCGGCAATGTCACGGACCGCATAAAGGGATCGCCGGAACTTGAGCGAACCTTTCTCCGCTTCGGTCACACCATAGGAAACCTCGCCCAAGGCCTGGCGGGCGCGCCCGCTTTCGACCACCAGCGCGGCAAACTCCGCGGGTTCCAGGGAAAATGCCGAATCGACGCCGCCGTCGGCACGTGCCAGGGTGAAGTGCTTCTCGATAACCGTGGCGCCGAGCGCCACCCCGGCCACCGCGACACCGATGCCCATGGTGTGGTCGGACAGCCCAACCTCGCAGCCAAACAACTGACGCAGGTGCGGAATGGTCCGGATATTGGTGTTTTCCGGCGTGGCCGGATAGGTGCTGGTGCACTTGAGCAACACAAGGTGCCGGCAGCCTGCTTCGCGAGCCGCGCGAACCGACATGTCGAGTTCCGCGACGCTCGCCATGCCGGTGGAAATTAACATCGGCTTGCCGGTTGCTGCGACCTTGCGGATCAACGGCAGATCGGTGTTTTCGAACGAGGCGATCTTGTAGACAGGCACTTCCAGCGACTCCAGGAAGTCCACCGCAGTCTCATCGAATGGCGTGGAAAAGCCGACCATCCCGAGTCGCCGGCAACGATCGAAGATCGGCTTGTGCCATGCCCACGGCGTATGCGCCTGTTCGTACAGCTGGTAGAGCGTCTGCCCGTGCCAAAGACTGCCCGGATCATCAATGGCGAATTCTGGTCGATCGACATCGAGCGTCATCGTGTCGGCCGTGTAGGTCTGGATCTTGAGGGCATGCGCGCCGGCTGCGCCGGCCGCGTCGACAATGGCGAGCGCGCGCTCCAGCGACTGATTGTGGTTGCCCGACATCTCCGCGATCACGAACGGCGGGCCGGTCGCGCCGATCACCCGATCGGCAATGCGAAAGGATTCAGGCATTCGCACTCACTCTCTTGCGCAAGAACGCGCTATGGTCTTCAAATCCGGCCGCCGCGAAAACGCCCAGCGACGCCACGTTTTCCCGTAGCACCACGGCTCCAAGTTCCCGCACGTCGGGGCAAGCCCGGGACAACCATTGCTCACCCGCGACGAGAATCGCCTCTCCGAGCCCTCTGCCAAGGTTGCCTTGCACCAGATAAATCGAGACTTCCGCCTTCTCACGGTCGATATCGTACCGCAGCACGCCGACCGGTGCGCCGGCGTCCTCGGCAATGAGCATTCTGCGGGCGGGATTCGCAAGCAATGCTGCGAACCAGCGCTCGTGCGCAGACCTTTCGAGAGGCCGGCCATCGCCGGAAAAACGCCGCGTCCGCAAGTCGTTGCGCCAGTTGAAAATGCTCTCGCAGTCACCAGCATTTGCCATGCGCAATCGCAGGGTGCTGCCGAGCATGCAGCGGGCGACCCTCTCCGCTCCCTTGCCGTCGACCACCGCCGCCGCGCGTTCGGCCATTGAAAGCCGCAGGGTTTCCGAATGCAACATGGCCGCCAAGGCATGGCCGATGATGGTGGAATCGACGTCCGCGGCGCGGCCAAGATAGAGCGTGGCCCCCCGCAAACCGAGGGAACGCGCCCCCGGCTCCTGGTTCTCCGCGAGGGCGATCGTCAGGCTCGGCAAGCCGAGACAAGCACGCTCAAGCATGGCGCCGCCGCCGGCGCCGATGGCAATATCCACCCGCGCCAGGCGCTGCGCCATGTCCTGCACGGCGACATGGATGGCGACGTTGGGCAATCCGCGGAATTCGGATTCCATGGACACCGCGTTGGGGTTGGATGCTGCGATCACGACCTCCAAAAACAGATCCGGGCGGCGCAGTGCCAAGGCGCCCTGCAAGACGGTCCGCGTCATGTTGCCGGCATCGACGCCACCCATAAACACCAGAACGCGCCCGGTTCCGCCAGAGTCCCGTACAAGCGCTTGGCGCGCCGCGGCGAACTCGCGCCGCATCAGGGCGTAGCGCGGCCCAAGCAGCAAGCGGCAAGCAGGTGCAACCTTGCCTTCATAGCGCGCATGCGGCACGGCATGCAGGTTCTGGTCGAGCAGCAGATCGCAGTCGTGCTCCCGGTCGCCGAGATCGTCGATGGCGAGGAGATGCTGGACACCGGGGCGGACCGCCCGCTCCCAGCGGGCATCAAGTGCATAGTGATCGACCACCAGCCAGTCAGGGGAAGTGCCTGTTTCGGCCAGCAGCTCTCGGGTCTCTTCGGCATCGGCCTGCCAACTGGTGCCCAGCCATCCCGCATGCGTCATGGGGCGATCCGTATCGACTGGTTGGGCCGGACGGGTCAACCTGAAAAGCCGATATCGCGTGCTTTCAATCCGGTCGGCCAGGTCCGGCTGTATGTGCCGGCAGATGAAGAAAATCTCCGCGCCCCGATCGCGCAGCGATTCCGCCAGGGCCAGGCAACGCATCAGGTGCCCCGACCCTGTCGCGGCAGATGCGTCGGTGCGAAAGGCGATCAGCATTTCCGGGCCGGCGAGGCAAGCAGCCCACAGCGTTCGGCAACGCGGTGTTGCATCGAAAACGTCGTCACCAGGCAGTCCAACCGCCATCGACTGCAAGATTGGCGCCGGTCACGAAGGCAGACGCCGAGGACGCAAGAAACAGCAGCGGCCCGCCGATTTCACGCGCTTCACCGACCCGCCCCAGCGGCACCTTGGCGGCCAGTCGCGTCACGAAATCCGCGGGCGCCGCGGCTCCGGGGAACGGTCCGGGAGAAATGGTGTTGACGCGAATCGCGCGCGGCGCGAGGTGCACGGCCAGATAGCGGCTCAACTGGTTGAGCGCCCCCTTGGCGGCGCCGTAGTACGCGGCGCTGTTTTGTCCAGAGTCGCCATAGATCGAAGGATCCGGGCTGACGGTGCCGTACATCGACGAGATGTTGATCACCGAGGCGCCGCCACGCCGCCTGCCGGCAGCCGCCTCCATCAGCGGAAGCAACTGCCTGATCAGGAAGAACGGTGCATCAACCGCGACCGAAAACGCACCGGTGAAATCCGCGGGTAAGGTCGCTGCGATGGTGGCCGGTCGGCCGGCATGGGCGTTGTTGACCAGGATATCGAGATGCCCGTGCCGCGTTGCCAGTTGCTCCACCGCGGCCGTCGTCGCGGCGGCGTCGGTGATGTCGAAAACGGTCGCGCTGGCTTGCAAGCCGCGTCGGCAGAGCGCGTTGGCAAGGTCGGCGGCGGCGTGCGGTCGGCGCGAGTTGACCAGCACGTGCGCGCCGGCCGCGGCAAGGGCTTCGACCATCATGCCGCCTAGGTGGCCGGTGGCGCCGGTGACCAGCGCGACATCCCCGGCCAGACTGAATTGTTCGATTCCGACACTCTCGTCGGCCGACCGGATTTGCGTCATGGAGTGCCTCGCGTTTTCAACTTCCAGCGCAACGGGTCAAGCAGTGCATCGGGCAGGTCGGGGAGACGGGCGCGAATACGCTCGCATTCGCCCGGGCTCAGCATCCGGCCACCCAAAAAGTCCAGGTTTTCGCGCAACTGCGCCTGCGTCTCGCAGCCGACCACCAGTCGCTGCACCCAAGGATGCGACAACACATAGGAGACACAGAGTTGCGCACGTGACGCGAATCCGGCTTCATAGGCAAGATTATGGAGCAGGCGAACCAGCACATGGGCATCCACGCCGGAGACATCCGGCCATAACTCCGCATCCGAGACCAGCAGTCCTTGAAGAAAGACGCTGCGCGCATGCAGCGTGACATCCGGGCGGCGCGCCAGCGCGGCTTCGATGCCGGCGGCGACGAGGCGGGTATCTATCAGGTTGAACGGCACCTGAAGGTGTTCGACCGCGGGTACCCGCAATGCGTCCATGGCCTCGGCCACGCCGTTGACGGACGCACCCAGGTGCCGCACCCTGCCGCGCGCCTGTAACGCCTCAAGATGGTGCCAAAGACGGCCGCCGAACGCCCGGAAGTGCGCCCAGCGATGCAGCAGCAGCGTGTCCAGCGCATCGACCCCGAACGCAAGGCAGGATGCATCGATGCTGGCATTCACCGCGGCGTGCAGCGCGACATCGGTCGCGTCGTCCGCGAGCGTCGCCAGCGGGTCGAGTTTGGTCACCACTTTCACCGCAGGCAGCGTGGCGGCCCGCAGCGCTGCACCCACCACGGATTCAGCCGCACCATAGGCTCGAGCGGTGTCCAGGCAGAGCACGCCGGCATCGAGCGCCGTCTGCACAATCCCCACCGCTGCCAAGGTCGATGGCTGGCCGGTTCGGTTAGCCACTCCGTATTCGGTGCCCAATTGCACCGTCCCCAAGCAGAACCTGAGTAGTACGGGCGGGCGCAGCGCGGCGGCTTGTGGCGCTTGCACATCGTTAATCGACGCCAGGCTTGCACACAACGCTTGCCAGGACACCAGGCACGGCGCGTCAACGCCATCGAACAATCGCTCGAGCCGCTGGTAGTCGCGCGCATCGTCGAGCGTGCAGCGCAAATGCGCATGGCCATCCAGCCAGCCGGCAGCGCCGGCGTTTGCGCTTGCGCGGCGTATCCAGGGCGTGACATGCTCGCGATCGTGCGGATCACGGGTGGCGCGACGGGCGGCGCGCAACATCGCCGCAGTGGTGACCTCGACGCTCAATCCGTAGGGCAAACCGTCGTCCGGATGGCGTACCGACCAGTAGGTAGTGCCGGATCGTGCGAACACGGCAAGCGCGCGCTCGATGAATTCTCCGTCCGGAAACACGTTGTCCGCAGTGAGTCTGACCACCACGGCGTCAGCGGGCAGATCGCCGCACGCCTGTACGAAGCGGTCGAGCACGTCATCAAGGCTGCCGCGAACACAGGCGATGCCCGCGGCAACCACGGTTTGCGCAAGCAAATCGTCAGCCAGCTGGTCGGAGGTGGCAACCACGACTTGCCGGCCGGCATTGGCAGCGCGCAGCGCGGCAAGCACCACGGCCGGAAACCCGCCGACGCGAAGCAGTGCCTTGCCGGGCAAGCGTGCGGACGACATGCGGCACTGCACGATAACCCGCACCGTAGCGGCGTTCACGGTGCGCCACCGCCCTTGCAACGCGATCGGTCGGGCTCAACGCAACGCATTGGCCATCTCGTCGATCACCCGTTCTTGCTGCGCATCGCTCATGCCTGCATAGACCGGCACGCTGATCGCCTGCGTGTAGTACCGTTCGGCGGCGGGAAACTGCCCTGGCGCGAAGCCCATGCGCCGGTAATAGGGATGAAGGTGGACCGGTATGTAGTGAACGTTGACCTGGATGCCGGCGGCCCGCATCGCGTCGAACACGTCCTTGCGCGACTTTCCGGCAAGCGCTTGGTCGACCTGGATCACATACAGGTGCCACGCGGAGGCGGCCTCCGGACTGCGTCCCGGTAAACCGATCGGGAGGGACGAAAAAGCCGCGTCATAACGTCGCGCGATGATACGACGGCGCTCGACGAAGGCCTTGATCCGCCCCATCTGGCTCAATCCAAGCGCGGCCTGCATGTCGGTCAAGCGATAGTTGAAACCCAGATCGACCTGCTGGTAGTACCAGGCGCCATCGGGTTCCTGATCCATCAGGCTCGCATCGCGCGTGACCCCATGGCTGCGCAGCAACGAAATCGAGCGATGCAGGTCGGCGTCTTTCGTCACCAACAAGCCGCCCTCGCCGGTAGTGACGATCTTGACCGGATGGAAGCTGAAGACTGTGATGTCGGAATACGCGCAGCATCCGACCTTGCGGCCAAGATAATCCCCGCCGATGGCATGGGACGCGTCCTCGACGACTCGAAACCCGTAACGTCGCGCCAATGCCGCGATCTCGCGCATGTCGCACGACTGCCCGCCGAAATGCACCGGCATGACGATCTTGGGCAAGCGCCCAGCGCGCGTAGCGCCCTCCAGCTTCGCTGCCAGGGCCGCCACCGAGAGGTTGTAGGTAAGCGGATCGATGTCCACAAAATCGACCGCGGCGCCGCAATATAGCGCTGCGTTCGAGGACGCGACGAACGTGTTGGGCACCGTCCACAACGTGTCGCCGGCACCCAACCCCAAGGCGCGGCAGGCCAGGTGCAAAGCGGACGTGGCGCTGTTGACGGCGCTGGCGAATTCCACTACCGCATATCCTGCCACCGCCGCCTCGAAGCGCTCGACCGTCGGCCCCTGGGTCAGCCAGTCGGAGCGCAACACGGCCTCCACCGCGGCGATGTCCTCGTCGCTGATGCTTTGCCGGCCATAGGGAATCGGGTCCATGCGGGTGATGGAAAGCGCGACGCTAGACGGCGTTCAAATCCTTCAATTGATTGACTGCCAGAAAATGCGGATTGGTGCCTGAGTTGTACTCGAAGCCTTCCGGCACCAGCACGCCTTTTTCGCCGAGCCCATTGACCGAGAAATCGCTCGGATGATTGAACTGGATGGTAGGCCGGATCACGAAATGATCGCCAAACTCCAGCGTCAGGTGCGAATCGTCGGTAGGGCACATGATTTCGTGCAGTTTCTCGCCGGGACGGATGCCGATCACGTCGATGGCGATGCCGGGCGCCATAGCTTCGACCAGGTCGGTGATGCGCATCGAGGGGATCTTCGGCACGAAAATCTCGCCGCCATGCATGCGCCTGAAATTGCGGATCACGAAGTCGACGCCCTGATCTAGGGTGATCCAAAAGCGCGTCATGCGCTTGTCGGTCACCGGAAGTTTGCCCGCCCCAGTGGCCAGCAACTTGCGGAAAAACGGCACCACCGATCCGCGCGAGCCGACGACGTTGCCATAGCGCACGACCGAAAAACGGGTGCGATGCCCGCCGGCGGTGTTGTTGGCCGCCACGAAAAGCTTGTCGGACGCCAGTTTGGTGGCGCCGTACAGGTTGATCGGATTCGCCGCCTTGTCGGTGGACAAGGCGATCACCTTCTCGACGTTGCACGCAAGCGCGGCATGAATCACGTTTTCGGCGCCGTGGATGTTGGTCTTGATGCATTCCATCGGGTTGTATTCGGCGGCCGGCACCTGCTTGAGCGCCGCGGCGTGGATCACGTAGTCCATCCCCTGCATAGCCTGCACCAGGCGCGGGCCGTCCCGCACGTCACCCAGAAAGTAACGCATGGCAGGCGCGTTCAATTCCTGTTGCATTTCGTACTGCTTGAGTTCGTCGCGCGAATAAACCGCCACCTTGCGGGGCTTGTAGTCGGCGAGCAATCTGGCGACGAAGCGCTGCCCAAAAGACCCGGTACCACCAGTGATCAGTATTGCCTTGCCGTCGAACATCTATGCGGTTTCCTGGCGCTAATCCTGAAGGTTGGCCGTCGCGTTCCGCCGGGGCGGATGCATGCGCCGAGCAGCGCATGGACCTATCTGCTGATTATAGCGTCGGCCCATGGCCCAAGAAACCACCAATACACCAAATAGTGAGTCGTGCAGGACAACACGGGCTACCGCGCGTTTGCAGCAACCCTGCGGCGTTGCCGTTCAGACCAAACCTTGTTCATGGTTACCAAAGCCGGTTTCTCAACGAACAAGTACATCAGTCTTCCCACCATCACTGCACAAAATATGTACGCCGGAACGAGCAGGTCCACTGCGACCCATCGCGCCAACCCGAGCCCGGCACACAGTTTGAAAAAATTGCCCCCGTGGAAACATGTGTCGAGTAAAGCGAGTACGACTCATCTCCCAGCCTGGCGGGCCAGCAGTGGGGAACCTTCACGGGCCTTCGCATCTCGATAGATACCAATGCAGCGACTATGCAAAAGAACGGCATGCCACGGCCTAGCTAGTGCACGGCCAACATCCCACAACCCTGCAAAAATCTGCGCCGCAAGTGTCGCCACACCGATTGCGCCGACCAAATATATCCAAAACCCGGACAGGAGTCTGCCGCGCGAAGCTTGGAACCCGAGCCAGCCTCCGAGCACGAACTCCACAAGAATAGGATTGACCAGCATGTCAACCAACGGGCGCGGGCACGCCGGGTGCCAACAGCAATCCTGCCAAAGTGCTGCCCAAAAAAATCGTCGTCACCTTGCACAGCGCGAATCTCGGAGTACGTCCGAGGCACAGTGCAAATAGTCCGTAAAAATACATCTAATAGGTCAGTGTCCAGCCTGAGTTCAGAACCGGAAAGGGTTCCCCGGCGGAATTCACGGTGGGCAAGAAAAGGAACGACTCAAGCACGTGCCGGACGTCAAAACTCAGGACGCTGAATGCACCTGGGAAGAATAGCAACGCGGTTGCGAGGCAAGCTGTCAGAAACCAGTAGAGCGGTGCAATCCGGATAAATCGGCGCACCAGAAAGTCTCTTGAAGCGCCGGGCCTGCCAAATTCCCCTGAATAAACGTAGAACATGATGAAAC
>CAYYFR010000185.1:9045-11519 GCA_964470865.1 uncultured Burkholderiales bacterium | reverse complement strand
AAACCCGATTGGCACTTCAGCGGGCGTAGGCACATGGCCATTGCGCCCGACGCTACGCTCCGGGCGCAGCCGAAAATGCAACAGGCGCCCATCAGGCGCCTGTTGCATTTTCTTCCCGCGACAGACTATGTCGAAGGCACAACCACCTTGGTACGCAGCTTGAGCTTTTCCTTGATGCGCGCCGACTTGCCCGAACGCTCGCGCAGGTAGTACAGCTTGGCGCGGCGCACATCGCCCTGGCGCTTGACCTCGATCGAGGCAATCAGTGGTGAATACAACTGAAAAGTGCGCTCCACACCCTCGCCCGACGATACCTTGCGCACGATGAATGAGGAGCCGATGCCGCGGTTGCGGCGCGCGATCACCACGCCTTCGAAGGCCTGCACACGCTTGCGCTCACCCTCGACGACGTTGACGTTCACCACCACCGTATCGCCCGGCGCAAAAACCGGAATGACCTTGCCAAGACGCGCGATCTCCGCGCTCTCGATTTCTGCGATGATCTTGTTCATGTTGCTTCCTTTCGTCCATGGCCTGCTTGAAGCAGGACTTGGCGCTAGAGCAGGAGCGAGCGCCCCTGATGCCGCCGTTTGTATGTACCGTGCGCCTGCGATGTGTAAGTCCGGCCGGGCGCAACGGTGGTGTTTCGCTGCAAGGCACTTTCGCACAAAGCGCCTTGCAGCGAAATTCGCTTCACTGACCAACTTGCTGCGACTTGCTGCGACTTGCTGTCTGGTATTGCTTCGTTCGGCTCTGGAAATATCGCGGCCGAATCGTCCTCTGGTCTCCTCAACTACCAGATTCGGCCATTACTTCGGCCAGAATCCGCTGTTCCTCCTGCGAAAGCTTGCGCCCACACCAGGCGGCAAACAAATCGGGCCGCCTGGCCCGGGTGCGCGCCAGCGACTGCTTGAGTCGCCAACGGGCAATCTTCCGATGGTCACCGGACAACAGCACCTCCGGCACCCGCGCCCCCAGATACTCCTCGGGGCGCGTGTAATGCGGGCAATCCAGCAAGCCCGCCGCATACGATTCTTCAACTGCCGATGCGTCATGCCCAAGCACACCGGGCAACTGCCGCACCAGCGCATCGATCAGCACCATGGCGGCCAGTTCGCCGCCAGACAACACATAGTCGCCGATCGATACTTCTTCATCGACATGGCGTTCCACCACCCTTTCGTCGATGCCTTCGTAACGCCCGCACAGCAGAACCACGCCCTGCCCGCCCTGCATCCGCTCGCGCAGGCGCATAACGCCCGCATGATCCAGCGACTTTCCCTGCGGCGACAGGTAGATCACGCGTGACGTCAGCCCCGCATCATCCTGTGCCGCCCGCGCCGCGCCGATCGCCGCTTGCAGCGGCGCCGGGATCATCAACATCCCGGGCCCACCGCCATACGGACGGTCGTCGATGGTGCGATACGGATTATCGGTGAAGTCGCGCGGGTTCCAGCAGTGCAGCGACCAGATTCCGGATTCACAAGCCCGACCACTCACCCCCAGCGCCGATACCGCCTCGAACATCGCGGGGAACAACGTCACTGCATCGAACCTGACCGCCCGCACAGCCATCGCTTCCCGCCTGCACCGGACTAGTAGTCCAGGCCCCAATCAACCACGATCTCGCCGCCCGCCGTATCCACTCGGTCAACATACTGCACAACGAAGGGAATCAGGGTTTCGCGCGCATCCTGCATCACGCGCAAGACCTGGTGCGGACCCAGATCCATCAGTTCAGTCACACATCCCAGCACCACGCCGTCACGATTGACAACCCGCAAACCCAGCAGATCGGACCAGTAATACTCGCCCTCAGCCACCGGGCTGAACGCCGATCGCGCCACCGCGATCTGCCAGCCCTTGCGCGCGAACGCCGCGTCGCGATCATCGATTCCTGGCAGCTTGGCGATTACGCCGCCACCACGTTCCACGAATTCCTCGGGCACCACTTGCGCCCAATCGGGCTTGCCCGCCGGCCCTGCCCACCACCACGACTTGAATTGCCCCAGGGCATCCAGATCGTCGGAATACACATGCAATTTGACGCGCCCGGTCAGCCCGAAAGGCTCTCTTACGTGCGCCATCAACACCAGATCTGCGGGTGCGCCGCTTTCCGGCGCGCGCTGCGCCCCTGCGGGCGCAGCAGTCGCGCCCTGCTCAGTGGCGGACGCGAGGTCCAGCATCTCAGGCCGCAGCGGTAGCCGCCGGCACCTTCTTGGCGAACTGCTTGAGCAAGCGCTCGACCGAAGGCGAAATCTGGGCGCCCACGCCCTTCCAGTAATTCACGCGTGCCACGTCAAAGCGCAGGGTTTCCTCCTGGCCCGAGGCGATCGGGTTGTAGAAACCTACGCGCTCGACAAAGCGGCCGTCACGGCGATTGCGCGAATCGGTTGCAACGATGTTGTAAAACGGGCGGCCTTTGGCACCGCCGCGGTTCATGCGAATGGTTAACATGGGTTGATCCTGTGGTC
>CAYYFR010000185.1:6731-8945 GCA_964470865.1 uncultured Burkholderiales bacterium | reverse complement strand
CCGATCAAACCCAGATTGCGGGTGTCGATCACATGCGGCGCCGCCTCAAACGAGTGGATGCCCTCCTCGAACACGGCCGACAAACGCGCGGCATTGCCGAACAGGTCTTCCTCGGCATAGGTGGCCAATGTCGCCAGGGCTGCGGCGCTGGCCAGCGGGTGCCCGGAATAGGTGTAGCCATGGAACATTTCCACCACCGGGCCGGATCCCTGCATGAAGGTGTCGTACACATGGTCAGCCACCAATACCCCACCCATCGGCACGGTGGCGCTGGTAATCCCCTTGGCAAAGGTGATCAGGTCCGGTTTGACACCGAACAACTGACTGGCGAACGGCGCCCCGAGGCGGCCAAACCCGGTGATCACTTCGTCGAAAATCAGGAGGATGCCGTGGCGGGTGCAGATTTCGCGCAGGCGCTGCAAATAGCCGCGCGGCGGCACCAGCACGCCGCCCGCGCCCGATACCGGTTCGACGATCACCGCCGCGATGTTCGAGGCGTCATGCAGGGCGACGATGCGCTCGAGCTGGTCGGCCAGGTCGACGCCGTGTTCGGGCTCGCCGCGGCAGTGGCGATTGCGCGTGAGGTCCTGGGTGTGCGGCAGATGATCGACCGCGATCAGGTTGCCGAAGGCCTTGCGATTGGCCGCCACGCCGCCCACTGCAACCCCGGCCAGATTGACGCCGTGATAACCCTTCTCGCGGCCGACGAAACGCGTGCGCGATGCCTCCCCGCGCAGGCGGTGATAACCCAGCGCAATCTTCAGCGCCGTATCGACCGCCTCAGACCCTGAATTGGTGAAGAACACATGGCCCATGCCGGCCGGCGCGATGCGCGCCAGCGCGTCGGCGGCCTTGAACGCGAGCGGGTTGCCGAGCGAAAAGTTGGAGGCGAAATCGAGTTCGCCGGCCTGCGCGCGAATCGCTTCGACAATCTTCGGCCGGCAATGGCCGGCATTGACGCACCACAGGGTTGCCATGGCGTCGATCACGCGCGCGCCGGACAAGGTGGTGTAGTGGATGCCGAGGGCCTTGGTGATCATGCGCGCGGCCACATCATCGCGCGACTTGAAGGCGCGATTATTGGTATACGGCATCCAGAAGGCTTCCATGGGCGGCAACTCCGCGCCGCCCGGGTCACGCAACACCGCGCTCATGTCATGCTCCTCGTGCGCCAGCCGCGCCTAGAAGCCGACATTGTTGGGCCCCTTGAGCAGCAGAATCTCGCGCGCCTCGTCCGGAGTCGCCACTTCCATCGAAAGCGCCTCGATGATGCTGCGTATGCGCCTGACCTGCGCGGCGTTGGTGGCGGCCAGCGTGCCCGGCCCGTCCCACAGCGAATCCTCCAGGCCCACGCGCACATTGCCGCCCATCACCGCCGACATGGCGGCGATCGGCATCTGGTTGCGTCCGGCGCCCAGCACCGACCACACGTAATCGTTGCCGAACAGGCGGTCGGCGGTGCGCTTCATCTGCATCACGTCTTCCGGATGCGGGCCGATGCCGCCCAGAAGGCCGAACACCGACTGGATGAACAACGGCGGCTTGACCAGCCCGCGCTCCAGAAAGTGGTTGGCGGTGTACAAGTGGCCGATGTCATAGCACTCGATCTCGAAACGCGTGCGGTTCTCCGAACACGACTCCAGGATGTAGGCGATGTCCTTGAAGGTGTTCTTGAAAATGCGCTCGTCGGAGCCTGCCAGGTAGGGCTCTTCCCAGGAATGCTTCCAGTCCTTGTAGCGCGACAGCATCGGGTACATGCCGAAATTCATCGAGCCCATGTTGAGCGAAGCGACCTCGGGCTTCAACTGCAGCGCCGGCTGCAGGCGTTCCTCGATCGACATGGTGGGCGCACCGCCAGTGGTGAAGTTGATCACCACGTCGCAGCGGCTGCGAATGTCGGGCGCGAACTCGCGGAAATACTTGGGGTCCTGCGTCGGGCGCCCGTCGAGCGGATCGCGCGCATGCAGGTGCACGATCGCCGCGCCGGCTTCTGCGGCACCAACGGCCGCATCGGCAATTTCCCTGGGCGTGATCGGCAGGTGCGGCGACATGGTCGGCGTGTGGATCGCGCCGGTGACAGCGCAAGTGATGATGACCTTGTTCTTGGGGCGGACAGCCATGGTTTCTCCTGGGGTGATGGGGCGCGGCGACAGGTGCGAACTATACCTTCCGCGCTGCGCCGCGAGCAACGCGTGGATGGAGTATTGGCCTGCC
>CAYYFR010000185.1:0-6631 GCA_964470865.1 uncultured Burkholderiales bacterium | reverse complement strand
TCAAACAATCTCCGATTTCGCATCCCATGCAAAACCATCCCGCGCTGCGCCCCGACAGCTCGATACCTCTACCGGCGCTAATCATTGGCGCCGCAGGCCTGCTGCCATTTTTCGCCCTTGCTGCCGGCATCATGTTGTTCCCCGAACCCAATCTCTCCTACTACCTGGGCTGGCTCACACAATATGGCGCGCTGATCGCGAGCTTTGTCGGCGCCTTGCAGTGGGGGCTTGTGATGCGTTCACCGCAAGCCGACGTCGGCGAGCAATGGGCCGCCTTCGGCTGGAGCGTGTGCCCTGCGCTGATCGCCTGGGTGGCGCTGCAGTTGCCGCAATACGAAGGCGTTTACCTGCTGGCCGCGCTGTTCGTCCTGTGTCTGATGATGGACTGGCGCTTCGCCCGCCGCCATGCGCCCCCGCGCTGGTTCATGCGCCTGCGTTGCGCGCTGACCGCCGGCGCCGTGCTGTCGCTTGCGCTCGCCGGGTTTGTGCTGGCCGGGCATGGCGGGCATCACTGATGCCTGAAGGTCCGGAAATCCGTCTGGCGGCTGACAAGCTGCGGCGCGCACTCGCCGGGCACGCCGCCATCACAGTGCACTTTGCCGCCGACAAGTTCCCGCAGTTGCAGCGCATGGGTCGGGCCTTGAGCGGCCGCACCATCACCCAGGTGGAGCCGCGCGGCAAGGCCATGCTGACGCATTTCGAAGGGGGTCTCACGATCTATTCGCACAACCAGCTGTATGGCCAGTGGGTGGTGTATCGCGGTGCGGCGCCATCCACGCACCTGCAAACCCGGCTGGCGATCGCAACATCCACCCACAGCGCGATCCTCTACAGCGCCTCCGAGATTGCAGTGCTCAAGTCCGACGCGGTCGCCGGTCACCCCTACATCGCGCGCCTGGGCCTGGAACTGCTGGATCCGCGGGTTACGCCAAAGCAGGTGCTGGCACAGGTGGAAGCCGCGCGCTTCGCCCGCCGCAACCTGGCCGGGTTGCTGCTCGACCAGGGCTTTCTGGCCGGCATCGGCAACTACCTGCGCAGCGACATTCTGTTTGTGGCCAAGCTGCACCCGCACATGCGACCGCTGGATTTGACAGCGTCACAACGCCAGGCGCTGGCGCTGGCGGCACTCAGACTCACGCGCCAGTCGTACCGGCTGCGCGGCATCACCAACGATCCGGGTCGGGCTGCGCAACTCAAAGCCGCCGGCTGGACCTATGCGCGCTACCGCCACTGGGTTTTCGAGCGCGCGGGCGAACCTTGCCATCTCTGCGGCAGCGCCATCCGGCGCATCGACAGCGGCGGACGCGGACTGTTTTTGTGCGAACATTGCCAGCGCACAAGCCGACCGGAATAGCCATTCCGGCAATCCATCTTCCGGAGCCACAAATGCAAGGCATTCTTCTCACCAGACCCGAAGCCGGCTTCAACGCCGCGGTCACCGAGATCGACCCGGCACAGTTGCCCGAAGGCGATGTCACGGTAAGGGTCGACTATTCGACCCTCAACTACAAGGACGGCCTGGCGATCACCAACAAGAGCCCGGTAGTGCGCAAATGGCCGATGGTGCCCGGCATCGACCTGGCAGGTATTGTGGAAGCCTCCAGCCATGCCGATTTCAAGCCCGGCGACCGCGTGGTGTTGAACGGCTGGGGCGTGGGTGAAACGCATTGGGGCGGGCTGGCGCAAAAGGCGCGCCTGAAAGGCGACTGGCTGATCGCGCTGCCGGCGAAATTCACCACGCGCCAGGCGATGGCGCTGGGTACCGCCGGCTATACCGCGATGTTGTCGGTGATGCGCATGGAGCAGTTTGGCGTGACCAAGGCGCAAGGCGAGATCCTGGTCACCGGCGCCACCGGCGGTGTCGGCAGCGTGGCGGTGGCCATCCTCGCCGAATCGGGCTACACAGTGGTCGCCTCGACCGGCAAAACTGGCGAGGCGGATTACCTCAAGGCCCTGGGGGCCGCCGAAGTGATCGATCGTGCCGCCCTGGGCGCGCCCGGCAAACCGTTGCAGAAGGAGCGCTTCGCCGGCGTCATCGATTCGGTCGGCTCGCACACGCTTGTCAATGCCTGCGCGCAAACCCGCTACGGCGGCGTGGTCGCCGCCTGCGGCTTGGCGCAAGGGATGGATTTCCCGGCCTCGGTGGCGCCCTTCATCTTGCGCGGTGTGACGCTGGCCGGCATCGATTCGGTGATGGCCCCCAAGGCGCTACGGGTCAAGGCATGGAACAGGCTGGCCTGCAACATGGTGCCGGCCAAACTCGACGCGATGACCAAGGAAATCGGCCTGTCGGACGCGATTCGCGCTGCCGCTGACCTGATGCTCGGCGTGATCCGCGGCCGGGTGGTAGTCAACGTCAACGCCTGATAAACGCCACGCTGCCGCGGCATGCCCGCGGCAGCATTTCGTGCGGCGCACACGGCGCGTTCGCCGGGCGGCGGTGCCCAAGCATCGCAACCCGCGCTGCGCGCGCCTGCCGTGTACAACAACCCTCGCGTGGCACGCATCTGCAATGTTTCACACCGCGCTCGGCGCCACCCTTGGCGCCACCTTGGCGCCACCTTCGCGCCATCTTCGCGCCATCTTCGCGCCACCCGATGCTTCACTATAATCACGCGTTTTTCTTAAGACAGACCTTCCCCGTGCCACGGTGAACTCACCGACCTTGAGCCGGCACCGCGCTACCTCACGCGCCTCTACCTGATGGTGGCTTTGGGCGGCGCAGCCGTTGCGTTCATGCTCGGCATCGCCGCGCCCTTGCTGCTGCCGGTGTACTACGAACTCGAACTCGGCCTCACCCGGCGTCACACCGGCATGGCGCAGCGCTGCCAGGGCCGGGTTCGGCGTTTTCACGAAAGTGACAAGATTTGTCTTGGTGAAACCATTTGCCCGTGGCAGACTCGAATCACATTCCCGCAAGAATCCCTTCGCTTAGCATGAATCCCGCCCGCCGCCGCTTCCTCAGCCTCAGCGCCATCTCACTGACGGCCGGTTGCGCCACGCTGGAGAGCAAGCAGAGCGAGTGGATTTTTCGCCCGGTGCGCGACAACTGGCGCGGCTACCAAGGCCTGCCCGCCGGTGTCGCGGAACTCTGGCTGCCGCTTCCCGGCGAGGATGGCGAACGCCTGCACGCCTGGTGGGCGCCGCAGGAAGACCAGCAAGCTCCAGCGGTTCTCTACCTGCACGGCGCGCGCTGGAACCTTTCCGGCTCGTCATTTCGTATCCAGCGCCTGCGCGACCTGGGCTTTTCGGTGCTGGCGATCGACTATCGCGGCTTCGGCCAGTCCAGCGGCGAATTACCGAGCGAAACGAAAGCCTATGAAGACGCGCAGCTTGGCTGGGACTGGTTGCGTGTCAAGGTGCCGCAGCCCGGCCGCCGTTTTGTGTACGGCCATTCCCTGGGCGCTGCGGTGGCGATCGATCTGGCGGCCCGGCTGACGGTCGACGATGCCGCCGGGCTCATCACCGAAGCGGCACTCACCTCGGTGCCGGACGTGGTCTCGGCATCGCGCTTCGGCTGGCTACCGGTCGGTTTCCTGATCACCCAGCGCTTCGAGGCGCTGGCGCGCATTCCCAAGGTCACGATTCCCAAACTGTTCCTGCACGGCACCGCCGATACCGTGATCCCGCACAGCATGGGGGACGAGCTTTTCAAGGCTGCAGCCGAACCCAAGCGCCTGGTCAAGTTCGAGGGCGCCGGCCATAGCGGCATTGCCTGGTCGGCCTCGGAACAATACCGGCGGGCGATCGGCGATTTCGTGCAGGCCACGCTTGCCGTCGGCGGCAAGGCGCATGCGACGCGCTGAGCCACGCGCGCCGGCGTTTACCGCATGAGCGTTCCCGCGCGGCCGCCCGCAGGCCGCGCTCATCCTCCTTTGCGGAGGAAGGCGCGCACTGATGGGAGGGTCGTCCGATGAACGAGGCGCCCGACTATCTCGAACGCCTGGTGCGCTTTGTCGGCACCACACCATACGAGGCGATTCCGGCATCGGTGCTGGCACGCACCAAGGAGATTCTCGTCGACACGCTGCCGGTGATCGCCACCGGCATGCGCGCACCCGAACTGTTGGCGCTGTCGGAGCGCCATATCGCCAGCAGCGCATCGGGCCGTGCCTGGGTGATCGGTAGCGGCCGCACCTGCAATCCACTCGATGCGGCGCTGTTGAACGGCACCGCCGGCGCCTGGCTCGATTACGACGAGGGCAACACTCTGGCCAACGGCCACCCCGGCATCCAGGTGATCCCGGCTGCGCTTGCCGTCGCACAGGAACGCGGCCTCTGCGGCCGCGAACTGCTGGCCACCATCGCGCTGGCCTACGAGGTGGTGGCACGCATCGGCATGGCCACCACGGTCAAGTTGATCGTCAACCCGCACGGCACCTTTGGCGTAGTCGGCGCAGCGCTTGCCACTGCACGCCTGACCGGCATGCCGATCATGCAGTTGCGCAACCTGGCAAGCCTGGCGGCCTCGACCTGCATGGCCACCAATCGCCACACCATGAAAGATGGCGCGACGGTACGCAACTGGTATGCCGGGCACAGCGGCTTCATGGGGCAGATGGCGGTGCGCCTGGCCGAGTCCGGCTTCAGCGGGCCGGCCGATGGCGTCAACACCACCTTCAGCCTGGTATTGGGCGACGGTTTCGCGCCCGACGTGGCAATCGCCGGATTGGGCGAAACCTGGCTGCTGCCGGGCGGCTACATCAAGCTGTATCCGAGCGCGCGCTACGCCCATTCGGCCAACGATGCACTCGATGACGCGCTGGCGCGCGTGCCCGGCGGGCGCATCGACCCGGCTGCGATCGAGCGCATCGAGGTGCGTGCCTACAAGATGGCTGCTTTTCTTTCCAACCCGGCGCCGAAAAACTGGTTCGGCACGCGCTTTTCGGTGCCTTTCGTGCTGGCAACAGCGATCGTCGGCGGGCGTGACGGCTTGCAGGCCTATGCCGACGAAGCCGTGGCCGACCCGCGCGTGATGGCCCTGGCCGCACGGGTTGTGCTGGTCGAGGACGAAGAGTTCACCCGCGCCTATCCGGCGGCACAGCGCGTACATCTGCTGATCCGCCTGCACGATGGCACAAGCATCGAGGGCCGCTGCGAGATCACCAGCGGCGAGCCGACCCGCCCGCATGGCCGCGCAGCGCTGGAACGCAAGTATCGGGAGCTTGCCGTCCCCTTGTGGGGAGCCGACGGCGCCGAAAAAATGCGCGCGGCACTGATGAACATCGAAGCCTGCGCGGATGTCAGCCGGCTGGTCGATTTCAATCCTTGAAGTCCGTTTGCGCCAAACTGGCGCGCATGTTGCATCTTGCAGTACCAGAAACCCCAACGGAGCCGCCCATGAAACACCCGCTTAGCGCCGCAATCCTCTGTGCCACCACCGTGCTCACCTGCGCCCTCGCCCAGGCACAGGCCTGGCCGACCCAGCCGATCAAGTTCATCGTTTCACAATCGGCCGGCGGCAGCATCGACATCGCCGCTCGGCTGATCGGCCAGAAGCTCACCGATGCGCTGGGCCGGCAGGTGGTGATCGACAACCGTGCCGGCGCCAATGGCATGATCGCCGGCGAAGCTGCGGCGCGCGCCCAGCCCGACGGCTACACCTTCCTGATGACCTCACCCAGCACCCTGACCATCAACCAGCACGTCTACAAGAAGGTGCCTTACGAGGCCCAGCGCGATTTCGTCCCGGTCACGCAAACCACCTCGATCGTGTTCGTCTTGACGGTCAACGCGCAATCGCCCTACAAGAGCGTTGCCGAACTGGTGAGCGCGGCCCGCGCCAAGCCCGAGGCGATCCGCTACGCCTCGGCCGGCATCGGCAACCAGTCGCACCTGGCGGGCGAGGTATTCGCCGCCGCCGTCGGCGCGCAAATGCTGCATGTGGCCTACAAGGGCGAAACCCCGGCCATCACCGATTTGCTGGGCGGCCAGGTCGACATGATCTTCGGCACCGCACCGGCATTGTTGGGCCATGTGAAAAGCGGCAAGTTGCGCGCTCTGGCAGTGGGCCAGCCGCGCCGCGCCAGCGCCGCACCTGACGTGCCCTCGATCGCCGAAGCCGGTTACCCGTCGGTGGCGGTGACCGGCTGGACCGGCATCGTCGCACCCGCCGGCACACCGGCTGCGATCATCCGGCGCCTGCATGACGAAACAGTGAAGATTCTGGCCATGCCGGACGTGCGCGACACCCTGGCCAAGGCCGGGGCGGAACCGGTGGGCAGTACGCCCGAGCAATTCGCCGAGTTCATTCGCAGCGAGACCCAGAAATGGGGGGCGGCGGTGAAGCGTGCGGGCATTGTGCCGGAGTGATGCCTGCGCTGCGCAGTTCACGTGCTGGAAGCGCGGCGCGATCAGCTCATTGCTGAACCTTTCGGACCAACGCGCTTCAGCGGCCGGCCGCCGAAAGCGTCAATCCGATGTGGTTCCGTTCGCAGTCTCTTCTTGAGGATTACGCGACCTTGAGGATTAGTCGCTTGCCACAGGCCTTGACGTAGCGCCGCAGGGTCGCCAATGAAGGGAAGTGTTTTCCAGTCGCCAGCGCCCGCTCAAGGCGTACCACGGAAGGCGCTTGCGTACCCATGCGCTGGGCCACTTGCGCCTGCGTAAGACCCGCATCCTGACGTGCCTT
>CAYYFR010000184.1:8322-11557 GCA_964470865.1 uncultured Burkholderiales bacterium | reverse complement strand
ACGCACTTGCGCACCCTGGTCGAAGCCGTGCTCCAGCAGCAGCCAGCCGGCTGGCGCCAGGTGCGTGGGCGCGGCGGCCACGATTGCGTCGATGCACTGCATGCCGTCAAGCCCGCCGACCAGCGCTGCAAGCGGTTCGAAACGCAGATCGCCCTGGGGCAGATGCGGGTCGGCTGCCGGGATGTAGGGCGGGTTGGCGACAATGAGTTCGAATGCGCGACCGCCCAAGCCGGCGAGCCAGTCACTTTCGAGCCATTCGATGCGTCCGGGCGCCAGCGCGCTGCCGTTGACGGCGGCAATTTCAAGTGCGCTACCCGAGGCATCGGTTGCCGTGACCTGCGCCTGCGGCAACTCGCATGCAAGCGTGACCGCGATCGCGCCGCTGCCGGTGCCGAGGTCCAGGATGCGTGGTCGTTGCAGGCTTCGCGCGCATTCGATGGCGCGTTCGACCAGCAGTTCGGTTTCCGGTCGCGGAATCAGCACCGCCGGCGTGACCTTGAAGCTGCGTCCATAAAACTCGCGCCAGCCAATGATGTAGGCGAAGGGCTCGCCGTCGCGTCGCCGCCGCGCCCAATCGCGAAACCGTGTCGCCGCGGGCGCGTCGATCAGGCGCTCGGGGAATGCCGCAAGGCTGGCCGCGGGCACACCGCTTGCGTGCGCCAAAAGCATGCGCGCTTCACGGCGTTCGATGTCGGCCGCCCCCAGCAGGGCTTCGACGGCGCATTGCTCTTGCATGGCGAAGTGCGCTTACTGCTCGCCCAGAGCGGCCAGCAGTTCGGCCTGGTGTTCGGCGGCCAGTGCGTTGGTCAACTCGTCCAGATCGCCGTCCATGATGGCGGCGATCTTGTAGAGGGTCAGGTTGATGCGATGGTCGGTGACGCGCCCCTGCGGGAAGTTGTAGGTGCGGATGCGCTCCGAGCGATCGCCGGAGCCGATCAGGCTCTTGCGGGTTGCCGCTTCCTTGGCCTGGGCTTCGCGGGTTTCGCGGTCCTTGATGCGCGCGGCCAGCACCGCGAACGCGCGCTCCTTGTTCTGATGCTGCGAGCGGCCGTCCTGGCATTCCGCCACGATGCCGGTGGGCAGGTGCGTGATGCGCACCGCCGACTCGGTCTTGTTGACATGCTGGCCGCCGGCGCCGGAGGCACGGTAGACATCGATGCGAATGTCTTCCGGGCGTATCAGAACGTCGGCGACTGCGTCGGCTTCCGGCATCACCGCCACGGTGCAGGCCGAGGTGTGGATGCGCCCCTGGGCTTCGGTTTCCGGCACCCGTTGCACGCGGTGGCCGCCGGATTCGAATTTGAGCCGCGAGAAGGCACCGCTGCCGATCAGGCGCACGATCACCTCCTTGAAGCCGCCCAGATCCGACGGGCTTTCCGATACCAGTTCGACCTGCCAGCGCTTGCGTTCGGCGAAGCGCGTATACATGCGCAACAAGCTGCCGGCGAAAAGCGCCGATTCGTCGCCCCCGGTACCGGCACGGATCTCCAGAAAAATGTTTTTTTCGTCGTTGGGATCCTTGGGTAGCAAGGCCCGCTCCAGGTCTCGTTCGAGGGTGACTACGTCCGCGCGCGCGCTGCGCATCTCCTCCTCGGCGAAGGCTTTCATCTCGGCATCCGAAAGCATGTCCTGCGCGGCTACGATATCGTTTTCACGTGCCTGGTGGCGCCGATACAGTTCGACCACCGGCGTGATGTCGGCGTGTTCGCGCGTCAGCCTGCGGTAGGCTTCCATGTCGCGGGTTGCGCCTTCGGCAGACAACAGCGCATCGAGTTCGACAAGCCTTGTTCCAAGCTGGCTTAGCTTGGATGCCATGCTGGGTTTCATTGGGTACTCGGTTCAATCGGTAAGGTTCATGGGCGGCTGCGCAGCGCCGCCTTGTGGGCCAGGCTGCGGCCCAAAGCGCGGGCGCCGCGCCGTGTGACCACCTAAAGCTTGAACAGGGACTTCACCAGCGCACTGACCTGGGCCCGCTCATTGCCCGCCGCCTGCGCCAGTGCCGCAGTCGGGTTGTGCATCAGCTTGTTGGTCAAGGCCTGGCTCAGGTGCTCAACGATCTCGCGCGGATCGCGCCCCTGTTCGAGTGCCTTGACCGCGCGCTCGAGTTCGACCACACGCGCGGTTTCGGCTTGCGAGCGCAGGCGTTTGATCAGCGGGGTCGATTCACGGCTATCGAGCCACCGCATGAAGCCCTGCACGCGGGTTTCGATGATTGCTTCGGCTTGCAGTACCGCGCCACGGCGCGCATCCATGCCTTCGCGCACGGTCTCGGCCAGATCATCGATGGTGTACAGATAAACGTCGTCCAGGCGCGCAACCTCGGGCTCGATGTCGCGCGGCACCGCCAGATCCACCATGAACATCGGGCGCCGCTTGCGTGCCTTGAGTGCACGTTCGATCAGGCCCTTGCCGAGAATCGGCAGTGACGCTGCGGTGCATGAAACCACGATGTCGTAACGATGCAGCTCCGTGGGCAGGTCGCTCAAGCGCATGGCATTGCCCATCACACGCCGGGCCAGACCGTGCGCGCGTTCGACCGTGCGATTGGCAACGGTGATCGACTGCGGGCTTCGCGCGGCGAAATGGGTGGCGGTCAGTTCGATCATTTCGCCGGCACCGATCAACAGCACGTGGGTATCGGCGACTGCGGGAAAAATGCGTTCGGCCAGACGCACCGCGGCGGCGGCCATCGAAACCGACTGCGTGCCGATCGCGGTTTGCGAGCGCACTTCCTTGGCCACCGCAAACGAGCGCTGAAACAACTGGTGCAGGTAGGTGCCCATGGCGCCGGCGTTCTCGGCGCTGCGCGCAGCCTCCTTCATCTGTCCCAGGATTTGCGGCTCGCCGATCACCATCGAATCGAGCCCTGCGGCAACGCGGAACGCATGCCGCACGGCCTGCTCGTGCCCCAGCGTGTACAAGTGCGGTTTGAGGATGCCGGGGTCGACCCGGTGGTAGTCGGCCAGCCAGCGCGCCGCATCGGCGACGACTTCGATACCTTTTTCGGTGGCGCAATAAATCTCGGTGCGATTGCAGGTGGAAAGGATCGCCGCCTCGCGCGCGAAGCGGCGCGCCAGAAATTCGGTAAGCGCGGTATGCATGCGTTCGACGTGAAAAACCACCTGCTCGCGCAAATGCACGGGAGCAGTATGGTGATTCAGGCCAAAGGCGGCTAGATGCATGTGGGCAATCGGCAATGCGCGGGCAGGGCCGCAGCCGGGAGCCGGGAGCCGGG
>CAYYFR010000184.1:0-8222 GCA_964470865.1 uncultured Burkholderiales bacterium | reverse complement strand
GGGTCTTGCTGCCGGCGACGCCCGTCAACCCACCTCGCAACCCCCGCAGATTGTTGAATTATAAGGTGGAATTTGCAGCGTTGGCGCTCACAAGTTTGTCCTCACAAGCAGGTCCGGCAGGAGCTACCGCACGCCACGCCAAGCGTCAGCCGCTGACCGGTGGCAGGATCAGCGTAAATGTGCTGCCACGGCCGGGCTCGCTCTTCACGGCGATGCTGCCGCCATGCTTTTCCAGCACGGTCTTGACGAAAGCCATGCCGAGGCCGGCACCCTGCGCCTTGGGCTGGCCGGGTTCGGAAAAGCGTCGATAGCGCTCGAACAGGCGGGCCTGATTCTCCGCAGAAATGCCGTAGCCCTGGTCGGCAACCTCGCATACATGCATGGGTTTGCCGGCGATTTCGCGCTCCCCCACTGCAACGGTGACGACGGTACTTTCAGGGCTGTACTTGACCGCGTTGGTCAGCAGGTTGACGATGGCGCGCAACAACAGGGCGCGGTCCGCCAGCACCGGCAAGGGTTCGCCGTCCCATTTGAGGTCCAGGCGAATCGACTTCTGGCGGGCGACGGTCCAGACATCGTCGACGGCTTCCTCGGCGAGCGCACCGAGGTCTTCAACCACCGGTTCGTGCGCCTTGGTTTCAGCACGTGCGAGTTGCAGAAACTGCTCGGAAAGCGATAGCGTGCGCCGCGCGTAATGCTCGATGCGCTTGTGTACTTCCGCCTTCGGATTGTCGTCGGGGTCGAGTTCGTGCAATTCGAGCAGGGCGATGATCGAACTCTGCGGCGAGCGCATGTCGTGCGACAAGAAGGCCAGCACCTCCTCGCGCGCACGTTCGGCCTGTCGCAGTTCGCTGATGTCGGAGAAGCTGACGATCCAGCCGGCAGGGGTGGCGTCGTCCCCTTCGAGGCGGGCGCAGCGTGCCAGCAGGTTGCGCTCATGTCGGTTGACGCATTCAAGCGCCGGCCTGGGTGTATCGGCCACGCCTTCGCCGGCGCTGCCGTCCGGCTCGGCCAAGCGCTTGAGCGCATCCCAATCGGGCGCAGCGTCGTGCTCGCTGCGGCCGGCAAGCTGACCTGCAAGTTCGCTCATGTCGCGGCCGCGCAGATCGGACGATTGCGGCGCGTCGAAAAGTGCCGCCGCGGCACGGTTGGCGATCAGGACCCGGCCAGCGCGATCGGTCACCAGGGCCGCGTCCGGCAGGCTTTCCAGCGTCGTCGAGACAAAGCGTCGCAGTTGACGCAGGCGATCGGCGGCGCCGGCGAGAGCCAGCATGCGCGCCTCGACCATATCGCCGGCCTGGACCGCCAGCGCTGTCTCGGGCAGCACGCGCGGCTCGTCGGCCAGCCGTTTGAACTCCTCGCCCAGGTAGCGCACGGTCGCCTCCAGCCGGCGCCAGCTCCACAGGGGATAAGCGGCGGCGATGCACAGAAAGCCGGCGGCAGGCGCAAACCAGAAGCCCAGTTTCAAGGCCACGGCGCTGGCCACCGGCAATGCGAGCAGCGCGGTCGCGGTCAGTGCCAGGGCTCGACGTGGCGAGGCGCGTGCGATACCCATCATCAGCACCAGCAGCGGCGCCAGATTGAACAACGCATTCGCCGGCGCGCTCGCCACGCTGATGGTCTTGCCGGCGAGAAGGGCGGCGAGCACGTAAGCGTTGATCTCGACGCCCGGGGTCAGGCGGCTGTGCCCGGAAATCGGCGTTGGATAAGCGTCGCCCAGGCCGGCGGCGGTGGCGCCGACCAACACATACTTGCCGTCGAAGGTGCTGGCGGGCACACGGCCCTCAAGAACATCGACATACGACACGCGCGCGACGCGTCCGCGCGCTGGCGGAAAGGGGATGCGGATCTCGTAATCGCGTGACCAGTCGCCCGCGACCGGGGCAACCGGGTTGCGGGCACCCGGCCACGCGGCCTCGCGCCAGGCCGGATCGCCCAGCGTCAACATGGCAAGCGCGAAATGCGACCAGGTGCGGGTGTCGGGCGGCGGCTGGTACAACCCCTCGCGCAGGAACACGCCGCGCGCGATGCCGTCGGCATCGACCGTGGTGTGGATATGGCCCAGTGCGCTCGCAGCGCTGGCCAGCACCGGCACCGGCAGTTTTGCCTGAAATTCGCGCTGCGCGCCGCGCATTGTCAAGTCCATCGTCAACGGCAATACCGACGGCACCCGCTTCAAGGCGCGCGCAAACATCGCGTCATTGGCCGCATCGGATTCCGACAGCACAAGGTCCAGGCCTATGGCCTTGGTACGGGCTTCGCCCAAGCGCTCCAGCAGGCGGGCGTGCGTGCTGCGCGGCCACGGCCAGCGCCCGAGCGCCTCCAGACTGCGCTCGTCGATCGCGATGATCAGGATGTCGGCGTGAGCCGCTCCACCGTCCGCAGTCAGCAGATAGTCATAGAGAGTCGCGTCCGGTCGCCCCAGGCCGTTCTGCAAGCCCAGGGCCAGGCACATGAGACTCAAGAGGACGGTCAGGGCTCTCCATTCGGTGCGCGCAGCGCGGCGCAGGAGAGGCGTTATGGCCATGCCAGTCGGCGGCGTACTGCCGATCCTTATTGCAGAAGTACCGGGTTGCCGTCGCCGCTGCTCAGGTTCGCGCCGCCGCTATCCCGGACCCGGTTGATCACCACAAAACGCTGTGGCGCGGTGAAGGGGCCGACGAAACCATCGGCGTCGGTTGCCCGCACCCGCACGTAGTAGACGCCTTGCGGCGGCCGGACGATGTTTGCCTTCGGTTCGGCCAGTTGCCGTGCTTCCACGATTTGCGAAAACAACGCATCGCGTGCCACCTGGAAAACGAAAGTCTGGCCAGGCTCACCCGTCCAATTGAAGCTCAGGCTGTCGCCTGTCTCCTCGGGCGGTTGCGGATTTTTGGGCGGGGGGCGCAAACTGAACTTGCGCATGTCACCCCAGGGGCCAGGGTCGGCGCCGCCGGCGGCCGCGCGGATGCTGCGCAAACGCCAGTAGTAGTCGCCAAACGGCAGATTGCGTGACTCGAATTCGGCGCCCGTCACCGCCTCCTCCTGGACCACCCGTTGAAACGCCTCGTCTTCGGCGATCTGGATCCGATAGGAAGCCGCCTGCGGATGGGTGGCCCAGGCGAATGAGGCGCTCGTCGCCCGCAGCTTGCCGTTGGGCGCGGGAAGCGAAGCCAGTGGTGGCTCCGGACGCGCCTTCAGGCGAAACTGGAACACCGCATCGCGGCCCTCCAGGCCCAAGGCGTCGATTGAGCGCGCGCGCAGGAAGTATTCGCCGTCGGGAAGATCCCCGAACTTGATTTCCGCAGTGGCGAACGCAGCGTCAGCAATGCCCTGGCGAAATTCGCCATCGGTGGCGACAACTGCGCGGTAGTTGCCAGCGCCTGCAACGGCGGGAAAGCGGAAGCGCGCCACCAGGCGTTCCTGCAAGGCATCGGCGGCATCTATTTGGGGTGCCGGCAACAGCTCTGTCGCCGGGCGTGGTTTGCCGTTGTCGTCGGTGACTGAGCCGTAGCCGGCGGCCACGCTGACGGGCGCTTCGCGCCGGCCCGCAGCGCTGGCCACGAAAGAAACCGCGCCTTCGACGACTTCGGTCTGGGCGCGCGCCGTGGCCTCGGCACTGGCAGCCGCGGCCGCCACCCTGAAACGGGTGCCGCGCACGCCGGCGATGGCCAGGTCGGTCTGTACTTCAAAGCGCGACTGGCCGTTCAACTTGTTCACCAGCGCCTCGACGCGGCCGCTAACGAGGCGTACGAAGGTGCTGAGAATGTCGGTATTGACAAACTTGCCCAGGCTTGCGATGCGCGCTTCGCTGCGCGGCTGCAGCGCTATCAGGGAGCCGTCGTGGGTGCGCAGCGTGGCATAGCCGTCCGCGCCGGTACGCACTACCGCTCCCGCGCTCAGCCGCGAGCCGGCCGCCGCGGGCGCGGCGTCGACAGTAACGCTCGCACCTGCCACCGAAACCACTTCGGCCTTGTCCGCTTCTTCGCGCAGCCAGGCAAACGGAATGCGGATGGTCGAACCTGGGCGCAGGCGGCGCGGATTGGCGATTCTGTTCAAGCGTTGCAACTGCGGCCATTCTGCCGGCTTCGCCAGGTAGCGATCGGCAATGGCGATCAGGGTGTCACCGCCACGAACGGCGAGTTCCAGTTCGGGGCCCGATGATTCGGCGGCCTGCGCGGCCGTGGTCACGCACAGACCGAGCAACAGTGCGCCCAGTGGGCGCAGGCCCACGCCTGCAAAAACTTGCCAGGCGCTGGGTGGCCTACTCGCTCGGCTTGAGTTGCTCGAGCCGATACCCATAGTTGTAGACCGGCGTGAGCTTGAAGCCGTTTTCCGGGCGCAGGTTGAGTTTGGTCCGGATCCGCGATACATGGGTATCCATTGTACGAGAGGGAACATCGATCGCACGACCCCATACCGCTTCCAGGATGTGACCACGCGACAGCAGCCGTCCCAGGTTCTGGAACAGAAACAGCGCCAGATCGAACTCCTTCTGGGTCATTTCAATGACCTTGCCGGCCACGTCGAGCGACTGGTTGCGGATATCGAAATGATAGGGCGGAAACATCAACGAATCAGCCGCTTTCTGCGGATAGGCACGGCGCAGCAGGGCGCCGACGCGGGCCAGCAATTCGGCGCGGCCCACCGGCTTTTTCATGTAGTCGTCGGCGCCTTGCGAAAGCGCGGCAACGATGTCGGTCTCGGTGTCGCGATTGGTGACGAACATCACCGGCACCGGGGCCACGACATGCGAGCGGATCCAGCGCAAGACCTCCTCGCCTGACAGATCGGGTACCTGCCAGTCGAGCAGAAACAGGTCGTAACTCTCGCGCGAGGCCTCATGCGTCAGCGCCTTGCCGCTGGCGAACGCATAACAGGCGTGCCCGGCGCTGACCAGATGCGACACGATCAGTGCGGATTGCTCCGGGTCGTCTTCAAGAATGGCGATGCGCATGAGTTGTTTTGAGGCCCGTGAACGACGTACACATTTACGCCGGTACTAGTGCGGCACATCCGCAGCATTGCGCGGTTTTGTTAATTTTTGTGACGTGTGGACGAAATTTACCCTGTTTTTGCGGTTCTTTCAAAGTTGACCATGCGCCCCCCCTGTGACCGCACAACGCTGCCGCAGGGTTTGCACCTAGAGCGTGCCCTTGTCGCGGTTTGGTACACTCCAGCGCCCCATCAAAATCCCGTTTTTCCTCAGGAGACAGCCATGAATCACAAACTCGTCCATTTGTTGGCGGGCGCGATCCTCGCGTGCGCAGCCTCTTTGCCCGTCGCGGCGCAGGAAACCAAGATCAAATTCACGCTCGACTGGCGCTTTGAGGGGCCGTCGGCGTTGTTTCTCGCTGCACAAAACAAGGGCTACTTCAAGCAGGAAAAGCTCGATGTGACCATCGATGCCGGTGCTGGCTCCGGCGCGGCCGTCACGCGCGTGGCCACCGGCGCCTACGACATGGGCTTTGCCGACATTTCCGCACTGATCGAATTCATCGGCAACAATCCCGGCGCGGTAACCAAGCCGCAGGCGATCTACATGGTTTACGAATCGACGCCATCGGCAGTGCTGGTGCTCAAGAAAAGCGGCATCAAGTCGCCGGCCGACCTGGCCGGCAAGACCCTCGGCGCGCCGGTGTTCGACGCCGGGCGCAAGGCCTTTCCGGTACTTGCGCGCGCCAACAACCTCGACCCGGCGAAGGTGCAATGGAAAACCATGGATCCGCCGCTGCGCGAGACCATGTTGCAGCGTGGCGACGTCGATGGGATCACCGGCTTCACTTTTACCAGCTACCTCGGACTGGTGGCGCGCGGGGTCAAGGAAGAAGATATCGTGATGTTCAAGTACAACGACTTTGGCGCCGAGCTTTACGGCAACGCGGTCATCGCCACTCCGCGCTTCCTCGCCGAAAACCCGGCCGCAGTACGCGGCTTTCTGCGCGCCATCACGCGCGCCATCAAGGATGTGATCGCCAACCCGGACGCTGCGATCGCGTTTGTCAAGCAGCGCGACCCGCTGATCGCCGATGCCATCGAGCTCAGACGCCTCAAGATGGCGATCGAATTCGTCGATACTCCGGTGGTGCGCCGCGAGGGTTTGGGTGGCATCAACAAGGTGCGCTTCGACAACACGATCGATCGCGTGGTCGGCGCCTTCGGCATCAAGAACCAGGTCAGCCCGGACGGCATTTTCAATTCGTCGTTCCTGCCCACATCGGCCGAGCGCAGGCTGTAGCAACATCGACAGCGCCGGCGCTTCTCGCTGGCGCCTGATCGGCAGCGCGCAAAAAAAGCCGCATCCCGTTCGGGCATGCGGCTTTTTTGCGCCCCGCTTACCGTCCGAAGCGTGGCTCGGTCACGCTGCCGCTGATCTTGAGGTTGGTCCGGCCCCGTGAACCCGATGCGCCCAATTCAATGCTGACCGTGCCGCTCAAGCTCTTGTCGGGCAGCACATCGAGTGCGCCGGCAATACTGAGCAAACCGGAGCTGCCGCGAAGCTGGCGCAATTGCAGGCGGCCTGCGCTGGCAGACAGGTTGCCGGTCAGCTCCGGCAGCCGCGTCTGCCCTGCTCCCGGATCGTTGCCTTGCACCAGGCGGGCGAAATCGACGGTCTTGAACACCACCTTGCTCATCACGAAACTGCCGTCGATTTGCGGTGCTTCGAACAGCCTTGCCAAGGTAGGCGATGCCATCGAAACCTCAAGTTTGCCCTCGAACGGGCCGGAGACCGGGGTCGCCGCGAAGATGGCGTTGCCGATGGTCTCGGCGTCAATACCGCTGACGTCGATCGTGCCGGAGTACTTCCAACCCGCACTCCAGGTCAGCTCGCCGGTGCCGCGCACGCCTCCGCTTCCTGCTGTCAGCGCCAATTCATCGAACTTCAGGCCCGCGCGGGTCGCAATGCCTTTGGCGCGCACGCTGTCCCAGCTGACTTTCGGTCCGAGCGGCCAGGCCATCCCGCGCGATTCGATATCCACCAGCCAGCCTTTTTCATCCGCCGCAAGCAGCACCTGCGCGCGTCCGTCAGGCAGGGCGAAGGTCGCCTGTTTGAGTGCGCCGCCAGGACCCAACAGCAGGGTGGCATCGAATTTCGGCACTGCCACCGGTGTGCCGCTGATGTTGACCGCCAGAGCGCGTACTCGCTGCAGGGTGAAGCCTTGCACCGCAGCCCGGCTCGGTTCGGCGTTTGCCAGCGCTGCCAGGCGTTCCACCTGCGCCGGATTGAGGTCCAGGCCGGTGATATCGACATTGCGCCAGATCTTGTCGTTCGAGGCCAGCGAAGCCGGATCGGCACTGGCCACCACCAGCGGCAACTTGATGTCGCCGAAGGCAACGTTGGTCAGGCGCAGTTCCGCCGGGAACGGCGTGAACTTGGCTTCGCCTACCGTCACCTGCGCTCCAAGACGCGCAGACAGCATTTTTTCGATCGCGGGCTTGTCGGCGGACAGTGTGAAAACATAGGCGACCGCGCCACCGATCACCAGCAGCAAGACCGCGGCTATGATCTTGCCGGCGCCGATGCTCCTGCCGCGCCCGCTACTGGCCGCCTCATCCTTGGCGAGTTTGCGGGCTTCCTTCTCGGCTTCTTTGCGCGCCCGGGCTTCCTGTTTGGCGCGCTCTTTTGTCGCCTTTTCATCCTGCTTGCGCGACTGGGTTTCGTGAGCGATTCTGGCGCTGTCGGCGCCTTCCAGGTCCGCTGGTAACTCGGCACTCGTGCTGTGTGTCGCTCCAGATGTGTTTGCCTCGAGCGCGGACAGGTTGGCAAATGCCCCCATAGGGGCCGGCCCGTTGGCCGGCAAGGCGGGCGCAGCCGCAGCTTCAAGATGCGGGGTCAGAGCCTCTGTGTAACGCGCTGCTTCCTCGTCGGCACGTCGCTGCTCTTCGCTTGCCTCGGCGGCCTGGCGGGCGGCGATTTCGCGCCGCACCGATTCCTCTTCCTGGCGCCCCCGTTCACGTGCTTGCTGCTCAGCTTCTTCGCGCTTGGTGCGTTCCGCGATTTCCAGGCGCTTGGCTTCTTCTTCCAGGCGTGCGCGCTCACGGGCCTCGGCGTGCGCGCGGGCCGCGCGCTCCGCTTCCTCCCGCGTCTCGCGTTCTGCTGCTTCCCTGGCCTTGGTCTCCGCCGCTGCCTGGGTCGCGCGAGCAATAACTTCCTGTGCCTTGCGGGACGCATCCTCACGGGCCAGTCGCGCAGTTTCTTCCTGGGCCTTGCGTGCGGCTTCTTCCCGGACCTTGCGCTCGGC
>CAYYFR010000183.1:0-11635 GCA_964470865.1 uncultured Burkholderiales bacterium | reverse complement strand
GGAGCACATGTGGACCCCCGACGCGATCGCCAAGCTGCAACACTCGGCGCGCGCCAACAATTTCAATTCCTACAAGGAATACGCACAGATCATCAACGATCAGTCCAAGCGGCAAATGACCCTGCGCGGCCTGTTCGAATTCCGCATCGATCCGGCGCGCGCGATTGCGCTCGATGAAGTCGAACCCGCCCGCGAAATCGTCAAGCGCTTTGCCACCGGCGCCATGTCGCTGGGTTCGATCTCGACCGAAGCGCATGCCACGCTTGCAGTTGCCATGAACCGCATTGGCGGCAAGTCGAATACCGGCGAAGGTGGCGAGGACGAACTGCGCTACCGCAACGACTTGAAGGGCATCAAGCTTGGCGCCGGTGAAAGCATTGCCTCGGTGCTAGGGCGCGACAACGTCGAGGCCGACATTCCGCTGCTGCCAGGCGATTCGCTGCGTTCGCGCATCAAGCAGGTCGCCTCTGGCCGCTTTGGCGTCACCGCGGAATACCTGGTGTCAGCCGACCAGATCCAGATCAAGATGGCCCAGGGCGCGAAACCCGGAGAGGGCGGGCAACTGCCCGGCCACAAGGTCAGCGAGTACATTGCCAAGCTGCGCTTTTCGGTACCCGGCGTCGGCCTGATCTCGCCGCCGCCGCACCACGACATTTACTCGATCGAGGATCTGGCGCAGCTGATCCATGACCTGAAAAACGCCAATCCGAAGGCATCGATCTCGGTCAAGCTGGTGTCCGAAGTCGGTGTCGGTACGGTGGCAGCCGGCGTCGCGAAAGCCAAGGCGGATCATGTGGTCATCGCCGGCCATGATGGCGGCACCGGCGCTTCGCCGCTGTCGTCGATCAAGCATGCCGGGTCGCCGTGGGAATTGGGCCTTTCGGAAACGCAGCAGACCCTGGTGCTCAATGGCCTGCGCGGTCGCATTCGGGTACAGGCCGATGGCCAGATGAAGACCGGCCGCGACGTGGTCATCGCGGCGATGCTGGGCGCCGATGAAATGGGCTTCGCCACCGCACCGCTGGTCACCACCGGCTGCATCATGATGCGCAAGTGCCATCTCAATACCTGTCCGGTCGGTGTTGCCACCCAGGACCCGGTGCTGCGCCGCAGATTCGCCGGCAAGCCCGAGCATGTGGTGAATTTCATGTTCTTCGTTGCCGAAGAGGCGCGCCAGCTCATGGCGCAGTTGGGCATCCGCAAGTTCGATGAGTTGATTGGCCGCACCGATATGCTCGACCGCGCGCGCGCGATTTCGCACTGGAAAGCCAATGGTCTGGATTTTTCGCGAATTTTCCACCAACCCGAGGTGGCAAAAGACGCGCCGCGCTTTCAGGTCGAAGAGCAGGATCACGGCCTGGCCAACGCGCTCGACCACAAGCTCATTGCCATGGCGGCGGCTGCGCTCGATGCGGGCGAAAAGGTGCAATTCATCCAGCCGGTGAAAAACCGCAATCGCACCATTGGCACCATGCTTTCCGGTGAAGTGGCGCGCCGTTACGGCCATGAAGGTCTGCCCGACGACACCATCCACATCCAGTTGCAGGGCACTGCCGGGCAGTCGGTCGGTGCGTTCCTGGCGCACGGCATCACGCTCGACCTGGTGGGTGAAGCCAACGACTACGTCGGCAAGGGCTTGTCGGGCGGGCGCATCATCGTGCGCCCGAATACCGAGTTTCGCGGCTGGGCAGTCGACAACATCATCGTCGGCAACACCGTGTTGTACGGCGCCATTGCGGGGGAAGCATATTTCAACGGCGTGGCTGGCGAGCGCTTCGCGGTGCGCAATTCCGGCGCTGTCGCAGTCGTCGAGGGCACCGGCGATCATGGCTGCGAATACATGACCGGCGGCACCGTGGTCGTGCTGGGCGGTAGCGGGCGCAACTTCGCGGCAGGCATGTCCGGTGGCATCGCGTATGTGTACGACAGCGACGGCGATTTCGAAAAGAAGTGCAATACGACGATGTGTGTGCTCCTGCCGGTGGTGGCGGCAGGCGACCAGGAAAAGACGCCCATGCAAGGCTGGCACAGTGAGCGCCGTGGCGGCTTGCGGGAAACCGACGAGGCCATTCTCAAGCGCCTGGTCGAGCGCCACTTCAAGTTCACCGGCTCGACCCGTGCACGCAATATTCTGGATGACTGGAACAATGAACGCGGCAAGTTCGTGAAGGTGTTCCCGACCGAATACAGGCGAGCCCTGGGCGAGCTCTGGGAGGCGGCCCGCAAGACGGCAGCCAGGGAAACGATGGCGGCATAAGCAGCCGCAAAGCGGCGCGCTGCGCGCGTCCGGCGCCGGGCGTATCGAACGCTCAGCGTCGGCCCGCGCGAGCTGAACCCCTAAACAAGCATTGAGGTAGCAGATGGGAAAAGTCACCGGATTCCTCGAGCTCGCACGCGAGGAAGAGCAGTACGAAGCCCCGCAGTTGCGCAAGAAGCACTATCGCGAGTTCGTCATGCGCTTGTCCGACGAGGCCGCGAAAAAGCAGGGCGCGCGCTGCATGGATTGCGGCATACCGTTTTGCAACAGCGGCTGCCCGGTCAACAACATCATTCCCGACTGGAACGATCTGGTCTATCGCGGCAACCTGCGCGAAGCGCTCGAGGTGCTGCACTCGACCAACAACTTTCCCGAGTTCACCGGGCGTATCTGCCCGGCGCCGTGCGAATCGGCGTGTACGCTCAACATCAACGACGACGCCGTCGGCATCAAGTCGATCGAGCACTTCATCATCGACACGGGTTGGGAAAACGGCTGGGTGGTGCCGCAGCCGCCTGGCAAAAATACCGGCAAAAAAGTGGCGATCGTAGGCTCCGGCCCCGCAGGCATGGCGGCGGCGCAGCAGTTGGCGCGCGCCGGCCATGACGTGACCCTGTTCGAGAAGAATGACCGCATTGGCGGCCTCTTGCGCTACGGCATCCCCGATTTCAAGATGGAGAAGCATCTGATCGACCGGCGTGTCGAACAAATGCAGGCCGAAGGTGTGGTGTTTCGCACCGGAGTATATGTTGGCGACAAGCCGCTGGATGCGACGATCAACAATTTCTCGAAGGAAACGCTGGCGCCCAGGCAACTGCTGGCCGAGTTCGATGCGGTGGTGATCGCAGGTGGTGCCGAACAGTCGCGCGACCTGCCGGTGCCCGGACGCGATCTCGATGGCATTCACTTCGCGATGGAGTTCCTGCCGCAGCAAAACAGGATCAATGCCGGCGACAAGCTCAAGCAGCAACTTCTGGCCACCGGCAAGCATGTGGTGGTGATCGGTGGCGGCGATACCGGCTCGGACTGCGTGGGCACCTCGAACCGCCACGGCGCGCAATCGGTGACACAGTATGAACTGCTGCCCACTCCGCCCGAACATGAAAACAAGCCGCTGGTATGGCCCTACTGGCCAACCAAGCTGCGCACCTCTTCGAGCCACGAAGAAGGTTGCGAGCGCGACTGGAGTGTGGCGACCAAGCGCTTCGAGGGCCGTGACGGCAAGCTCGAAAAACTGATTGCCTGCCGGCTCGAATGGAAAGACGGCAAGATGAGTGAAATGCCGAATTCGGAATTCGAGGTCAAGGCCGACCTGGTGCTGCTGGCCATGGGCTTTGTTTCACCGGTGCAAGGCGTGGTCGACGCGTTCGGTATCGAGAAAGATGCGCGCAGCAACGCGCGCGCCACGACCGAAGGCGACAACGCCTATCGCACCTCGGTGGGGAAGGTGTTCGCCGCCGGCGACATGCGGCGCGGCCAGTCACTGGTGGTGTGGGCGATTCGCGAGGGACGCCAGTGCGCGCGTGCGGTTGACGAATTTTTGATGGGTGCGTCGGAGTTGCCACGGTAGTGATTCCGACAAAAGTAAGAACCTACTTTTGTCGGATTGATGAATCAACGGAATCGCCGGCGAAGCCGGACGATTCCGCTGCGAAACAGCGACACGCAAGTGCACTCCTTGGGGCAGCACTTCAATTGAGTGGGGCCCAGTGATGTCCGACAACCTGCCGCTCTCGGATTTCATCCGCTCGCGGGTGCGTACCGTGCCCGACTGGCCGCAGCCCGGCGTGATGTTTCGCGACATCACCCCGCTCTTGTCCGACGCCAAGACCTTTCGTCTGTTGATCGACATCTTCGTGCATCGCTTCATGGACGAGCGCATCGACGTGGTGGCCGGCATCGATGCGCGTGGCTTCATTCTCGGTTCGGTCATCGCCTATGAGCTAAACCGCGGCTTCGTGCCGGTGCGCAAGAAAGGCAAGCTGCCCTTCGATACCCTGACCGAGGAATATGAACTCGAATACGGCCACGCCGCCATCCAGATGCATAGCGATGCCGTTTCGAATGGCAGTCGGGTGCTGTTGGTTGACGACCTGATCGCCACCGGCGGCACCATGTTGGCTGCGGTCAAGCTGCTCATGCGCCTGGGCGCTGGCGCGATACTGCCTGCGGTCATCATCGACCTGCCGGAGCTCGGCGGGTCGAAAGCCTTGAGCGCCGCTGGCGTCGCGCCGTTTGTAGTGTGTAAATTTTCCGGGCATTGACAGCATGGTTGACCAAACCCTGTTTATCGAGCATGCCGCAGTGCTGGTGACCATGGATGCCGGGCGCCGCGAAATCACCGATGGTGCGGCTTTCATTCGCGGCAATCTGATTGAGCAGGTGGGCAGCAGTGCGGAGCTGCGGCAGTGGATGGCTGCTGAACCCGCGTCACGCACGCCAGGGAAGACCATCGCCGCCAACGGCTGTGTGGTGCTGCCGGGGCTCATCAACTGCCACCACCACATGTACCAGACGCTGACGCGTGCGGTCGGCACCGGGCCGGGCCTGGTGCTGTTCGACTGGCTCAGGGCGCTCTATCCGGTGTGGGCCGAAATGGACCCCGAAGCGGTATACGTCAGCACCCAGATCGCGTTGGCCGAATTGATGCTCTCCGGCGCTACCACGGTGGCCGATCATTTGTATCTGTTTCCCGGCGGCGCCAGGCTGGACGACAGCATCGCCGCCGCGCAGGCGATGGGCGTGCGCTTTCATGCCACACGCGGCAGCATGAGCGTGGGCGAGTCGCAGGGCGGCCTGCCGCCGGACCGGGTGTGTGAGGGCGAGGGCGCGATCCTCGCTGATAGCCGGCGCCTGATCGAGGCGCATCACGACGCCGCGCATGGCGCGATGACGCGCATCGCGCTGGCGCCGTGCTCGCCGTTTTCGGTCAGTGCCGACCTGATGCGCGAATCAGCGGCGCTGGCGCGCGCCCATGCAGGGGTGGCACTGCATACGCATTTGGCCGAAACCCTGGATGAAGAGCGTTACTGCATTGAAAAGTTCGGCATGCGGCCGATCGCCTACGCCGAAAGCCTGGGCTGGCTCGGACCCGACGTGTGGTTTGCCCACATGGTGCATGCGTCGGCCGACGAGATTGCGCTGTTGGGCGCGAGCCGCAGCGGCGTGTGCCATTGCCCCAGCAGCAACATGATCCTGGCGTCCGGCATCGCGCCGGTACCGGCCATGATCGCTGCCGGCGTGCGCGTGGGTATCGGCGTCGATGGTTCGGCCAGCAGCGACAGCAATCACCTGCTTGCCGAGGCGCGGCTGGCGATGCTGCTGGCACGTGTGGGCTGGCCAGGGTTTGAGTCGCGCGCCGAACGCTTTTCTGCGCGCGCGGCGCTTGAACTTGCCACGCTCGGTGGAGCCGCGGTGCTGAACCGTGAGGACATCGGCAGCCTGGCGCCCGGCATGGCCGCGGACCTCGTCGGCTTTCGCATTGACGATCTGGCGCATGCCGGTGCGCAGGGCGATCCGGTGGCGGCACTCATGACCTGCGCGCCGCAAAACGCCTGGTTCTCGGTGATCAACGGCAAGGTGCGGGTCGAGGCGGGTAAACTGGCCAGTGGTATCGATTTGCCCGACTTGATCGAACGCCACAACCGGATTGCCGCGGCGATGCTTGCCCGTTCCGGATGGCCCGCCTGACGTGCGCGTGTTCGGTCGGCACAACGCGTCTTGTCTTTTCCAGTATTCCAAGAGTTTCCGGAGAACATCATGACTGAACGCATTGCGCGTCATGGCCTGCAAGTGGCGGCCAGCCTCGACCGTTTCATCCAGACCGAGGTTCTGCCCGGCACCGGCGTCGAAAGCGAAAGCTTCTGGCAAGGCTTTGCCAGTCTGGTGCATGATCTCGCACCGAAAAATCGCGCCCTGCTGGCCGAACGCCAGCGCCTGCAGCGCGAACTTGATGCCTGGCACACGGCGCATCGCGGCCCGATTCGCGACATGGCGGCCTATCGCAAGTTTCTCGAAGGCATCGGCTATCTGGTGCCGGTGCCGGCCGTGGTCAAGGTCACCACCGCCAACGTCGACAGCGAGATTTCACAACAAGCCGGCCCGCAACTGGTGGTGCCGATGTCCAATCCGCGCTATGCGCTCAACGCCGCCAATGCGCGCTGGGGCAGCCTCTACGATGCGCTGTACGGCACCGATGCGATTGCCGAGAGCGGCGGCGCCGAAAAAGGCAGCGGCTACAACCCGCTGCGCGGCAATCTGGTGATTGCGCGCGCACGCGCCTTTCTCGACCAGGCGGCGCCGCTGGCGAGTGGTTCGCATGCCGATGCTGTTCGCTACAAGGTGGTTGGCGGTGCCTTGCAGGTGCAACTCAAGGCCGGCAGCAGTGCCCTGCGTGACCCGGCCAAATTCCAGGGCTTCAACGGCCCGGCTGATGCGCCGACGGCGGTGTTGCTGATCAACCATGGCCTGCACTTCGAGATCCAGATCGATCCAGGCAGCGCCATCGGCAAGACCGATGCCGCCGGCGTCAAGGATGTGCTGCTCGAAGCGGCGCTTACCACCATCATGGACTGCGAGGATTCGGTGGCCGCGGTGGATGCCCCCGACAAGATCAACATCTATCGCAATTGGCTGGGCCTGATGAAGGGCGACTTGACCGAAGAGGTGAGCAAGGGTGGCAAGACCTTCACACGGCGCGCCAATCCGGATCGCCAATACACCCGGCCCGACGGCACGAGCTTTACCCTTCACGGCCGCTCGCTGATGTTCGTGCGCCACGTCGGCCATCTGATGACCAATCCGGCCATTCTCGATCGCGACGGCCTGGAAATTCCCGAAGGCATTCTCGATGCGGTGGTGTGCAGCGCGGCGGCGATGCATGATCTCAAGCGTCGCGCCAATTCGCGCACCGGTTCGATGTACGTGGTCAAGCCGAAAATGCACGGGCCCGTTGAAGCCGCTTTCGCCGATGAACTGTTCGGCCGCGTCGAGGATCTGCTGGCACTGCCGCGCCACACCCTCAAGATGGGCATCATGGATGAGGAGCGGCGCACCAGCGTCAACCTGAAGGCCTGCATCGGTGCCGCCCCGGCGCGCGTGGCCTTCATCAACACCGGCTTTCTCGACCGCACCGGCGACGAAATGCGCAGCGTCATGGAAGCCGGTCCGATGATCAAGAAGGGTGACATGAAAGCCACTCCCTGGATCACCGCCTATGAAAAAAGCAATGTGCTGGTCGGGCTGGATTGCGGCCTGCGCGGCCGCGCGCAGATCGGCAAGGGCATGTGGGCCATGCCTGACCTGATGGCCGCGATGCTGGAACAGAAAATCGCCCATCCCCAAGCCGGCGCCAATACCGCCTGGGTGCCTTCACCCACCGCCGCCACCCTGCATGCCTTGCACTATCACCAGGTCGATGTGCAGGCGCTGCAGATCGAACTTGAGAAGACCCGGCTTGCCGACGTGGCCGACGCCTTGCTCAACGATTTGCTGAGCGTGCCGGTGACCGCAACGCCCGACTGGCCGGCGCCTGAAAAGCAGCGCGAGGTCGACAACAACTGCCAGGGCATACTCGGTTACGTGGTGCGCTGGATCGACCAGGGCGTGGGTTGTTCCAAGGTGCCCGATATCAACAACATCGGCCTGATGGAAGACCGCGCGACCCTGCGCATTTCCAGCCAGCACATTGCCAACTGGCTGCACCATGGTGTGGTCACTGAAGCGCAGGTCATGGAGACCTTCAAGCGCATGGCCCGTGTGGTCGACCAGCAGAATGCGGCAGACCCGTTGTATCGACCGATGGCGCCGAACTACGATGCCTCGATCGCCTTCAAGGCGGCCTGCGCACTGGTGTTCGAAGGGCGAGCCCAGCCGTCCGGCTATACCGAACCCCTGCTGCACAGGTATCGGCAGGATTTCAAGGCGGCAGGCGCGGTGTGAGCGCGCGACTTGCTGCGCTTGAGGGCAGGCAGCAGGGCCAAGAAGGTGAGATGAACGCAGCGCCAGCGCGGCAGGCGCCGGTCGGCTCAGGCCTGATGACCCTGATGGTGATGGCCGTCTTTTCCACCGCCGGCGCGATCCATTACCAGACGCCGATGCTGGCGCAGATGGCTGCCGATTTCCAGGCCAGCCAGGCGCGGATCGGCTGGGTGGCGACCTTGTCGTTTGGCGGGTTTTTTGTCGGCACCTTGTTGCTGGTGCCGCTGGGCGACTGTTTCGACAAACGGCGCCTGGTGCTGGCGCAAATGCTCGGTGTGATGTTCTCGCTGTTGGCGATGGCCTGGGCACCGTCGCTGGAAATGCTGGCGCTTGCGGCATTCATGGTGGGCGCCTGTTCGTCGGTGTCGCATCACGTCATCTCGTTGGCATCGGAACTGGCGCCGCCCGAGGTGCGTGGGCGCACCGTCGGCACCATACTTTCCGGGGTATTCATCGGCATTCTGTTTGCTCGCCTGGCCGGTGGCCTGGTCGCCAGCCACTTCGACTGGCGCTCGATGTACATGATCGCCGCCGGCATGGTGCTGCTGATGAGTGTTGCGGTGTTTGCCCGCCTGCCGGCCGCGCCGCCTAAAGCCGCGCCGCGCCTGGCACTGCTGTTCGGATCGATGTGGCGTCTGTGGCTGGCTCACCCGCGCGTGCGCCGCGCCGCGACCATCCAGTTCCTCATCGGCGTCGGCTACGGCGGGTTCTGGGCCACGCTGGCGGCAATGCTGTTGCAACTGCATGGCTTGGGGCCAACCGCTGCCGGGCTGATGGCGATTCCGGGCGCGGCTGGCGTCCTGATTTCGCGTGCCGCCGGCCGCTGGACCGATCGCAGCGGCGCGGCGCCGGTCGTCAAGGCCGCAAGTCTTGCCGTGATCGCGGCATTTGCGGTGTTCTCGTTCGCGTCGCTCTCGATCATTGCCGTGGTGATCGGGGCCATCCTGCTCGATGTCGGCTTGCGCGCGGCAATGGTCGCCAACCAGACCCTGGTGATTGAAACCAGCCCGGATGCGCGCGGGCGCGCCAGTACGGTGCTGATGGTGCATGTTTGGGGCGGCAATGCGGTGGGCGCGTGGCTGGCCAGCATGGCGCTGACAGGTTTTGGCTGGCTAGCCGTATGCGGCCTATGTTTCGCAGCGGCCGCGCTGGCCCTGGTGATCGGGTTGCGCAGCTCTGCCGCTGGCGCGGCGCCGGGCTGACCCTGTTGCGTGCGGCGCGTGCCGGCAATTGGCACGCCGCTCGCTTTATGAATACGGGCGCGTGCAGCGTTGCTTTACGCATTCTCACCAAAAGTAACGAAGACACTTAATGCGAATGTCATGGGTGCCCAGTAAAATGGGTTTCAATTGTGTTGCATCCGGGGTAAATCAATCGTGTCGCAGGAAAGCTGTGAACCAAGCGCCGAACACCCGGTGGCCACGGGAGCCGCAGGAGCAGGCAACCCTGACGCGGCCGAAGTCGCGTTCGAATCCGTGTTTGATTCCGTAGCCACCCTGTTTCGCGAGACCGGCAGCATCCTGCATCAGTTGATCGGTCTGGAGTTCCGCAGCGGCCGTGCGCACGATGCGCATATCGAAATTGTCAAGGCACCTGAAAGGGTACCGGTGCTGATCGCGCGCATGCGACGCAAATGGGGCGCGGTGGCCCATGTGCGCCTGGCGCAAAACCTGCCAGACAACATCGCCGGCCTGCCGCATCCGGAACGCCGGACCCAGGCGATCATCGAGATTCATGTCGGCCACACTGTGGCGACCGCCTACTGTCGGGTGAACAAGCAGACCCCGGCGATGACGCGCGGCCTGCTTGTCAGAATGGACGCGCCGGCGGCGTAGGGGTGTTTGCTTGAAGGTGCGACCGGCTGCGCCGCCAGTCGCGTTGCAAAGCCTCCAGCCTGCGCCAAAGTGCGTCATGCCAGAGCGCCAGACTCATGCGAATCAGTCGCGAACATCCACAACAGCCTGAAATCGTTTGCCTGGTCGAGCAGCTCGATGCCTACCAAACGCCGCTCTATCCGCCGGAAAGCCATCACGGCATCGACTTCGACGCATTGGCGGCACCCAATGTGATTTTCGCGGTGGCGCGCACTGAAGATGCTCGGGCCGTTGCGTGCGGTGCCATGGTCCTGGGCCCGCAGTACGGCGAGCTCAAGCGCATGTTCGTGCATCCTGACTCGCGTGGCCAGGGAATCGGCAGGGCGATTCTGGCGTTTCTCGAAGCTGCGGCGTCAGCACAGGGTTGCCGGCTGTTCGCGCTCGAAACCGGTGTCAGTCAGCCCGCAGCCCTGGCGCTCTACGCAAGCGCCGGCTATGTGCGAGGTGGCCCGTTCGGCGACTACGCCCCTGATCCGTTGAGCGTGTTCATGACCAAGTGCAACACAGGTTAAACCTGCAGAAATCCACCCGCCTGGTTGCGCGGATTCTCGCGCATTGGGGCCTGACGTGGCATCCTGTCTGCAATTGAGAGGCATGCATGGAACACGGCAACGCATTTTTGATCCAGGCCAGCATCTACTTCGCCGCGGCGGTTGTCGCGGTGATGGTGGCGCATCGCCTCGGCCTGGGTACGGTTGCCGGCTACCTGATCGCCGGCATCGCGATCGGCCCCTGGGGCTTCAAGCTGATCGCCAATGTCGACGATGTGCGACGCTTCGCCGAGATCGGCGTGGTGTTTCTGCTGTTCGTCATCGGCCTGGAACTTGAGCCCAAGCGCCTGTGGGGCATGCGCGGGCGCCTGGTCAGTCTCGGGCTGTCGCAGGTGGCCGGGTCGATTGTGCTGATCGGGCTGGTGGCCTGGGCCCTGGGGGTCGACCCACGCGTGGGTCTGGTGGCCGGCATGGCGTTGGCCCTTTCGTCCACGGCGCTGGCACTGCAGCCGCTCAACGAACGCGGCGGGCTCGGCACCGCAGGCGGCCAGGCCAGCTTCGCGATATTGCTGTTTCAGGATCTGGCGGTGATCCCGATGCTGGCGCTGCTGCCCTTGCTTGGCAATGCCGGTGGCGCCGCCGATTTTTCCTGGAGTGGCCTGGGTTTCGCGCTCGCGGTGATTGCCGTCACGCTCATCGGCGGGCATTTCCTGGCGCGCCCGGTGTTTCGCTATATCGCGCGCACGCGCCAGCGCGAGGTGTTCACCGCCTTTGCGTTGCTCCTGGTGCTGGGTATCGCGCTGGGCTTCGAGGCCGCTGGTTTATCAATGGCCTTGGGTGCCTTTCTGGCCGGCGTGCTGTTGGCGGAATCGGAGTACAGGCATGAGATCGAGGCTGCGGTGGAGCCCTTCAAGGGTCTCTTGCTCGGTCTGTTTTTCATCTCGGTGGGCATGAGCGTGGATTTCGGCGTGCTGCTGGCGCGGCCGCTCATGATCATCGGCCTGATCGTCGGCCTGTTCGCCATCAAGGGCGGC
>CAYYFR010000182.1:0-11693 GCA_964470865.1 uncultured Burkholderiales bacterium | reverse complement strand
CCTGGGCGCACAGCGCCACCTGGCGGGCCACCAGCGCATCCTGGACACGGCGGATCTCGGCCAGCGGCTGGCGCAGGAATTCGCTCATCGCCCGAGCGCCTTCCGGGTCTCTGCCAGCAGCCGGTCAAACAACTCGCGTGCCGGCAGCATGTCGCGGATCGCGCCAGCGCCCTGCCCGGTGGGAAAGTTGGCAACATCGAGCAGCCCGGCGGCCTTGGCCGGCGCCACCAGCGACTCGACGCGCATGCGTTGCCACGGCATCGGCAACAACTCCGCATCGCGGCCTTTCCAGCGCTCGGTGAATTCGTTTTTCAGCACGCGGCTGGTCTTGCCGGTGTAGCAGCGCGACACCACCGTGCCATCCTCGTCGACTTCAAGGATGCGCCGCTTGTGGTTGTCATGCGCGGTGGCCTCGGGCGTGGCGATGAAGCGGGTGCCGATCCATGCGCCCTGCGCGCCCAGCATCAAGCCGGCGGCGATGCCGCGGCCGTCGATGATGCCGCCGGCGGCCAGCACCGGCACCTTGACTGCATCGACCACCGCGGGCACCAGCACCATTGTGGTGATGCTGCCGACATGGCCACCGGCTTCCATGCCCTGGGCGACGATGATGTCGACCCCGGCGGCTTCGACCTTGCGTGCCTGGCGCGCCGAACCGACCAGCGACAAGACTTTGGTGCCGGCGCGATGGCAGGCCTCGATCATCCATGCCGGCGTGCCCAGTCCCGAGGCCAGCAGCGGCACCTTTTCGTCCAGCACCACCTGCAGCTGGGCGCGCGCCAGCTCCAGGGTCAGGGGCGGCGGCGGCGTGCCCGAAAGGCCTGCGATCCTGGGCAGCATGTCGCTAAGGAAATCCGGCAGGGGCGCGACCTGCCGCGCGCCCAGGTCGGGCGGAATGTCGCCCGGGAACATCAGGTCCACCCCGAACGGCCGGTCGGTCAGGCGACGCACCGCGCGAATCTGCGCGCGCAATTCGTCCGCTGTGCAGAAGGTCGCGCCAAGCACGCCCATGCCGCCGGCGGCCGACACCGCGCCGGCCAGGGGCGCCATGGTGACGCCGCCCATGCCGGCGGCGAAAATCGGATGCTCGATCCCCAGCAGATCGCAAATCGGTGTGCGCAGCGACATGGCTTCCCCTTGTTGCATGGCGCCCGATCTTACCGGATGTCACGCATGGCTACCCCGCCAAACGCCTCTATACTTGAGCCACAGCACGACAGATGAGGAGCGATCCATGGGGACACTGTTGAAATCGGCCAGCGTGGCGATTGCCACTGTCATCGGCATCGCTTGTGTCGCCGCGACCAGTGCATTGGCCCAGCCCTATCCCGTGCGCACCGTGCGCGTGATCGTGCCGTTCCCCGCGGGCGGCCCGGCCGACATGCTGGCGCGCCTGTTGTCGGAAAAGCTCACCGAGCGCTGGGGCCAGTCGGTGGTGGTCGAGAACATCGGCGGCGCCGCCGGCAACATTGGCGCCGAGGCGACCACGCGCGCCGCGGCGGACGGCCACACGCTGCTGCTCAACGCCTCCAGCCACGTGATCAACGGCATCCTGTATCCCAAGCTGCCCTACGATCCGATCAAGGACTTCACGCCGATCACGCAAGTGGCTTCGTATCAGCACATGTTCGTGGTGCACCCGGCAGTGGCCGCGAAAACGGTACGCGAGTTCATCGCGCTGGCGAAGTCGAAGCCCGGGCAACTCACCATCGGCAATTCCGGCATCGGCACCCCGGGGCATCTCGCCGCCGAACTGTTCAAGACCACCGCCGGGATCGAGATCATCCACGTGCCCTACAAGGGCTCGGCGCCGGCTACCACCGATTTGCTGGGCGGGCAATTGACCGCGATGTTCAACAACCCGGTCAATACCCTGCCCTACACCGCGGCGGGCAAGATGCGCGCCATCGCGGTGACCGGCAAGCAGCGCCTAACGGTGGCGCCGGAGATACCCACGGTCGCCGAATCCGGCTTTCCGAATTTCGAGGCCGGCACCTGGTTCGGCCTGTTCGGCCCGGCGCATGTGCCGGCGGCGGTGGTGACGAAGATTCGCGATGACGTGGTGCGCGCGCTGCGCCTGGCCGACGTGCAGCAGAAACTGGGCGCGCAGGCCTGGGACACCATCGGCAACACCCCGGCCGAATTCGCCGCGGTGATTCGCACGGAACATGAAAGCTGGTCGAAGGTCATCAAGTCGGCGGGCATTCGCGTCGAGTGAAGTGCGCGCTTGCGCGCATCAATCGCTGCGGGCTGATCGACCGGTTGCCGCGCCCGAATGGTTTGCCTGACCGCCTATTCGATGGCGCCGGTGTCTCCGGAAAACTCCATCGGGCAATAGAAGCCGCCGTGGAACTGCGCTGCGGTCGCGTTTTCCTTGATGCCGCGAGCGAGGATCTCCGCCGCATAGATTTCGGCATCATCTTCCGGCTTGTAGCCCAGGAACTTGACGTTGGTGTTGTCCCAGCGGTTGCGCAGGTTGTTGGACACGCCGTAGGCCACGATGAAGTGGTATTGCGGTGCATCGATGCAGCGGCGCACCAGTTGCACCATGTCGCGATGGCTGATCCAGGTCAGCAACTGACGTGCCTCGTCGGGTCGGTCGGGATGGCGAAATGTGCCGATGCGCAGGCACGCCACCGACAAGCCATGCTTGTCGGCATACAGCCGCCCCACCGCCTCGCCGAATACCTTGGATACGCCGTAGCGCGAATCGGGGCGCGGCACCACCGTGTTGTCGATGAAGCGCTCGCGGCGGTGAAAGCCCACGGCATGGTTGGAGCTGGCGAAGATCACCCGCTTCACGCCCTGGCGCCGCGCCGCTTCGAACACGTTGTAGCAGCCTTCGATATTGGCCGGCAGCACTTTCTCCCAGCTGTCTTCGACCGATACACCGCCCAGGTGCACCACGCAGTCGATGCCCTGCATGCTTTTTTCAAGCGCTTGCATGTCGCGCAGATCGACCGTGCACAGCTCCTCGCCGGCCGCAGCCTGGCCCAGCGGCGCGATGTCGGATAGCCGCAACAGGGCGTAGCCCCCGTGCAGGCCCTGGCGCAGCGCCACGCCGATTTGACCGGCGGCGCCGGTGATGAGGATGCGTTTGTCTTGCATGAGTGGTCTCCGGGATTGCCGTTGCCGGCGCGAGTGACGGGTGTATCGGTATTGCAGGTTTATTGCCAGGCGTAGTCCACGCCGGGTGAACAGCGGCGCAATGCGATCAAGCCTTGCAGAGATGGTTTTGCCAAGCCGATGCAGGCGCTTGGCCCGGGCCACAAAAAAACGTTGCCGCCACAGGTTCACCTCGACCAATCGTGCGGCAAGTCAGCGGGGAAGGCCCAAGTGCAGGGAGAGCGCGGATTCGATTCTGCGCATGTCCATGCGGGTCAGGCGGCCGATCAGGGCCTTGAGGCGCGATTTGTCAGCCGCCATGATTTGATCGGACATGACCCTGGATCGGGTGCCGACGACATCAACCAGTGTTTCGCCCGGATACACGCGTTCGATGTTCGATGTCATCGGGATCACTACTACCCGCGCAGGATGAAGATTGGCGGAATCATTGCTCGGAATAACGGCGGGCCGGGTTTTTGCTGCGTATTGCGGCGAACGTGACCGCCTACGGCCGGCTCGAACGCGACCCACCGGACATCACCTCGCTGCATCGGCGTTGTCGCTTGCGAGTGCAGCGATCCACTCGCGCGCCTGGCCTTCTCTTGCGGCGTCAGCCGCCCTGCGCGGTAGCCGGCGTCAAGCTGCCCGTCCAGCACAGGGGCGTGCGCCGGATCTTCGATGAACTTGCTGATCCTTCCATGCCCGACCAGGGTGCTCAAGCCATCGTCAACTGCATGATCGAGCGAGATCGTTACCTGCCTATGCATGGCGAGCCTTTTTGTCAGTTTGTCCTCCGTACACAATACCACTTGCGCATGCGTTCGACGGCGAGCTCTGATCCGCGTATGCAACGGTAAATCGAACGCCAGGCGATGCGCTGTTGCGAGCGATACGGCGCACCCGGCGCGATTGCGTCGCCTGACACCGCCAACCGATCGGTAAACGCACCAAACGCACTAAACGCGATAAGCGGTAGTCGTCATCACCTTCGCCAGCGCGCGCATCGCCAGCCGCGCCGGCCACGGCAGCTCCACGCCGCCGGCGGCAATTGCCTCGCGTGCATGGCGCGCCTCGTCGGCCTGCATCGCCGCCACGATCGCGCGCGAGCGCGTGTCGCCCGGTGGCAGGCGCCCGAGGTGGCCTTCCAGGTGCTGTTCGACCTGGCGCTCGGTTTCGGCCACGAAGCCCAGGCTGGTGGCGTCGCCCAGACGCCCCGCCACGGCGCCCAAGACGAAAGATCCGGCATACCAAAGCGGGTTCAGGAGACTGGTGCGGCCGCCAAGCTCGGCAATGCGCGCAGCCGTCCAGGCCAGATGCGTACCTTCCTCGGCCGCGGCGCGCTCCATTTGCGCACGCACCGCCGGCGTCGCCGCGCTAAGTGCCTGGCCGTGATAAAGGGCCTGGGCGCACACTTCGCCAACGTGGTTGACGCGCATGAGCGCTGCGGCCTCATGCTTTTCCGCAGGCGTAAGCTCCGGGCCGCTCTGCTTTGCAGCAGCAGGCAGCGGCGCGGCCGGCGCAATCGAAGTGATGGCACGCAAGGCGCGGTCGAAGGCGGTGATCAGGGTATCCGGGGTCATGGGAATCGATTCGAGAGGTGCGAGCCAAATCAGGGCGCGGTAATTGCCATTATCTCCGGTCTTGCGGCCTGCACCCCAATGGCAGCGATGGACGACAGCTTCGTGGCATGCGTGGTTTCGGCATCACCCCTGCGCTCTTGCGCACAGCGACAGCCACGGAATCGCTCACGCCGCAGTCGATACTGCGTCGGTTGCCAGGCCGGTGTTCCGGCAAAGCGTGCCATTCGCGCCAACCAAAGAGACCCGACATCCACGCAAGCGCGAGAGCGTAAGGAACACTTGCGACGATGACCGATCTTGAAATAGCAAACTGCGAAACAGCAAGTATGTAATAACCATACGTTTTAATAGGGTAAAAGCATACTTCTGAACCGGCTCGCCTTGCTCCATCAGCTTGCAGAGCTTGAAAGGCGTGGCATCTTCGTCTTGGCGAAGAGAGACATCGAGAAGTTGTTCCCGGACGAGACCGAAAAGTCGATGGAAAAATCGCTGCAACGCATGGTCGGGGACAATCTGCTTGTCAGGGCAGCCAGGGGCGTCTATGTCAATCCGGCGGCGGCTTCGCGCAACCCGGGATCGACCATCGAAGAGGTCGCGAAAGCCTTGCGGCCCGGGAAGCTTTGCTACCTGAGCTTGGAGAGCATGCTCTCGGAGCACGGCGTCATCTCGCAAATTCCTGTCAGCCACTTGACCGTGATGACAACCGGCGCAAGCGGAACGCATACAACCCCCTACGGCGTGATCGAATTCACCCACACCAAGAGAAGCCGCCCACAGGTGCTTGCCAGAACTGTGTATGTGAAGGGGCGCCCATTGCGCATCGCAAAAAAGCGCGCAGCCGTTCAAGACTTGCTAAGGGTCGGGCGCAATACCGACATGCTTGATCCCGACGAACTCGCCGAGGAGGTCGGCGTGTAATGGAAAAAGACGACTTCAAGCAGTATGTGGACATGGCCCTGCACCTCCTTCTGCAACGTTGCAACCAGGACTCAGCGCCGATCTATGCGCCGGTGGGAGGGGTGCTGGAGCAACTCAAGTCGCACGCCGAATCGAAACCGTATCGCGACCACCTGTCCGGCTTGAGCCAGGCGCAGGCGGAGAACTACCAGCGTGCCCGCTGATTCAGTGGTTCGCATTCAACTACCTGATCGGCAACCTCGACGCGCAGGCGAAGAACATCGCGTTCCTCATGCACCCGGGCCGGGCGCAGGTAGCGCCGTTCTATGACCTTTTGTGCGTCGAAGCCTACCTGCCGCGGCAGCCCATGGCGATGTCCATCGGCGGCGAAAACAAGCCCGGCCGGGTCGAAGCCAGGCATTGGGACGCGCTGGCGGCGGCTGCCGGCGTTACGCCTCGCGCGGTGCGCGGCACCTTGCTTGACATGATCGAAAAATTGCCGACCGCTATCGTCGTAGCGGCTGCGGATGCGCAATTGCTCCGAACGGAGCAGGATTTCCTGCACGCCAGGGTGCAGCCGGTGATCGAAGAACGGGTGGCGTTCGTCAAGGCCGCGCTTGGCCGATGAGGTAGCAGTAACCTGCGGCCGAAATAGGATGAATCGGATATCAACTTGGATCGGCCGCACGCCTGCCCAACAAGGAAATGTTGCCGTCAGGCCGCGTCGCTGTTCGCCAGGCGTCGCGAAACAATCGCCACCTCCGGCAATGCCCCAACCGCGCCGGCGGCATTGACGAGGATGTCCTTCTCCTGTTTTGTAAGGGTGCGCAGGTCCCCGTCCGCGAAGTAGTTGAGGGCTTTCAGGCTTTCCGCGGGCTGGAAGTTGGGGCCGAAAATCGCCCTTGCCGCCGACAGGCCCCGCGACAGATCGACCCCGGCGACGATCATGGCGGCGATGTCCCGGTAGTCCTTCGCCTCGGCGCGTTGCAAGACCACCTTGAGTTTGGTGGCCATCAAGTCATCCAGGGACGCTACCAGCAGCACGCGGTCTGCGGTCGCTTCCGGAACGCCCACCCTGCCAAAGCCGATGCTGCCGAAAAACGAGACCTTGACCTGCACCTGATCGGGAGCGGCGCTTGCGACGAGCACGCCAAGCGCGTTTTCCTCGTCTTGCAGGACAGTCGCCCCGGAAAGAAAAGGCATGGCGCCCGCGATCCGCCCGCGGTCTAACGGGATCTCGGAAAAAAAATCGAAATCGACCGAATTTCGATGGCCCAAACGAAGCGCTATCGCAGTGCCGCCATAGAGTACAAAGCCAATCCCGGCGGCCGGCGCAAGTCGCGGCCAAAGCAGCCGTTGCACCAGGGGAAGGATCTCCTGGCGAGGTTCAAACATGCGGATCATTCGAACCGCCGTGTGGGCATTTCCGGCACCTCGCCAAGCTTGACCAAGTCTAGCCGATAGTGCCAGTAGTGCCACGACCGGGCCCGAAACTGGCCGGCTTCAGCATGCGCGAGCACGTCGCGCAAGACATCGTCGCCGACCGTTTCGGCAAGTTCATGCATGTCCGAGTGGTCGCCGATGTCCATCACCTGCGCTATCACGCGCGCGGGCATGGCCAACGCTTCGGCGGGCGTTTTCCACCAAATGTATTTTGCCGCCATGCGTTCCAGCATCGCGTGCTCGGTATTGGTCATGTGGTTTGCCCTCGGGCTCTTGGATGGGTCGTTCGGGAAAGCTGCAGACTCGCCCGCGATCTACCCGACCCTCGATTTTCCCATCAGTTTGCCTTGCGTGCCTCCGAACGGATGAGCCCTCTGCGATTGAGCGTTCGGGCACCCGCGGCCTATCGCGTTCCAATGCCCGTGCGGGAGCTTCAAAGCGTCGCGTGATTTCGGCGAACGTTGGCCAAGATACCCGCCCCTCGCATTCTGTTTGAATATTAGAATATTTATCCGATTTCCTACTTACTGGTTTCGCTATGGCTCAGGTCCGGGTGTTACGTCCGTCGAAATCCTGGGTGCTCAAAGCTCGGTTGTCCCGTGATCATCGGGCGTGATTTCCGGAAGATCGCCTCCAGCAGCGCGGGATGAAGGGTAGATGAGGTAGGCCGGCGCACTTTTGGTAGCGTGGGAGGTTCTGACACCAAACCCGCACATCAGAACGGCCGGCCTATGCAACGGGTTGTACCGAGCGTCACCACGCTTGCGCAGCATCATTGTTCGATAGCGCAGGTAGCGCACGAGTACCGACTGCGCGCCTGCCCGCATTGCGGGCTGGGCAAGCCGCGGCGCCACGGCTGTTACATGCGCAAGGTTGACCGGCAAGCCAAGGTTGATGGAGCGCGAAAGCGGTGATGGCGCGTTCATGCATGAGTGTGAACGACACGCAATCGGTCAAGCTCCAGCTCTTGTCTTCGCGGGCGCGGAACAATTCAAACGCGGCCTGGAACAACGCTTCCGAGAGAGGGGCCACCTCGATCTCGGGATCGCTGTCCATTTGTTGCTGCAACTCGACCGCGACGCCGCGCCAGGGAGGCCGCGCCAGTGCGGCACTGAGTTCAAGCTGCACCGCGCGCGAAGTGACGAGGAAAATGCTTTCTCGCTAGATGCGCGCCGCCCATTCAACCGCGACTGCGTGAAAGCGGTCGCGCGGCGACACAGGCGCGATCACATAGCCCGTGTCGACAAACAGCGTCGTGCGCGCCGTTGGTTACGGCCGTGGCGCGATGAGATCGTCGTACGAAGTGGAGAAATCGGCCGGCGCGTCGATGGAGAGTTGCTGCGCGCGGTCGAGAAAGGAGTAGCTGGCGGTGTTTGATTTAGTGTCGTCTACAGGTTCTGACGCTTGCTCCAGCATGACGATCACCTCGACCGCTGCGCCGGGCGGCAGCGCTGCATGCCGCACCAGAACGCTGCGATCCGCACTGACACGGACATGTTCACGAATGGCGAAGGACATGGCTTTGCTCCTGTACGGCAATCCAGGATAGCTGTTTACTCTGGAGCGCTTTTATCGTTGGCGGCGTACCGGTGGTGCTTGTGCGCCATCGGTATAGTCGCGGCGATATTGCGTGCAGCGATAGGCGCGGAGTTGCTTGCGCTGTTGAAAAATCGCGCTGCCATGCGCATCGGCATTTCGGAAAATCAATGCACCCGCGCCAGCCGTCGCGAACCAACAACTAAGCAAGCGCTAGAACTTCCGGAAAACCTGGAACGATCTTCGATGCGGCAAGCGCGCCTTGCGACTGGAAAAACCGCATCTGTCCGGATACGTCGAGAATCCAGACTTCGCTTGCACCGCTGGCAAAGTAAAGCGCGGCTTTATCCGCCATCTCGGCGGCCGTGTTCGAAGGCGACATCACCTCGATACAGATCTCCGGGGCGACCATCAGCAAACTCTGGTTGGTGCGGCTGCTCCATGCTTCTGCGGATATCCATGCGACGTCCGGCACCTTGATGCCTTGCGCGGTAAGCACCGCGCACTCGGTCAACACCTCGCCACCCAGACCGGCCGCATCGACTTTCGATCCGAGGGTGCGCGTGACTCGCGCCTGCCAGCGGCTGTGGGAAGTACCTGCAGGGCTCATGAGCAATTGCCCCCGTTCATTGGTTTCGACCTTGTAAGGCAGGTCGGCAAGCTGGGGGTCGACACACAATGCCTCCCACAACGTGGCCATGGCCGCGGGAGTTGCACTGGTGATTTCAATCGGGAGGCGCGAACCCATCGGAGACAAGGCTTGTGGTTGGGCGATAAAGAATAGCACAGCGAAAAATGCCGCGGACTCTGGCGCCTTGGCTGATTTTTTTCCGTCGGCAACCATGTCCAGCGCTTTGTGGCCCATGGCTCCATGACCCTTACCGTCTGGCTTTCCAATTCCGCCGACTGCGGGCGTTCTCCTCTGAAAAGCGCCGGCACACTTTGGATAACGAACTTTCGAATGTCGAAAGCCGCTAGCGTTTCGCCGCCACGCGATATACCGCTTGGCGCTCGCGCTTGCCCACCGCAACCACAATAACCAGCAACACCACGTCCCGCACTTCGTAGACCAGGCGGTACCCGACACTGCGCAGCTTGATCTTGTACCGATCTTGTGAACCCGCCAGTCTTGCCGCAGGAACATGCGGATGCTGCAAGCGCTCGGTCAATTTCTTCTTGAACTGCCCGCTCACCGTTGCATCCAGCTTGCGCCACTCTGCCAGCGCATCGGGATGGAAACTGAGCCTATAGGTCATCCAGCTTTACCCGCACCAGCGACTGGCCGTCCTTCAAGCGCGCATCGGCAATCAAATTGAGCTCCATGTCTTCCAGCTTGTCCATCAGCGCTTCAAATGCCTTCGCCGGAACGCAATAGAACGCCGGCTCATTGCGGTTCAGGATCGCCACCGGAAAACCTTCCCCGGCCGCAACCGTCGCCATCGGGTTCTTTTTCAGTTCGGAAACACTCGCAGACGTTTCCGCCAAGATCACATGTGCCATTTGCTGGAACCTCCGCTTGTCGAAAGAATAATATAGCACTCTGAACAGGTTTCTGAAATGGTCTCGAACCAGGGGAAGGCCGCGCTGATAGCCTTGGTGCCAGTGTTTGGTGTTGCCGATGCTGGTAGTTTCTAGCGGCTTGCCATGCAAGCCTGCCGCAACGACGCCAGATGTTGGCAAGCAGCCTGACCTTGACCATGTAGCCTCGCGACAGGCGCCCCGGAATCGAACTCAAGCGCGATTTTCAGCCGTCGTGATCTGACATGGCCTTGACGCTGCTCGTTTAAGGGGCGGGCGACGCGCACTGCGCCGGAAAGGAAAAGCTCCGCGCGGGCAATAATCGCCCGCCATTTGCCTGCCTGTTTGCACGAAACGACCGGGCACGCATCGGGCACCACGATCTGGCCGATTTGCAAAAAGAACCGGCGCTACCGTGATGACCCTATGCCAACCCCTGCGTCGACGGCCGTACCATGGCCGCATGGTCAGCGAACTCGCGACGCAAGTGCTTCATCGAGGAAGCTCCGCAGGCGAGCGGCGCCGCCGCCTGCGGCAACACACATCTCTTAAAAAAAACCCGAAAAAAAACGGGCGCCCGAAGGCGCCCGCTTGATTCGAACTGACTGGATTAAACCAGATCAGAACGCGTGGCGCACATACGCGCCGTAGTACCTGGGATTGGCGCCGGCAGCCGTTGGGATGCCGCCGAAGACGAGACCCGAGTAGTTGGCGTTGGTGTCGTTGTCGACGGCGGTGTAGTACAGGCTGACCGACGTACGCTTGGACATCATGTAGTTGTAGGACAGGATGTAACCACGCGCACCGGTGCCGCCGCCGTTGAACTGGTTGCCGGCGGTGCCGCCGATGCTGCCTTTCAGCTCATTGGCGCGGGTGTACTCCAGGCCAAAGAAGTGATTGCCAGTGACGAAGTTACCCTGCAGACGGTATGCGGTCTTTTTCAGCTCGGTCAGGTCGGCCACAGAAGCAGCCCCACTGTAGTTGATGGTCCACTTGAGCGATTCCCACATTGCGCCGATGCCCAGGCTGCTGCCACCGCCCATTGGGAAGGAGTAACGGCCGCCCATACGCCATGCACGGCCATCCGAACCGCTGGCGTAAGTAGCGCCAGCGCCAGCGCCGCTGGTAATGCTCCACGCGCCGGTGCCGGTGCCGTTCACCCCTGACCCGCCAGCCAAACCAGCCGAATAGGCGAGCAGGTCTTTTTGCTTCGCATAGGTCACGCCCAAGCCCAGGGGGCCATTGGTGTAGGTGGCAGCCAAGTCCCAGGTGTAGGGCTTGATACTGCGGCCGCTGAGGGTGTTGCTGGCGGTCACGGGGTTGGAGTCCATGGTGGCGCCGTAGGAAGCCTTGAGCTCAAAGCCGTTCCAGTTGGGCGACCACCATTGGACACTGCCACGCTCGCGACGGTCGAAGTTGGTGCCGTGGTTGAAACAGGTAGAGTTCATGCCGGGTGCGGCGGCCAAGGCGGCGCCGGCGGCAGGTGGGGTGGGTAGTACGGCGCCAGCGCCGCACCAGCTTGCTGCGTTCTGGCCGGAAACAGCGCCATAACCCAGGGTGGTAGCACCCAGCAGGTTGGCCTGGAAGCCGGTCGATGCCGAGCCGGTACGG
>CAYYFR010000181.1:0-11734 GCA_964470865.1 uncultured Burkholderiales bacterium | reverse complement strand
CCGACCTATACGATCTCGCTGCACGGCGCAACAACTCCGCTGGTTGACCGGTTACCTTGATCCCACCATTGATCCCATCGGCCGGGCGATCGGCCTGATCGTCAGGAACATCGCGGGTTTCCGGTCTGGCAAGGACGGACTCGTCGATCAGACGCGCCAGTGTGGCGCGTCGAAAGCGCACCGCCGTGGGCGCGGGCGCATTGACGGTGTAGGCGTAAATCTGGCCATCGGTAGTTGCCGGATGCAGTGCCAGGCGCCCTTCTCCGGTACCGTAGATGTGGTCCAGCATCACAGCATCCCCCGCATAGCCGCGCGGCTTGTCATCTTGCAGCGATGAACATAGTTGAGGATCTCGGGGTGGCGCGCCTTCTCGATGGCGTACTGGCGCCAGACGCGGCGTGAGGTCGAACGCCTGCGTTCATAGCAGGAGCGCACGATGTTTGTCATGGCTTCGAGGTTGCGGCCGCTGCGGATAAGACGAAGAAGGTCTTCCGTGATCGTGACTTTCAAAGGTTGTGAGGAAATCCGGACGCAATCCCGGCATGCGCACGGGCCGGGGCAGGGCGTCCCGGACGCAACATGTTCCATAGCGATTCCGATAGCACCTCAAGGCGCGATGAAACCGGCGGCAACATGCCGATCTTGCGAAGCAGCGAGCGCAACGACCGCTCGCCGGTCTTCTGGAGAATGCTCCTCACATGCGTGCGTGCGGTATTGACTCGCATGCCGAGCGCGGAAGCGGCTTCCTCGACATCCACCGATTCACACAGCGCCTGCATGAGACGTTCCTCCGTCGCCGTCAGGCCTCGTGACCGTGCGAAAAAATGGGCGCTCGTTCCGCTACTCAAGGATAGCCGCTCAAAAACCAGCGCCGCCGCGCCCTCGTTCCCGGCTGCGAGCGGAACGAAAGCGACATGCAAGCTCGATGCGGCGGTACTGAATTCATGCCACTGCCGACGTCCCGCACATGCGCGCTCAACGATCCGCGCCAGACACTGTGAATCACTGGCAGAGCTCGTGAGCAACCGATCGCCATTCATGAACAGATGATGGCCGCCCGTCAGGAGTCTGCGCGCCATCAAGTTTGAGAAGATCAGCCGACACGAGCGATCCACCACCGCCGCGCCGAAAGCCAACTCATCGCACAATGCCGTGAGTAGGTCAATCAGGGCCGTCGGCTGATTGGATGGCCCGGCCGAAAATGGTGACGAGCGATCCTCTTGCACCTGCAGAACACAATCCGGTGTGTCATTGAACATGTCGATACCTTCGCGATGTTGTGGAAAACGGGTCACCCCAACCTGTGGCGGATCCGCTTTGCGTCACCGCATCGGCATCGACAAGGGCTTCGCAGGGCGGATTCTTGACCGAAAGCTCAAGCTCCCGGCGCCCGATGAAAGATGAACCCGTTGCCGGTTATTCGCAATTGCACGAAAGTCATGTGACCGGGTCATACCCGCAAACGCGACGCAGACAGGCAGGTCCTCCTCGGAGAAGCGATGGGGCCATTGCGTGCCCCATCGCCCGGTGTTCGTTCCCCGGAAAGACACCCACCTCTATTTCATCTGGATCTCGAATGCGGCTGGCGGGTTCACGCTCCCCGCCATCGATGGTCTGATGGTCCAGCCATTCTGTGTGGGGAAGATTTCGATGTCCACAAAACTGCTGTCGGCAGAACTTGCAACTGTTTCATAGGTGGCTGTAACGCCGCTTGATGCCTCGACCACCCCACACCGGATAACTTCGTGAGGCCGGGCATTCGCGAACGGAATGGGCGCATAGAGCGCCGGTGCAGTGATCGACGCCGCCTGCAGCGTCGGCCCGCCGGTCTGGGATTCAATGGCCATCCGGGTCACCAAACCGCAGTGGTAGTCGCCCCCCAGGAAAACGACGTTAGCGATCCTGCGCACTGCGATCGCACGCAAAAGCAGGTGCCGATCGCGCTGGAACCCCTGCCAGGAGTCTGTGCGGGCGATATCTTTGCCGCCCGGCATGGGAATCGCGCTTTCATCCGCGTCAGCGTCGACGAATCCGGGGAACAGCACACTGCCCGTGACGACGAACTTCGGTACATTGCCAGAAGATCTCTGCTGAGCGGCAAGCCATTGGATCAGGTGGTCCATGTCTCCAATGGTAGTGTTCCGTTTCACCATCTTGGCCACCGGGCTGAGAAAATCCGCACGCTCCCTCTTGAGCCTTGAATCGAACAATACAAACGGGTAGCCACCCAGTTTCATGCACCGCAGGCCATTCGCATCCGGGACGGGCCCCAGAGCCTCCTGGAATTGCTTGTAGTACGCGGTGCCGTATTGAATACGGCGCTCCACCTTGCCACGCGGCTCCAACCTGCGGTCGACTTCGTCAATCGAGAAATCGTTGGAGATTTCGTGGTCATCCAGAATCATGGCCATCGGTATGCGCCTGCCGAGTGCCGCGAAATTCCGGCTCGACCATGCCTTGCGGTAACGTGACGGATATCGCTCAAGGTCACTTTGGAGATCGAACACACCGGCACGAGCGTCCGCGTAGATCTGGTCTCCCGCCATCAATAGAAGCGAAGGTACGATCCTTCCGTCACGCGGCGCACGGATAACTCCATGCAACATTTCCGCGAAAGGCTGATCCGAGCGCGCTTCATCTAGCGCCATACCCGGATATCTGCAGGCCGCCAGATAAAAACGCGTCTGCACCGGCTCAGTCGCTGCCCATGCAATGACCTGCTTTTCCGACAGCCTCAGGGTCGCTTCAGCGATTGATCGTACACGCCGGTTGTATCGAGAAGATCGCGGCTGCAGTTCCGTGCGCCGTTTGGACCGGGACTTGACCTGATAGCGGCCATGCCTGCGCATGATCTCCCGGACCTGGTCCGCATCGGTGTCTGGCTTAATCGCCAAATCGCCATGCATGAACAAGGCACGCAGATTCAACGCACGCGTCGCATCCAAGGGTACGTCGACCCAGGCCAAATGGTCGAAGACAATAGGTGACTGCTTCGCTTCTGCGGGAATTTCGCAGCCGACCGCGGATTCGGAGCCGGTTGACTCCGGCGGCGGCACATGACCTGTCTCGAGTTCACCCGGCGCCACCGGCTTTCTCTTCGCCCAGATAAAGTAGGAAGGCGGCGTTGCCACCAACGACAGATCCTGTGCTGCCCATAAACGAACCTGCAACCTGTTGCATTCCCTCCTGCCAAGGGGGCCCATGAAGGGCCCCAGTTCAGGCAGATAGTGTTTGGGCCGATTCCGTCGTATCGGTGCCGAATCCGGTACCGCTGACTCCACGGCAATGGCGACTTCTTTCCGCTGCTCTACGCTCGCCCGAGTAAGGTGCTGGTGGATTTCCGGAAAAACTCGTCGATAGGCGAAGCGGCCATGTGGATCCAGTTGAGAAGCGGGACCGCGTCCCTCACCGACCAGGCAGTCGAAGTGCGCAAAACCGTCGATCACCGCGCATTTGTAGCCAACGCAGGGATTGAGCGTGCTGAAACGCTCCATGGATTCGCACGCGGAGCGCGGTTCAAACACGAAGTTCTGCTTTCCATGCAAAAACAGGATGCTGAGGTCTCCGAATTTCCGGATATTTTCTGCCGTCATGTAGCGCGGTGCGCCGTTGGCATCGACATACTGTTCGTAAGTGAAGAATTTTGTGATCTGGGTGAAGATGTCCACGTTGCCAAAGCCGAAATAAAGATCGAGGGCCTTGTGGGTCGCATCATTGATGTTCTCATGCAGGTAGAGTCGACCGATGATCGAGCTGATGCGCTTGCAAGTCGCAGTGTCGCGACGCACTTCAAATATCGTTTCCTCTCCGGGGCAGCTTTCGCGCGGACCGTCTGCGGGATCGGGGTAGGTTGCGAATACCCGATCCAGCAATGACCACGCTGCCGAGTCGCCATCGGAGGCGTTGAGCGACACTCCGCGCAAACCCAGCGTATCGCGAATGAAAGCCGCGACCTCGCGCCGCGCCTGGCTGTATTGGGTACCGATGACTCGCGGCGGAACCTGCATCAGCACCATGCGGTCGATCAATTTCTTGTCGCGAGCACACTTCTCTACTGGTTTTCTCCAGTCGGCTATCAGGGAACCCGACAGGAGTGCCATACCGGCTGTGGCGGCTCCCATGCAGTGCCCGACGACATGCAGGCGACTGTCCGCACCGAACGCTGTCCGCCCGGTCTTCTTGCGCACGTATTCGACAGCCTCGGGCAAATCAATGGTCGCGCAGTGATCCAGCGTATGCGACTCCCGCGCGCTTGCAAGCGCGGTGCTGGTTCGATAGTCGAGCAGCCAGACGTCATACCCTTGCGCGCACAGGTACTGCACCAGATTGACTTCGACCGTGGGTGCGGCAAACGTCAGGGACGACTGTGCGAACCCGTGCAACAGGATGACGGCGTGGCCGTTGTCTGATTTGTTGGACTGATAGCGCGTCAGCAGCAACGGCAAACTCCGCCGATCCGGAAAGTACGTCGCGGGATCCCAAGGGCTCTGCAGCACCGCTTCTTTGGGAATGAGCGGGCTGTCTGTCCGACGCGCCGCGACGATAATGCGATGGCGTTCCATCCGCAGATGCGCCCCGGTCGGCAAGGGCGCCCCCCCGTCCTCCGCGAAAACGAGTTCGCCGACGCGGCCGGGTAGCAGGTCTCGCGGCACCACCGAGGCAGGCCACGAAGGCGCACGCAAATCCCACAGGTACATCGGCAACATGGCGCGAAACAGGAGCGTCGGCAAAGCGAGTATCCGCTCGAGCCCGCCGAACAGGTCGATCCCGCCCGTAAGCTGCGGCCGGCCTTCGTCGACCAGGAGGCGAATATCCAGACGCATACGCCCCCGCCACGCGCCGGATGTCAGTTCCAACACCGTGAGATCGTCCCACAGGTTTGCGCCAAGCCGGAAACCGAATTTCTTGCGCCCCGCGAGAACATACCGGCGGCTTTCGGCGGTGCCCGCGCCGGGCGCTGCCACCCGCCCGCCGGGCATGACATGCTGGCGCTCCAGCAACAGCCGATACTGCATTTCCCGCTCTTCGCTGGCGTGCTTGACCAGCACCAGGAAGTCCACCACCACCCGAAAAGCACTTGCCGTGCCGAAAGGCCTGGCCGGTTCGCGACTGCGCTTGACATCCGCTATCCCACCCGGCGACAGCTTGTAGTCGAAGTAACGGCTCGCCCATTCGCGCCCGATCGGCCAATGGAACAGATACTTGCGGATCGCGCTCGACCATTCCGTGCGCCTCTTGATGGTCCAGACCGCAAGGGTGCGCAGATAACGGTAGGGCGCTGTGGCAACCCGCCAGAACCGGCTCGCCTGGGCCGGTACCATCAGGTCCACCTCGCCCGATACAACCCGATATGCAAATTCGACCCGACCACTTCCGACTTCGGCGACCCTCAACAAACCTGACACGCTTTCGACCCGATGTTGGGGATCCATGGCCAGCGCCGTCACATCCGGCATCGTCAGGGAAAGGGAAAGCGCAGCGCTGCGGTTCACGCCATCAGGGCCGCTTATGCGTCCACGCATCGTCTCGTTCCAGACGAACGCCGCAGGTTCGGGATGTTCCGGCACCGGATCTATATCGGGTGGCAACGGAATTACCCGGGGATCGAAGCGCGGCAGTGGTTGACTGATCGCTCCTACAGGCCTCGGCCACGCGGATTCCACAAGCCTCTTGCGCGCCAGGTCGGCAATGAAAAGATCTGCAGCCCGCTCGGCAAGAGCCGTGATGGTCAGGAAGGGGTTGGCTCCCAATGAACCCGGAATGATGGAACCGTCCCAAACGAAAAAGCCCGGATAAATCCCCGCGCCTTCATTGCCCGCCCCTTCGTTGCTGAACACTTCGCCGCGATGCGAAACCACTGCGGTTTCGATACCGTCACCCATGCGGCATCCTCCGAGCGGATGCACGGTCATGGCGATCCCTTCGATTTCCGGGCCGCTCAGGATGGAACGTACGGATTCTGGCAAGAGATGGGAAAGCGGGCTGCTGACATAAATGCCGCCCTGCTTTTGGCTCAATTTCGCAAGGCCGTGCATGCGGCGCGGGCCTGACTGCCTGCCGGCATCGGGCCAGCGAATAAAGGGGTGACCGTCCTTGAGACGTACGACGCCGCCCGCGTCATCGTGTCCGATCAGCAGCAGCGTCTGGGTATGGGTCAGATAATCGGCATGAAGTGCCGCCCTGTCCTTCTCGTCCTTCAGGGGAGCCCAGCGATTGAGTTGTGCGAAGCCCGCGCTCATGGCCAGCAATTCGCGCGTCAGGTTGGCGATGGCACCAGGTATCGCGCCATCTTCGATGAGCCCGCCCTTTTCCACGGGAACGTGCGTGCGCGCGTCGATCACGCCGGTAATGGTCGGGCCCACCGGAATGGCAGGCCGAGGCTCAGGCTCGCGACCGCCGAGCCCCGTACCATTGACAGGGGCGTCCTGCAAGGTGCAAAAGCCCAGGGCGTCGCCATTTGCGGAAAACCCCATCCCCAGTGCGGGCGAGACTTTCAAGTCAAGCAACTCGTTCGAACGCAGCAGGATCTCCGTACTGCCGACCGCGCCGCCCGCCAGCACGACATAGCGGGCGGTCACGTACCGCAGGTTTTCAACATTGACCGCAGTTGGTTCCAGAACATTCGGGTCGGCACCCGGGTCGCCATCATAGCGATACAAGTCTTCCGCACGCCGGATATAGACGCGCTTCCAGATCGAACTTCCAGCCCGCTCCGGATTCAGCCCGCGCCGGACGCGTGAGGCTGCGCGTTGCGAGGGCTTGCGTGGATCGACAGCGACAACGGCCACACCGGTGTAGATCCGCGCACCATGCGCCACAGCGTCCGGCAGGTAGTTCATGCTGAGCGTGTTCTTGGCCCAGTGATTGCAGCCGGTCACACAGTCCCCGCATTCAATACAGGCCCTTTGGTCCACGCCGAACTGGTTCTTCAGCACCTCTCCCTGCTGGTGCGAACCGGCAGCGCCCGACAGGCCCGACACAGCACCGAAAGTCACCGCGAGCGGCGCCGGCCGACAGGAAACGTCAGGCTCCTCGTGATCCCAATCCTCGCCCTTGACAACGCCCCCTATCGCCTCGGCAAGCTTGGCGAGGCTGGAGAAGCGCGCGCGCCGAGGGTGCGGATACGGGTTGATGCCCAGGTAGCGCTCCGCCTCCTCGTAGTAGCCGTCCAGGCAATGCGGGTCGGAGCGGAAGGCACTGGGCCACTCGGGGCGCTCGAAAACCCGGGTGTCGGCTCGAATCCCGACGTTCGCGTTGATCTGGCTGCCGCCGCCCAGCGCATTGGCGGTCAATGTGGCGATGTCCTCCCCCAGGTTGATGTCAAACAGCCCCAGCGGGTTGGCGACCCGATTGCCCCAATCCGCGCGCCTGAAGCGCACGTGGCCTGCCAGATCGCCCAACCGGTTGGGAAACTCACCGGGGAGATATTCCCTACCGCGCTCCAGAACACATACCCGTAGCCCGGCCCGCGAGAATCGAGCCGCCGCCACCGCACCTCCGTAGCCCGAGCCGATCACGACGACATCGAAGTCAGGGCGATTCGAAGGCCGCTTTGCAAGTACCTCCGAATAAAGTGCATCAACGGACTTGGACAACCATCTCATCTGTCTCCCCCCCCCCGGGATAGCGCTTCAAGAACGACTCGAAATTTGCATCCGCTAGCGCCGCGCTTCCCGCAGCATCATCTTGAGCTTGCGGTAATGCACCGGTTTGTGCATCAGCGGATACCCGGATTCGCGGATCGCCGCCAGTTCGGCTACCGCGATATCCCCGGTAATGAGAAGTCCCCCGGCACCGGGGCAATTGGCCAACACCGCACGCAGAACGTCGGTTCCCAGGACGCCTTGAGTCAGACGAAAGTCGGAAATCACGAAATCGAATGGCACGCGCTTCGCGGCCGCAAGCGCTTCCACTTCATTGCGTGCGTCCTGTGCGTCGCAGCGCCAATGCCGCAGAGTGAGAACCATTGCGTCCCTCGCCTCGAGATCGTCGTCGATGACGAGCACGGCCATCCCGCCAAGGTCGATCGGCTCGTAGTCTCCCGCCGGGGGAATGGTCTGCTCGCCGACTTCCGATACCGCAGGTGCCGGCAGGCTGACGAAGAAACAGGCTCCACCACTCGGACTGGCCGTGAGGGTGATGGCGCCACCGAGCAGCGTGACCAGTCGCTTGACGATGGCCAGCCCCAAACCCAGGCCATTGCGCCTGTCACGCTCAGGGTTCCTGATCTGATAGAACTCCTCGAAGACATGCTCGCGTTCGGCCTCGTCAATGCCCGGTCCGGTGTCCGCCACCGTTACATGCAACGCATCTACGGCATGAGTGATCTCGACCGATACCGATCCCGCCGGCGTGTACTTGATGGCGTTGTCGAGAAGATTCCGCAATATCAGTTCGACGAGCACAAAATCCAGTATCGCGACGCCATCGGATACGGCGCTGCGCCAGCCCAACCGCTTGGCACGCGCACGCTCCTCGTACTCGCGCAACAACGGCGCGTAGGCAAGTGAAGGCTCCACATTCGACCGCGAGGGAACAATGACACCAGCGTCAAGCTTGGAAAGATCCAGGATTGCCGAAAACAGGCGGTCAAGGGAGTCCACCGAGCGCGAAAGCTGCTCCGCGATTCTCGTTGTGGTGGAATCGTGAGCCACCTCGCCCAATACCGCCGAAAGCAGCGAGATCGCGTGCAGCGGCTGCCTGAGATCATGGCTTGCAGCGGCCAGGAAGCGGGACTTGGCGCGATTGGCCTCCTCTGCATGGCGCCGCGCCGCGTCAGCGTCATCAGACGCATCCTGCAAGAGATCGATAAGCCTCCTTTGCTCCTGCAGCAGTGGCTCACGCTCGAAACGGATTCGAATCGAATCGCGCACCATCTTGCCGTTGTCGCGCACAAAAATGATGAGGATGATCAGAAGCACTACGAGCAACGCTGCGATGACCAAGCCAAGGTCGTCGCTCGAATAGGCCCACGCACCCGCCAACATCAGCAGCATCACGCTGCCGTAGCCGTAGAAGGTGGGCGGGAAAGGCGCGCTCGACGCCAACGATGCGGCGACCGTGCATGCGATGATCATCGTCAGCAAGGCCTGTTCCGTGGTGGGAAGCCAGGGCAGGAAGAGCGGCGCCGCCAGTCCGGTCCAGATACCGGGAAGGAATGCCGTGTATGCCAGCCAGGAAGCCTGCCTGAAATGGCGATCGATCTTCTCGGTCGTGTCGAGATAGCTCCGGCAGCCCCACCAGCGGATAACGGGCATCACAACATTGACGACAGCCCACGCCAGCAACCAACCCGTCGGCACCAGCCCGCTTACAACGTAGGCAACGCCGAGGGTCACGAAGATCGCAGGGAGCGTTACGCGCCGGTACTGCAGAAAAAGCAGGCGATACTGTTCAAGGCGCAAGCGCCGGCCGAAGTCTGCAGGCAACAGCGCGGACGCCCCGTTGCCGGGAATCGTCGGCGCATCAATCATGCAGGCTTACCCGAATGGCAGCGGCACTCGCCTTGAGAACCGCCTGGACCCGTGTGGCCACGCCAAGCGCGTCAAGCACGTGGCTAACGTAGTTTTTGACGGTGCCTTCAGCGATGTCAAGGCGGCGGGCGATGACTTTGTTGGCGAAACCCTGCAGCATCAGGTCCAGGACTTCACGTTGGCGCGGCGTGAGTAAAGCCACCATTTCGCGAACCTTCGCGCACTCCGCGTCGGAATAAGTTGCGGGAGCGGCAGGCCCCGCCTCCCGACGGAGCTCTTCCTGCCGTAGCGGAGAACCAGGCTGGAAAAGTATCCTTGGCACGTATATCTCGCCACGCATCACCTTCTGGATGGCAGCAAGCACGTCGGACTTCCCGAGCTTCTTCGGAATGAAACCCATGGCGCCGTTTTCAATTGCCATGAAGACATGTTCGCGGGATTCGAGCCCGGAGAAGACCACAACCGGCACGTCCGGCACCTGCTGACGGAACGAAAGCAGAGCATCCAGCCCGACATGCCCGGGCATGCCGAGATCGATCATCGCCAAGCTTGGGGTCCAGCCCCCTTCGATCAGAGCGAAAGCGGCGACCAGGGAGCCCGTACCGCGCACCTCTGCCCCAGGCCACGCGATCTCGATGGCAAGCTTCGCCGCATCCAGGATGAAGGGATGGTCATCGACAAGAATGATCCTCGCTGGCTGAACCATGGGATGCTCACCTGTTGTGATGAGCGGATTCTACCGAAGGGAGGCCGCACGACCATATGCCGAGGGCACTATGACCAAAGTCACTTTACGAACACCGGAAACTCTTTCGAACTCACGCGATGCAACCAGAGAAGAGCGCCGAAGAGAAGTACGCAGAATTGCTTCGGCCTCTTCTTGTGAACAAGCCGGTGTCGGGCTCCCCCGATGAGTATGCCAAGTTCTACAGGTCGGTGGCCATGCTCATTGCCAAGGGATTTGGCAATGAATCCTTGCCGCTTCCCCCTGAAGAAAAGCCCAAGTAGTCGGTCTTGTTCGATGGGGCCGAGGCTGCTCACGCAGCGCTACAACGTCAGATGAGACCCAACGGCCCAAGCATTCCGTGCTTTTCGTGCGGCTCTTGCTTCCAAAAAGCCGTCGGGTATCAACGGGCCGATCGTGCGCCAACCATCGGTGGATGTGCACGCTTCGACAAACACCAGGTCCGAAGCTTCCCGCTAGTTCTCTGCGCCAGGCCTTCCGTCATCCCGATAATCACGTATTCCACAATATTCCTTAACCGGTATACTGCGCTCAATGTCGAAATCAACCGAAAGGCGCGTCATCTGGGTCGGCAGCAGCAAGCGCGACCTGATGGCTCTGCCGGTGTTGGCGAGAAAGTTCTTTGGCCACACCCTGGACTTCGCCCAACGCGGCCAAACCCACGCCGCCGCGAAAGTGCTCAAAGGGTTCGGCGGCGCCGGCGTGCTGGAAGTGGTGGAAGACGATATTGGCGGCACCTATCGCGCCGTCTACACCATCCGGTTCGCCGAGGCCGTGTTTGTGCTGCATTGTTTCCAGAAGAAAAGCAAACATGGCATCGCCACGCCAAAGGAAGACATGGACATCATCCGCGCCCGCCTGAAGGTGGCCGAAAAAATCGCGAAGGACCTGAACCAATGAAAAAGCGCATCGTCGATGGCATCGAAGTTGAAACCAGTTCCGGCAACGTCTTTGCCGACTTGGGTCTGCCCGACGCCGACAAACTCAAGATCAAGTCCGGACTGGTAGTCGAGATCGTCACGGCGATCAAGCGCCTTGGCCTGACTCAGGCGGAAGCGGCTGGACGGATGGGACTGACCCAACCCAAAGTGTCTGCCCTGTTTCGCGGCGACTTCACGAATCTTTCAGAACGCAAGCTGATGGACTGCTTGAATCGCATCGGCTACGACATCGAGATTCGCGTGAAGCCTGCAACTCGACGTACCGGGAGACTGACGCTGGCCGTTGCCCGATTGCGAAATAGCATTCGACCGCGGCACCTTTGATCCTGCGGCCCTTTTGATCCTGTCAATATTGCCCGCCTTCAGAGTAAAAAAACGCTAAACCGTTTGGTGAGAGCGTCTCCCCCTTTGATCGCTCAAAACCGGATTCCGACCCCGTTTGACCCACCGCCGCCCCGAACCGCAACGCTCAGCGCGCCGGACCGGCGCGACGGTGTCGTGAAATGATGCCGCCCTAATACTCTGCCGAATTGCCGGTTCGTTCGAGAAAGCCTCGCAGCACTCGTGAACACTCA
>CAYYFR010000180.1:0-11740 GCA_964470865.1 uncultured Burkholderiales bacterium | reverse complement strand
GGCTCGTAGCCGCGTTCGCGCGAGGCGGTGGCCTGGGCGAACAGATCACGAATCGGCGTGAAGAGCCCGGTGTAGGTGGCCGGATTGGAACGTGGCGTGCGCCCGATCGGCGACTGGTCGACCGCGATCACCTTGTCGAAATGCTCCAGGCCGCTGATGCGCTCGTGTTCGGCCGCCGGTGTGGAGGAGCCGTACAGATGGTGGGCGACCGCGTTGTACAAAGTGTCGTTGATGAGGGTGGACTTGCCCGAGCCCGACACGCCGGTGATGCAGGTCATGAGGCCGACCGGCAGGTCGAGGGTGACGCTCTTCAAATTGTTGCCGCTGGCACCGGCCACCTTGAGCATGCGCTTGGGATCGGGCTTGCTGCGCTTGGCCGGCACCTTGATGGCGCGCCGGCCGGACAGGAAGGCGCCGGTCAGGCTGTCGGCATTGCGCAGGATCTCCGCAGGTGTGCCTTGCGCCACGATCTCGCCGCCGTGCACGCCGGCGCCGGGGCCGATGTCAACCACATAGTCGGCCGACATGATCGCGTCTTCGTCGTGTTCGACCACGATCACGGTGTTGCCCAGGTCGCGCAGATGGCGCAGGGTTTTCAGCAGGCGGTCGTTATCGCGCTGGTGCAGGCCGATCGACGGTTCGTCCAGCACATACATCACGCCGGTGAGACCCGAGCCGATCTGCGAGGCCAGGCGGATGCGCTGCGATTCGCCGCCCGAAAGCGTTTCGGCGGAGCGATCCAGCGACAGGTATTCGAGACCGACGTCGTTCAAGAAGGTCATGCGGCTGGCGATTTCCTTGACGATGCGATCGGCGATCTGCGCCTTGGCGCCGGTCAGGGCCAGCGCCTTGAAGAAACCCAGCCCCTCCTTGAGTGACTTTCCTGAAACGGTATAGATGGCTTCGCCACCGACCAGCACGTTGCGCGCCTCCTGGCGCAGGCGACTGCCGTCGCATTCCGGGCAGCTCTTGTTGCTCACATACTTGGCCAGTTCCTCGCGCACCACCAGGGAATCGGTTTCCTTGTAGCGCCGTTCCAGATTCGGGATCACGCCTTCGAACACGTGCTCGCGCACCACCGTGCGGCCGCGTTCGTTGACATAGTGGAATGGGATCACTTCGGTGCCCGAACCATCGAGGATCAGGTTCTGGGTCTTCTGCGACATTTTCTCGAACGGCACTTCAAGCTCGAACTCGTAGAACGAGGCCAGCGACTGCAGCATCTGGTAGTAGAACTGGTTGCGCCGGTCCCAGCCCTTGATCGCGCCCGAGGCCAGGGAGAGGTGCGGAAACGCCACCACCCGCTTGGGATCGAAAAACTGCACCACGCCCAGCCCGTCGCAACTCGGGCAGGCGCCCATCGGGTTGTTGAAGGAAAACAGGCGCGGTTCGAGTTCGGCGATCGAGTAGCTGCAAGAAGGGCAGGAAAACTTGGCCGAAAACAAATGCTCGATGCCGCTGTCGAGCTCCAGCGCGATGGCGCGCCCTTCGGCCAGACGCAGGCTGGTCTCGAACGATTCCGCCATGCGCTGCTTCAGGTCGGGGCCTACCTTGAAGCGATCGACCACCACCGCCAGCGAGTGCTTGTGGGTTTTCTTGAGCGTCGGCACGGCGTCGATCTCGACCATCTTGCCGTCCACCCGCAGGCGCACGAAGCCCTGGGCGCGCATGTCGTCGATCAGGTCGCCGAATTCGCCCTTGCGGTCGGTCACCACCGGCGCTACGATCGCCACCCGCGTATCGGCCGGCAGGGCCAATACATGGTCGACCATTTGCGACACCGACTGTGCCGACAGCGGCAGGCGGTGCTCGGGGCAATACGGGGTGCCGACGCGGGCGTACAGCAGACGCAGGTAGTCGTGGATCTCGGTCACGGTGCCGACGGTCGAGCGCGGATTGTGCGAGGTGGCCTTCTGCTCGATCGAAATCGCCGGCGACAGGCCCTCGATCAGATCCACATCGGGTTTTTCCATCAGCTGAAGGAACTGGCGCGCATAGGCGGAAAGCGATTCCACATAGCGGCGCTGGCCTTCGGCGTACAGGGTGTCGAAAGCGAGCGAACTCTTGCCCGAACCGGACAGGCCGGTGATCACGATCAGCTTGTCGCGCGGCAGATCGAGATTGATGTTCTTCAGGTTGTGGGTGCGGGCACCGCGAATGCGAATTTCGGCCATGGTCCTTGCGATGGTGGCGGATGCGTTGCCGCGCCCGTGTCCCCGGATGTTGTTCCTTGCGCGTTACGGCCTGCGGGTCGGGAATCCGGTGCTTCTGCGCGTCTGAGGTCGATTGGGCGGAGGGCGCGAAAAGCCAGCCTGCTACTATAGCGGATTACGCTTTCAACACCGTTAATTCCCATCTTTCCCTCGCGTTTTTCTGTTCAATGAACGCCCTTGAGTTGCGCGCGGCGCTGTCGCTGGCATCGATTTTCGCCCTGCGCATGCTGGGCCTGTTCGTGATCCTGCCGGTGTTCGCGATCCATGCGCGCACCCTGCCCGGCTTTGATCTGGCCCTGGTGGGCTGGGTGCTCGGCATCTATGGCCTGACCCAGGGCGTCCTGCAGGTACCGTTCGGCATGGCATCGGATCGCTTCGGCCGCAAACCCGTGATCGTCTTTGGCCTCGTGCTGTTTGCCATCGGCAGCGTGGTGGCGGCCTTGCCCGGCGACATCTGGACGGTGCTCCTGGGACGCTCGCTGCAGGGCGCCGGCGCGATCTCGGCGGCCGTCACGGCACTGCTTGCCGACCTCACGCGTGATGAACATCGCAGCAAGGCCATGGCGCTGATTGGTGCTTCGATCGGCTTGATGTTCGCCTTGTCGCTGGTGGCAGCGCCGCTTCTTTATGTGTCGATCGGCATGTCCGGGATTTTTGCAGTCACCGGCGTGCTGGCAGTGCTGGCCATCGGGGTGGTGGTCTGGGTGGTGCCGCCCGCTCCGGCGGCGCCCGCGGGCCAAGCCACGGGCGCACGGCCCTCGTTCGCAAGTGCCGTGCTGGCGCCGGAATTGCTGCGCCTGAACCTTGGCATCTTCAGCCTGCACATGGTGCTGATGGCGATGTTCGTGGTCGTGCCCACAGCCCTGGTCGAATCCGGCGGCATGGCGCCGGATTCGCACTGGAAGGTTTACTTGCCGGCGCTGCTGCTGTCGTTCGCAGTGATGGTGCCACCCATCATCTGGGCCGAGAAGCACGGGCGCAACAAGACTGTATTGCTGGGGGCGGTGGCCCTGCTGCTGGTGTCACAACTCGCATTTGTTGCGGGCATCCGGCATGTAGCGTCGATCACTGCCTTGCTTTTCGCATTCTTCGTCGCGTTCAATATTCTCGAAGCGCAGTTGCCGGCTCTGGTGTCGCGCTTCGCGCCAGCTGCGGCCAGGGGCGCCGCGCTCGGTGTATACAATACGACGCAGGCGCTCGGATTGGCGGCTGGTGGCGTTTTTGGCGGATACCTGGTAAAATATACAGGCATTGTGTCGGTTTTTGTTTTTGGTGCGGCGATGGTGTTCCTCTGGTTCATCGCCGCTTTTTCGATGCGTGAGCCGCTAAAGCGTAGTGCGGCGAGCGCGAATTCTCGCAAAGGAGATTTCAAGCATGGCCTCAGTCAATAAAGTCATTCTGGTTGGCAATCTGGGCAAGGATCCCGAAGTACGCTACACCGCCGATGGCGCGGCTATCGCCAACATCACGCTGGCTACCACCGATACCTGGAAAGACAAGGCCACCGGCGAGAAAAAGGAAGCCACCGAATGGCACCGCGTTTCCTTTTTCGGCAAGTTGGCCGAGATCGCCGGGCAATACCTGAAAAAAGGGCGCTCGGTCTACATCGAAGGGCGCATCCGTACCCGCAAATGGCAGGACAAGGAAGGTCAGGATCGCTACACCACCGAGATCATTGCCGACCAGATGCAGATGCTCGGCAGTCGCGAGGGCATGGGCGGGCCGGCAACCGATGACGATGGCGGCGGCGGTCGCTCCTATGCGGGCGGTGGCGGTGGCGGCGCGGCGAAACCTGCGCCGGCCAAGAAGCCGGCAGGCAACTTCGACGACATGGACGACGATATTCCGTTTTGAGCGTCGGTGGTAAACAACTCCGGGTTTGCGCCGGCTCGCCCGGTCGAGAGTCGCGGGCGCTGCCCTACGCTTCTCGAAGCTAAGGCAGGAAAAAACGCCGCTCCTTGAGCGGCGTTTTCATTGATTTGGGTTATAATCGAAGGCTTTTGATTTTCCACGTATTTTTGGAGAAAAGTGATGCCGATTTATGCCTACCGTTGTGAGGATTGCGGGCATGCGCAGGACTTTCTGCAGAAAATGAGCGATGCGCTGATTGATACCTGCCCGGCGTGTGGCTCGAAGAATTTTCCCAAGCAGCTCACCGCCGCCGGGTTCCAGTTGAAGGGTGGCGGCTGGTATGTCACCGATTTTCGCGATGGCGGCAAAAAGGACGCGAAGAAGCCTGCCGAAGGCGGCACCGACGGCAAGGCGGGCGAGAGTTCAGCCGTCAGTGAAGGCAAGTCGGAAGGCAAGTCCGAAGGTAAATCGGAAAGCAAGTCTGACAGCAAGTCTGACAGCAAGCCCTCTGAGAGCGCGACGCCTGCTGCCACCAGCGCGCCCGCAACGCCGACCACGCCTGCGCCCTCCAGCGGCGGCGCTACCAAAGCCGCGTAAGCGCTGCTGCCCGCACTCGCGCAACCATCGTGAAACGCTACTTCATCGCCGGCCTTCTGGTCTGGGTGCCGCTCGCGGTCACCCTGTGGCTGATCCGCTTTCTGGTCACCACCATGGACGGTGTGCTGCCTGCATGGATGATTCCGGATGTGATCGAGCGCCACCACATTCCCGGCGCTGGTTTGTTGGCCGTGTTGTTGCTGGTGCTTGGCACCGGCGTGCTGGCGGCCAATTTCATCGGCGAGCGTCTGGTGCGCTGGTGGGAACTGTTGCTGGCGCGCATTCCGATCGTTCGCACCATCTATTCGAGTGTCAAGCAGGTTTCCGACACCATTCTTTCGCCCAATGGGCAGGCGTTTCGCAAGGCGGTGCTGGTGCAATACCCGCGCCAGGGATCATGGACCATTGCGTTCCTCACCGGTGCGCCGGGGCCTGGCGTGATCGAGCACCTGCCCGGCGAACACGTCAGCGTCTACGTGCCGACCACGCCGAACCCTACTTCGGGCTTTTTTCTCCTGATGCGCAAGAGTGAAGTGGTGGAACTCAACATGAGCGTCGATGCCGCTCTCAAGTACATCGTTTCGATGGGCGTGGTGGCGCCGCCGACCTAATGGTCGTCAGTCCGGGACTGCCGCCCCGACTCAATGATTTTTCGCGAAAGCCGACTCACATGCGTACCGACTACTGCGGGCGGATCGATGCCCGCCACCTCGACCAGAGCGTCACCCTCATGGGCTGGGTCAATACCCGGCGCGATCATGGCGGCGTGATTTTCATCGACCTGCGCGACCGCGAGGGCATCGTGCAGGTGGTGTGCAACCCTGATCGTGCGAGCGTTTTCGCCGCCGCCGAGCGGATCCGCGGCGAGTACGTGATCCGCGTGACCGGGCGGGTGATTCGGCGCGAGCCCAAGCTTGTCAACCCCAGGCTTGCCAGCGGCGAGATCGAGGTGGTGGCCGAGGAACTCGAGATCCTCAACGCCGCGGTGACGCCGCCGTTCCAGATCGACGACACCAATCTCGGCGAAATGGTGCGCCTGGAGCATCGCGTGATCGACCTGCGGCGCCCGGTGATGCAGAAAAACCTGATGCTGCGCTACAAGGTGGCGATGGCGGTGCGCCGCTATCTCGATGCGCAGGGCTTCATCGATATCGAGACTCCGATGCTGACCCGCTCCACCCCCGAGGGTGCGCGCGACTACCTGGTGCCCTCGCGTGTGCATGACGGCATGTTCTTCGCGTTGCCGCAGTCGCCGCAGTTGTTCAAGCAGATGTTGATGGTGTCCGGCTTCGACCGCTATTACCAGATCACCAAATGCTTTCGCGACGAAGACCTGCGCGCCGACCGCCAGCCCGAATTCACCCAGATCGATTGCGAAACCTCGTTCTTGACCGAGGTCGAGATTCGCGGCATTTTCGAAGGCATGATGCGCTCGGTTTTCAAGGAAGTTATCGGGGTGGAGCTGGTCGATCCGCTCCCGGTGATGGCGTTTTCCGAGGCGATGGCGCGTTATGGTTCGGACAAGCCCGATTTGCGTGTCAAGCTCGAGTTCACCGAGCTTACCGAGGTGATGAAGGAGGTCGCCTTCAAGGTGTTCAGCGGCCCGGCCAACAGCGTCGGCGGGCGCGTTGTCGGCCTCCTGATTCCGGGAGGCGCCGCATTGACGCGCGGCGAGATCGACGCCTGCACCGATTTCGTCAGGATTTACGGTGCCAAGGGTCTGGCTTACATCAAGGTCAACGACGTCACACAATTGAACGAAAGCGGATTGCAGTCACCGATTGTGAAGAATCTTTCGCCGCAGGCGCTCGGCGCCATCATCGAGCGTACCAGGGCCGCCTCCGGCGACCTGATTTTCTTCGGCGCCGATTCCGCCAAGGTGGTCAACGACGCCATGGGCGCCTTGCGCGTGAAACTCGGCCACGAGAAAGGGCACGTCACAGGCGCCGCCTGGACACCGCTTTGGGTGGTCGACTTCCCGATGTTCGAGCATGACGAAGAGGGCGGCCGCTGGAACGCCATGCATCACCCCTTCACCGCGCCCAAGGACGGCCACGAGGATTACCTCGAAAGCGATCCGGGCAAGGCGATCGCCAAGGCCTATGACATGGTGTTGAACGGCTGGGAACTGGGCGGCGGTTCGGTGCGGATTCACCGCGAGGAAGTGCAGAGCAAGGTGTTCCGCGCCCTCGGCATCGGGCCTGAGGAAGCAGAGCTCAAGTTCGGCTTCCTGCTCGATGCGCTCAAGTATGGCGCACCGCCGCACGGCGGCATCGCCTTCGGCCTGGATCGGGTGGTCGCCATGATGACCGGCGCCGAGTCGATCCGCGACGTGATTGCCTTTCCCAAGACCCAGCGCGCGCAATGCCTGTTGACGCAGGCGCCTTCGGAAGTTGACGAAAAGCAGTTGCGTGAACTGCATATCCGCTTGCGCAACACGCAGGCCGCTTGAAGCAGGCTTCGTATGGCGGGCGCGGTGGCGCCCGGCCGCCTTCGCGGGCAGGCAGTCGCCCGGCCGGGCAGGCGCAGCAAGGCCAGCCGAGTCTTTGGCAGTTTCATGACAAAGGTCCTGTGGTTGCGACGCCAAACCTGCGTAGACTAGCCCGGTGATGAGCACAATGACCACATTTTCCAGGTCACGCGGCGGGCCTGTCGCGCTCGCCGCCCCGGCTGGCGCAGCCTGAGCATGCCGGCTTTCCTGATCGCCGACATTCGCGTCATCAACCGCGACAAATACAATGAGTATCGGCTGCTCTTCCGTGCCTGCATCAAGCGCCACCACGGGCGTTTCCTGGCGCGCGGCCAGGAGCCGGAGATTGTGCAGGGCGGCTGGCATCCACCGCGCATGCTGCTGGTCGAATTCGATGAGCGCGCCGATGTCGATGTGATGGTGGCGTCGGAGGAATACCGCGAGCTTGAGATCAGGCGCGGCAATTGCGGCATGTTCGATATCGTCGTCGTCGACGGGATATCCAAAGCGCGCTCTGCCGGGCGCATGGCGCATCCGGTATATGCGATCGCCGACACCCGCATCATCAATCGGCCGGCCTTCGAGGAGCACCGCACCCGCATCGATCGCGGGGTGCGCGAGCACAAGGGGCGCTACCTCGCACTCAACGACAGCATCACCACAATCGCCGGCAACTGGGCGCCCACCTTCCTTTCGATCATGGAGTTTCCGTCGCGTGCCCAGGCGATGGCTGCGCACACCGCCTCGGGATACCAGGAACTGCGCGATCTGGTCAACAACACCGCGATGATCGACATGGTGCTGCTGTCCGGCCAGGCGCCCGACGCCCCGGCGTGAGCAGGCGTACGGCGCTGGGACGCAATCGGCACGCCGCTGTCGTATCCGCGATTCGTGCACACCCCGCGGCACCCGGGTGCCTGCCTGATTCGCGGATCGGCAAGCGATGACAACCTGGAAGATTCCCGAATCGGTACTGGTGGTGATCCACACCCCCGAGCTTATGGTGCTGTTGCTTGAGCGGCGCAACGCGCCTGGATTCTGGCAAAGCGTGACCGGCAGCCTGGATCATGAAAACGAGGCATTGGTCGAAACCGCGCGGCGCGAGGTTCTTGAAGAAACCGGGATCGACGCCGCAGCCGCAGGCCACCAGTTGATCGACTGGAACCTGACCAACCGCTACGAAATCTACAAACGGTGGGTCAGTCGCTATGCACCCGGCGTCACCCACAATACCGAGCATGTTTTCGGCCTGACCATCCCGTTACCGGTGGTGCCCGTGTTGACCGAACACGTAGCCTACGAGTGGTTGCCGTGGCGCGCGGCGGCCGAGAAATGCTTTTCCCGGAGCAACGCGCAGGCTCTGCGCCTGTTACCGCAGAAACTGCTGCGGCCGAGCCCGAAACGATAACAATTCATTGTCGGACAGAACTCATATGTGAAGCGGGCGCTCACACTTTTGTGCTGCCGAACCGATCTGTGTGATTTCCGCCAAGTGGCGGACGCTCAAGCTTGACTGTGGACGGCCGTTAACCCGATGCCAAACCGGGAAATCAAGCCATGTCCGCACACTCAAGAATTTTCACGCTGCCGCAATCCGGTGGCGCCACCATCCGTGTACAGGCCACCTCGGTCGGCAGAAGCCTTGCCGATTTTGTCGCGCGCAGGCCCGCAAGTGTGATTGGCGCCTGTGCCTTGATTCTCATCATCCTGGTCTGGTCGAGTACGCTGGCACAGCTCGAAATCGACCGCCAGGAGACCCTGGAAACCCTGCGCCGCAGCGATGCCACCCTGACGCGGGCGGTGGCCGAGCACACCGTGCGCACCCTCAAGGGTGCCGATCAGGCGCTGCTGCTGCTCAAGCGCCACTACGAGAAGTCCGACGGGCGCTTGGCAATCGGTGACTATGCGCGAAGCCTGGTCGTCGGCCGCGTATTCAGCCAGCTAGGCGCCGTCGACGAGCACGGCTCGCTCCTTCTAGGCAGCACGCCGGACTTCACGCCCGGCGACCTTTTCCGCAGTGAAAATTTCAGTCTGCATGCGGCGCGCGACACCGGCGAATTGCATGTCGGCACGCCAGTACCGGGGCCTGCCGCCGGAACCTTGTCGGTTCATTTGACACGGCGCATCAACAAACCGGACGGCAGCTTCGGCGGCGTGGCGATGATTGCAATCGACCCGGGGTATTTTTCGCGCGTCTACAGCGAACTCGATCTGGGTCATGACAGCGCGGCATACCTGATCGGCACCGACGGCATCGTGCGCGCACGCCGGGCGCCTGGGGTCGCGAAAGTCGGTGAGAATATCAGCGGATCCCTGCTGGCCGAACACATGCGCCTGGGCGACGTCGGCTCATTCCGTCAGTTCTCGCCCGGCGCAGGCCCGGCGCGCCACATGAGCTATCGCAAGCTCGCTGAATACCCGCTGGCGGTGGCGGTGAGCCGGCGCGAGGATGAGGTGTTCAAGCCGTTCAACGGGCGCCAGCAGTGGTACATCACTGCAGGGGTTGTAGCCTCCCTGCTGATCCTGGCCTATACCATCCTTGCGGTGCGGCTCAATCGTGCGCGCAAGTCGAACCCGCGCACTGCGGCAGCAGGCGTAGCCGCAAGCTAGCCGACTTGCGTGGCAGCAGGGCGGCGCCTGAACGCAAGCCTGGCTGGAGTTTCGACAACGGCAGGGGCCGGCCGTAGACACCGGCCGTTGCAGGATCGCGCGTGGCGCACCCATCCGTTATCATTTTGCGTTCCGCCCAATTCCGCAGGTTCGCACATGAGAAAAGTCGAAATCAGCGACGAACGCATTCTCAACTCCGACATCTTCGACGAGCAGGAGGCGCGCGAGGCGCGTCAGCCGGCCGGTGAATGGTTCGAGTCCGGGCGTACCCTGCCGGTCTACCGCCGTTGCGACGTGCTGGTGGTGGGCGGCGGCCCGTCCGGCACGGCGGCCGCTGCGGCCGCAGCACGGGAAGGCGCCGACGTGGTGCTGCTGGAGCGCTACAACCACTTGGGTGGCCTGTCCACTGGCGGCCTGGTTATCTGGATCGACCGCATGAGTGATTGGTCCGGTCAGCTGGTGATCCGCGGTTTTGCCGAGGAACTGTTCGCGCGCCTGCCGCCGGAGGCCGTGGCCGGGCCGGCGCGCTACGAGTGGGGCTCGCAGGATGCAGCGCGCGCGGCGCACTGGGCGCAGCGCACCGCCGCCTATCACGGCGTGGTGACCTGGTCGCCGACCATCGATCCGGAGCGCTTGAAGCTCTTGTCGCAGGAGATCGTGCTCGAGCGCGGCGTCAAACTTGTGTATCACTCCTGGGCCTGCCTGCCGATCATCGAGAACGGCGCGGTGCGCGGGGTGACCTTCGAGAGCAAGGAAGGGCGCATGGCGCTGATGGCGAAAGTGGTGATCGACGCCACCGGCGACGGTGACCTGTTCGCCCGCGCGGGCGCCGCTTTCGAAGACGACATCGAGGCAGGCGACATTCACCATTGCATGAACACCGCCTGGCTCTTCGGTGGGGTCGACATGGAGCGCTGGATCGATTTCAAGACCGGCCAGCCCGAGGCACACGCCGCGTTCATGGCGCGCGGCCGCGCCGAGCTGACGCTGTTCGAGCGCCCGTTTGTGGCATGGCGCCGCGACATCGCGCTTTTCATGGGTCCGCGCCAGTCCGGTTACTCCGGCCTCGATATCGATGATCTGACTGCGGTCGAAGTGCGCTCGCATCGCGCGATGGACGCGCACCTGGGTTTCTTCCGGCGCTACGCACCGGGCTTCGAGAATGCATTCCTGATGCTCTCGGCACCGCAGATCGGGGTGCGCCACACGCGCCGCCTGAAGGGCACGGGCGCGGTGCTGCGCGCCCACTGGCCGCGCGGCACGGCATTCGCCGACGAGATCGGCGTCTCGCCCGCAGTCTCTCCCAAGTTCCCCAATATCTCTATCCCCTACGGCGCGCTGGTGCCGGCACGCCTGGATGGCCTGCTTGCCTGCGGCCGCCACATTTCGTGCGACCGCAATTCGCATGGTTTCATGCGCGAGATTCCACAATGCTGGATCACCGGCCAGGCCGCTGGTGTCGCCGCCGCCCTGGCGGTGGCCCACAAGGTCGAGCCGCGTGCGGTCGATGTGGCGGCGTTGCAGGCGGCGCTGTTGCGTCAGGGGGTGTATTTGCGACCGCAAGCGGCCAATGCCGTCACACCTGACGCCATTGCCGCCTGAGTGTTCAAGCGCTGGGCCGGGCGCTGCCGCTCGCCGCCTCTCGCGCTGTAAGTTCAGGAAAGCTGCGACAAGCCCGACTTGCGCCGGCAGGTTGAGCGGCGGCGTATGGCCGCAGCCGGCAATCTCGACGACGCGACGACCAAGCGGTGGGGGCGGTCAAGCTGGCCGGGATGGCGCTGCTGCCGGGCGGGATATTCCTGGCGGCGCGTCGCGAGGCCGCTTGACAGGTGGTCCCTACCCGAAATGCGGCAACCCTGGCCTGGCGCGACCCGCGACACGGGCGTGTAAGCTTGTACGCATGACTTCTGCACGATATGCCACGGCGGCTTTGCATGGTGGGTCGGTCGGAATGCGGCGATGCGTGTCGCGCTGATTCTCGCCGCCGGCTTTCTGGTCC
>CAYYFR010000179.1:0-11751 GCA_964470865.1 uncultured Burkholderiales bacterium | reverse complement strand
TCGGTATCGGCGCGCTCCTCGATCCACGCCTGGCGCACCGGGGCAAGGCCCGAGCGGATGTCGATCCGGGCCGCCGGATCGGTGTACGGGCCCGAACAGTCATAGACGAACACCGGCGGATTGGGCTCGCCACCGAACATGCTGGGCGTATCCGCCTGGGTAATGCCGCGCATCGGCACGCGAATGTCCGGCCGGCTACCCTGGATATAGACCTTGCGCGAATTCGGCAAGGCAACGATGGCAGCTTCATCCACCGAAGCGGTAGCAGCCATAAACTTGGGATTGGCATTCATTTGAGTCTTCCTTCTTCAAAACCACCCCCACAAATCGGGAATGGACGGTGCGCTTGAACAATCGGGCGCAGGGAAGGCGGAAGAAGGCGTGTGCCGGAAACTTCAGCGCTTCCCTGCGGCGGCATTATCCGCATCAGGTTCCAAGGGTTTCTCTCACCCGGCCGCGAACACGACCAGGACCCCCAGCGAAGTTGCGACACTAATCCATGCGTGCGCGCTTTGCAATGACACCGGCAGCATGGGTATTTGACCGGCCGTGCTTTCTGCCATATATTACTGACCAGTCAGTTATTAAATTTCCATCACTTCCCGATGCCTCTCGACACTGCTTCGAGCGAGCCTCGCTGGCAACGCCGCAAGGATGCGCGACCGGCCGAGTTGCTGGCGGCCGCCCTCGAAATATTCACCGAGCGCGGCTTTGCCGGAACCCGGCTGGACGCGGTCGCGGCACGCGCCGGGGTCTCGAAAGGCACGCTGTACCTCTATTACGCCAACAAGGAAGACCTGTTCAAGGCCGTCGTGCGTGTAGGCCTGGTTTCCCCTTTGACCGAAGCGCGCGACATGATCGACAGCTTCAACGGCTCATCGGCCGAGTTGTTGCGCATTTTTGTGCGCGGCTGGTGGGAACGCATCGGCGCAACTGCTCTCTCGGGCATTCCGAAACTGATGCTCGCGGAAGCGGCCAATTTTCCCGATATAGGACGCTTTTACATTGAAGAAGTGGTCCTGCCGGGGCAGGCGACGATGTCGCGCATCATCGAGCGCGGTATTCTGCGCGGCGAGTTCAGAGCGGTCGACCCGGCCCAGGTCGCGCACCTGCTGGCGGCACCGTTCCTGCTTATCAGCGCCTGGCGACATGGTTTCGCCCATGCGGTATGCGACATCCTGCCGACCCTCCTGGATGCGCCGGCTCTGCTGGAAACGCACATTGATATCCTCACGCGCGGACTGGCTGCGGAAACCGCACAAGCCAGCGCAGACAAGCCAACCCGGAAAGCAGCATGAAAGCACGCACCATCGTTCTATCCCTTGTGTTGTTGGCTGCTGTCGGCGCGGGCGGCGTAATGGTGGGCAAGCGCCTGCAGCCAAAACCGGACCAGGACCCTGCCCGCGGCGTGGCCAAGGCAGCGCAAGCCGCCAAAGCCGGCGGCCCGGTCGCGCCGGTGGCGCCGACAGTGATGGAAGTTGCACCGACCGATCTGGGCGCCTCCGAGACCCGCGAAGTGCGACGCGAGTTGCCTCTTACCGGCCAACTGCGGCCGATTCGCCAGGCCTTTGTACGCGCCAAGGTTGCAGGCGAAGTGCTGGAATTGCAGGTCAAGGAAGGCGAGACGGTCAAGAGCGGGCAGGTGCTCGCGCGCATCAATCCGGCCGAGTATCGGGCGCGACTCGACGAACGCATGGCTGCCCTGGCGGGCAGCCGGGCGACCTGGGAAAACAACGAACGCACGCGCAAGAACAACGAGGAGTTGCTGCGCAAGAATTTCATCTCGCAACAAGCCTACGACAACACCCTGGCAAATTCCTCGGTGGCGCTGGAGCAGGTCAAGGCGGCCGAAGCGAATGTCGCCCTGGCAAGAAAGTCTCTCGATGACACTATCCTGCGCGCACCCTGGGCCGGCATGATCGCCGAGCGCACCGCCCAGTTGGGCGATCGTGCCGCGATCGACATGAAATTGCTCAATCTGGTTGACCTGTCGCGCCTGGAACTCGAAGCGGCGGTACCGGCCAGCGAAATTCCGAGCGTTGCCGTCGGTCAGGAAGTGGCGTTTCGCGTGGAAGGTTTCAGCGATCGCCTCTTCAAGGGCAAGGTCGCGCGGATTGCGCCGCAGGCGGCCGCTGGCTCGCGCTCGATCCTGGTCTATATCGATATGCCGAACTCCGACGGCACGCTCAAGGGCGGCATGTTCGCCAAGGGCAACCTGACGCTTTCGCGCAGCGATGCGGTGGTGGCGGTGCCGATCGCTGCGCTACGCGAGGAGCGTGGCGACACCGTGGTCTACGCAATCAAGGATGGCCGCCTGGCACGCTTGCCCATCAAGGTCGGCGCCCGCAACGAAGATGAGGCCTGGGCCGAAGTCACGCAGGGACTGGACGCGGGCGTGCGGGTGATCAAGAGCAACCTGGGCACACTGATTCCAGGCATCGAGGTGCGCATCACCAATGCCAGCGGCGCAACCGAGCCGGCCAGGACCGCCCCCGCCAAGACCGAACCCGCGCCTGCCAGCGCGAAGCAATAGGCCGCGCGCCATGTTTTTCACCCGCATCAGCATCAACAACCCGGTACTGGCGACCATGATGATGGCCGCGCTGGTGGTGCTGGGCATTTTTTCGTATCAGCGCCTGCGCGTCGACCAGTTTCCCGAGATCAGTTTTCCGGTGGTAGTGATCACCACCGAATACCCGGGCGCGGCGCCCGAATCGGTTGAAAGCGACATCACCCGACCGATCGAGGAAGCGGTCAATACCGTCTCGGGGATCAACAACCTGTCGTCGCGCTCGTACGAAGGCCAGTCGGTGGTGATTGTCGAGTTCGACCTTTCCATCGACCCGGCCAAGGCGGCGCAGGACGTGCGCGAAAAGATCGCACTCGTCAAGGTCGGCTTTCGCAAGGAGGTCAGGGAACCGCGCATTTCGCGCTTCGACCCCTCCGACCGGCCGATTGTCTCCCTGAGTGTTTCGTCCGACTCGCGCCAGGCGCGCGACCTCACCACTCTCGCCGACCAGTTGATCAAGAAACGCATCGAAAACGTGCGCGGCGTGGGCTCGGTAACCCTGGTGGGCAGTGTCAAGCGCGAAGTGCAGGTATTCCTCAAGCCCGCCGAACTGGAGTCGCTGGGGATCGGCGTGGACCAGGTGATGAACGCCATTCGCAACGAGAACCAGGAACTGCCGGCAGGCGCCATCCGCTCGCAGGAACGCGAGCAGGTGGTTGCCATCAAGGGCCGGCTCAAGTCGGTCGACGATTTCAATCGCATCATCGTCGCCCGCCGCGGATCGGCCGGCAGCCAGCCTGTGTATCTGCGCGAGGTCGCACGCGTGGTCGACGGCCAGGAAGAGCAGGAAAGCGTGGCCCTGTATGACGGCCGGCGGGTGATCGCGCTCGACATCCTCAAGGCCCAGGGACAGAACACCATCGAGGTCGGCGATGCGGTCAAGCAGGCGATCACTGCGATGCAGCGCGAGTTGCCGCCGGATGTACGGATCAGCCTGATCAAGGACGCCTCGATTCCGATCAAGACCGGGGTCGACAACGTGCGCCGCACCATGCTCGAGGGAGCGGCCCTGACGATTTTGATCGTCTTCCTGTTCCTCAATTCCTGGCGTTCCACGGTGATCACCGGGCTCACCTTGCCGATCGCGATCGTCGCCACGTTCTTCTTCATGGACCTGGCCAACGTCACCATCAACATGATCAGCCTGATGGCGCTGTCGCTCTCGGTCGGCCTTTTGATCGATGACGCGATCGTGGTGCGCGAGAACATCGTGCGCCACACCGCAATGGGAAAGGATCACCGCACCGCGGCAATGGAAGGCACGCGCGAAATCGGCCTGGCGGTGTTTGCCACCACCATGACGATCGTCGCGGTGTTCCTGCCGGTCGGCTTCATGGGCGGCATCATCGGGCGCTTCTTCTACTCCCTTGGCATCACCGTGGTGGCTGCGGTGCTGGTGTCGATGTTTGTTTCGTTCACGCTCGATCCGATGCTCTCGTCGATCTGGCCCGACCCGCCCAAGCACGGCCCGCCGAGGGGGCCGATCGGCAAGCTGCTTGCCGCATTCGACCGCGCAGTCCAGGCGATTTCGCGCCTGTACCAGCGCATGTTGGCCTGGTCGCTACGGCATCGACTCGCAACCCTGGGAGCGGCCGCAGCGATCTTCCTGGGCAGCTTCGCCCTGGTGCCCCTGTTGGGAACGGAATTCGTGCCGCAGGCGGACTTTTCGGAAACCTCGGTCAACTTCCAGACCGCGGTCGGTTCATCGATCGAGCTCACCGAGGCCAAGGCGCGCCAGGTCGATGCCGCCTTGCGCGAGCTGCCCGAGGTTCTGTACACCTACACCACCATCAATACCGGCACCACGCTGGGCAAGAACTACGCGAGCGTGTATGTGAAGCTCAAGCCGCGCAAGGAGCGCACGCGCTCGCAGCATGTGATGACCCAGCCGCTGCGCGAGCGCCTGGCGCGCATTGCCGGCATTACCGTCACTCATGTGGGCGTATCCAACGCCGTGGGTGGCACCAAGGTATTGATCGTCAGCCTGCAGGGCCAGGATCTGGCCGAACTCGATCGCTATTCGCAGTTGGCGCAGGAACGACTCAAGAGGATTCCCGGCTTGGTCGACCTGGATTCCTCGCAAAAGCCCGACAAGCCCACCATCGGCATCGAGGTGCGGCGCGAACTGGCGTCCGACCTGGGCGTCGGCGTGGCGCAAATCGGCGCTGCCCTGCGGCCGCTTCTGGCCGGCGAAGCGGTCAGTACCTGGAAGGCGCCCGACGGCGAGAACTACGATGTCAAGGTGCGGCTGGCGCCATCGGACCGGCAGACCGTGTCGGATCTGGATCGCATCATGATCCAGAGCGCGCAAGCAGGCACAGACGGCATGCCGCGCATGGTGGCCCTGCGCCAGATCGCGGATTTCCGCGCCACCGGCGGTTCCAGCCAGATCAACCGCAAGAACCTGACGCGCGAAGTGCAGCTCGACGCCAATGTGTACGGGCGCTCGTCGGGCGACGTCGGTCGCGAGATACAGGCTGCGCTCGACGGCGTCGAATGGAAGCCCGGCTACCGATATGTGATGGGCGGCTCGACCAAGGACATGAAGGAATCGTTCGGCTTCGCGCTCACCGCCCTGCTGCTGGCGATCATTTTCATCTACATGATCCTGGCGTCGCAGTTCGCGAGTTTTCTGCAGCCGATCGCCATCATGTCATCGTTGCCGCTGACACTCATCGGCGTGTTCCTCGCACTCTTGTTTTTCCGCAGCACGCTCAACCTGTTTTCGGTGATCGGCGTCATCATGCTGATGGGGCTGGTGACCAAGAACGCGATCCTGTTGATCGACTTCGTCAACCAGGCACGCAGTCACGGCATGGAGCGCGGCGCGGCGATCCTGGAGGCCGCGCACGTGCGCCTGCGCCCGATCCTGATGACTACCCTGGCGATGATCTTCGGCATGCTGCCGCTGGCGCTGGGCTTGGCCGAAGGCTCCGAACAGCGCGCCCCGATGGGCCAGGCGGTGATTGGCGGGGTCATCACATCATCGCTCCTGACTCTGGTGGTGGTGCCGGTGGTGTACACCTTCCTGGACGATCTGGCCACCTGGCTGCGTACGCGCAAGCAGCTGCCGGTAGTCGTGCCTGACGCGCCCGCTGGCGAGCCGCTGCCGTGAGCCCTCGCCTGTTACCGGCGGCCTCGGCCGAATCGCGTTTTGCTGCTGGCGCCGAGCCGGCGCGCGACTGTTAAACTTTGACCGCCCATGCGCTTTCTTTTCCTGCTACGCCGAGAGTTCCAATGAACATGCAGTTCGACATTGCCACCGCCCGCTTCAACATGATCGAGCAGCAAATCCGTACCTGGGAGGTGCTCGATCAGGATGTGCTCGATCTGCTGGGCGTGGTCAAGCGCGAGGCCTTCGTGCCGCCGGCGCATCGCCTGCTGGCCTTCACGGATCTGGAAATCCCGCTCAAGGACGTTGGTGGGGCGGGTGCGGCCGGCGCTCATATGTGGGCCCCCAAGCTCGAAGCGCGCGTGTTGCAGGAACTCGTGCCCAGGGCGCACGATAGCGCCCTTGAAATCGGCGCCGGCTCGGGCTACTTTGCGGCGTTGCTGGCGCACCGCTGCCGCTCGGTGACCACAGTCGAGATCGCGCCCGGAGTGGCGCTGTTCGCCACCAAGAACCTGCGCTCGGCCGGCGTGGTCAACGCACGCGTAGTCGAAGGCGACGGTGCACAAGGTTTCGGATCCGAGATGTACGACATCATCGTTCTGGGCGGCTCCACGCCGGTACTGCCGCCGGCCCTGATGCAGCAGTTGAAACCAGGCGGACGCCTGTTTGCCGTGGTGGGCGATGCACCGGTCATGGCTGCGCGCCTGATCACCAGGGCGACCGATGGCACGCAGGCCAGCGTGACGCTTTTCGAAACCAACCTGGCACCACTTGCGAACGCGGCGCAACCGCAGCGTTTCAAGTTCTAGAGCAAAAGAATTGTTGCGTGTTTGCAACAACCATTTGAAACAATTGTCGACCACAGATGAACCAACTTGGTGTCAAGGAACTGGCCCAGTGGCTGGCACAGCCCGAGCGGCCGCAGCCTTTGTTGCTCGACGTGCGCGAAGCCTGGGAGGTACAAACCGCCAGCTTGCCGTCCGCGACCCATATTCCGATGCAGCAGATTCCGGCACGCCTGGCCGAACTTGATGGCGAGCGCGAAATCGTTGCCATCTGCCATCATGGGGCACGCAGCATGCAAGTCGCCCTGTTCCTCGAACGTCAGGGACTGAAAGTACATAACCTGGCCGGCGGGATCGATGCCTGGTCGCGCGAAATCGACGCCGGCATCCCGCGCTATTGAGCAAGATCACAAGACTTTGTGGAAGTTCGCCAAAACTTTTTGGTTGGCTCCGCAATTTGTGCAAGAATCTTCGCACAAAAATGCTATAAGCAATTGAAAGGATTGACTTTTATGAAACACCTGAGCGCGACGAAAATGACTCTGGCACTCGCTGCCATTGCCGTCTTCAGCCCCTCGGTCTGGGGTGCCGACCTGTTGGCGATCTTCAAGGACGCGCTAGCCAACGACGCCACCTACGCAAGCGCCAGATCGACCCTCGAAGCCGGCCGCGAAGTGCTGCCGCAAGCGTTGGCCGGCCTTTTGCCCACTGTCGGTGCCACGCTCAACACCACACGCAACGAAGCCAACGTGACCTTCCGTTCGCCTACTGCGTTTCCGGCCGGTACCCGCACATTCAACACCAACGGCTATTCGATCACGCTGTCCCAGCCGCTGTTCCGCTGGACCAACTGGCAGACCTACGAGCAATCCAAGCTGGCCGTGATGCAGTCCGAAGCCCAGTTTGCGCAAGCCGGACAGGACCTTTCTGTGCGCGTGGCGCAAGCCTACTTCGACATCCTCAACGCCCAGGACAGCCTGACGGTGGCGCAGGCGAAAAAGACCGCCATTTCGGAACAGTTGGCCCAGGCCAAGCGCAATTTCGAGGTCGGCACCTCGACCATTGTCGACACCAACGAGGCGCAGTCGCGCTTCGACCTGGTGATCGCCGAGGAATTGGCCGCGCAGAACGACCTCGAAGTCAAGCGCACGGCGCTGCTTTTGATCATCGGCAAGCCGGCCGGCGTGTTGTCGCCGCTGCGTACGGACGTGGCAATTCCGCCGCCACAGCCGGCGCAGATCGACAAGTGGGTCAACGCCGCCGAGAGCGGCAACTATGCGGTCAAGGCCCAGGAAGCTGCGGCTGAAGTAGCCAAGCGCACGATCGAAATCCAGCGTGGCGGGCACTACCCGACGCTCGACCTCAACGCCTCCGCAAGCCGCAACAGTTCGTCGGGTAACACCACCAACAATGTCGGCAGCGATTCCAACTCGACGGCGATCGGCTTGCAACTCGCGATCCCGATCTACGCCGGCGGCGCCGTCAATTCGCGCATACGCCAGGCGATCGCCAACCAGAACAAGGCCAGAAACGACCTCGAAGCGCAAAAGCGCCTGGCGGCGCAGAATGCGCGCCAATTCTTCCTGAGCGTGACCAGCGGGCTGGCACAGGTGCGCGCCTTCGAAGCGGCGCTGACCTCCTCCAAAACCTCGCTCGATTCCAACAAGCTGGGGTACGAAGTCGGCGTGCGCATCAACATCGATGTGCTCAACGCCCAACAGCAGCTTTTCACCACGCAGCGCGACCTGTCGAAGGCGCGCTATGACACCATCGTCAACGGGTTGCGTCTTAAAGCCGCAACCGGTGGGTTGCAGGAGACGGACATCGCCGCGATAAACGCGCTGCTGGCGCGCTGATTCGGCTGTCGGCTGCGCGCCCGCCTTCGTGCATCGCTCCGAGGTTGGTGCCCAAGGGCCGATCGGATCGTGTCGCAGGGCGGCCGCTGCTACTGACAAGTCGTGCAGACCATCTGATCCGCCAAGGCCGTGCAAGCGCTTTACGCGGCGTTCCGCTATTGCCGCGGCCCAAGCAAGGGCTCGATCAAGGCCATGCTGCGCGCCGTCGCGCCGCGATGCGCCGCAGCAAAATCGCCGGCCGAGCCGCTCATGCGTAAGCGCAAGGCATTGTCGGCAAGAATTGACACCAATGCGCCCGCGAGACCGGCAACATCGGCAACACGCAAAGCCGCACCGGCGGCCACAGCCGCGTCCGCAGCTTCGCTGAAGTTCCAGGTGTGGGGGCCGATCACGGCGGGGCAGCCGCAGGCGGCGGCCTCGATCAGATTTTGCCCGCCAAGGGGCATGAGGCTGCCGCCGATATAAGCGCAATCGGCCAGTGCGTAGTAAGCCGGCATCTCGCCCATGCTGTCGCCCAGCCAGCCGGCAAGCGCAGGCCCCGGCGCGGCGCCAGCACTGCGCCGCGCCAATGGCAAACCGGCCGCAGCGGCCAATTGCGCCACCTCGTCGAAGCGCTGCGGGTGGCGCGGCACCACCACTACAAAATGCCCCAAGGCTGCCAATTCCTTGAGCAACGGCATCAGCAGCGCTTCCTCACCCTCGCGCGTGCTGGCGGCCAACACCACCTTCCTGGCGCCCAAGGCACTGCGCCACGCAGCACCCTGTGCCAGCAAGTGCGGATCGGGCGTGACATCGAACTTCAGGTTACCGGTCAGGCCAACCGCCGTCGCACCCAGTGCCACTAGGCGCTGACGATCGCCAGTCGATTGCGCCCCTACCTGGGCGAACGTGGCAAACGCAGGGCGCGCCAGGCTTGCAAAGCGCAGGTAGCGGCGATATGAACGCTGCGAAAGACGCGCGTTGATGAGCGCCATCGGCACGCGCTGCGCAGCACACAGCGCCAGCAGGTTGGGCCACACCTCGGTTTCCAGCATCAGGCCCAGTCGCGGCTGGAAATGCGCGAGGAAGCGCCGAATCGCGAACGGATAGTCGTACGGCAGGTAGACCACCTGCGCCTCGGTGCCATGCAGGGCCAGCGCACTGGCGCGCCCGGTCGGCGTCATGCAGGTGAGCAGCAACTGGTGCCCCGGATAACGCGCCGCCAGGGCCGCGAGCAGCGGCTGTGCTGCGCGCGTTTCACCTACCGAGACCGCATGCAGCCAGATCACCGGCCGCGTCGGCCTGCTTGAATAGCGCCCGAATCGCTCTCCCCGGTGCTCCATGTAGTCGGGCTGACGACGTGCGCGCAGCCACAGCCTTGCCAGTACCAGCGGAAGCGCCAGCCAAAGCGCGAATGTGTAAACCAGGCGCGCCATCAAGTGCAGAAAGTCAGAGCGCGACCGCTGTTGCAGCAAGCACCGCAGCGCCGGTCAGCGCCAACGCGGCATCCCATACCGCCTGCGGCGTCGGCGTCCTGGCGACATCGCCAACATTGCAGGCACGGCTGGCGATGACACCGGTGGCCGCAGGACTGGTGCCGCAAAAGATGCCCACGGTGGGGCGGCCAAGCGCGGCGCCAAGATGCGTCAAGCCGGTATCGACCCCGATCACCAGTGCAGCACCGGCGAGCACACCGGCCAACTGGCGCAGATCCAGTTCAGGCGCCACCACAGCGTTGCCGCCAATCGCGTGCGCGATGCGCTCGGCGCGCTTTTGCTCGGCAGCAGTACCGGCCGGCAGCACGCAAGTCATGCCGGCGGCGCGGATATGTTGCCCCAGCTCACCCCAACGATCTTCAGGCCACAGTTTCGCCGCGTCGGTGGTGCCGCTCAAGCACACGCAATATGGTGCTGCGGAAAGCCAGTCGAAGCCAGCCGGTGCGGCAGCGATGCCGTAGTCAGGCGCGCCACGCGGCGTATAGCCCAGCGCGTCGCCCACCAGGGTGCGATTGCGCGCCACCGCGTCCAGGCTCCAGGACACCGCATGACGCCGGTGATAGGTGAGCGCGGCAATCCATTCACGCGCGCTGGCGCGATCCAGGCCGTGGCGCTCGCCTATGGCCATGCGGGCGATCAGCGCACTTTTGGCCAGTCCCTGTAGATCAATCACGCGGTCATACCCTGCGGGCGCCAACGAGCGGCGGAAAGCCGATATTTCTTCGCGCGTCTGGCGCGAGAACAGGCTCTTGCGCCAGCGCCGCACCGCCACCGGCAACACCCGCGTCACTGCGGCATGCAGCCGCACGATATCTACATAGGTCTCTTCGACCACCCAGTCGATCGACGCCTGGGGGTAGAGCGCGGCGATGTCGGACGCTGCCGGCAGGCAGTGAATCACGTCGCCAAGCGAGGTCGTCTTGACCAGCAGGATGCGCTGCATGCAGTTCCTGGTTGGGTCGGAGGGTGGGTGCGGCCGCAACGGTGTACGGCCGCGCTTGCAGTGACATGCCGGCATGCGAAACCGGCGCTTGGCTGCGCCGAATGTACGGCCGGGCCACGGGCCAGGTGTTTGGGCCCAGGGCCGATGGGGCATCGCTTACAATCCGCCGCGCTAGCCCGAGCCGCTCCGCTACGAGGTTCAAGTCTGATTGGGAGCGCCAATTATATCCGCCGCATGGCCCCCCTCCCCCCTGCCCGCATTCCGCTATCGGTCGCGATCATCACCTTGAACGCGGCCCAGCCCTTGCCTGCGTGTCTTGCAAGTGTGGCCTTTGCCGACGACATCGTGGTGCTCGACTGCGGCAGCACCGACGGCACCCAGAGCCTGGCCACAGGGCTGGGCGCACGCGTAGTCGAAGGCGACTGGTTGGGTTACGGCGCGCAAAAGCACAAGGCGGTAGGCCTGGCCCGGCATGACTGGGTACTTTGCCTGGACGCCGACGAACAGGTCAGTGCGCCTTTGCGACACGCGATCGCAGGCGCACTGGCCGGCGTGACGCCAACGCACATGGCATGGCGCATGGCGCGATCCAACCGCTTCATGGGGCGCTTCCTGCGCCATGGTGAAGGCTATCCGGACTGGTCGCTGCGACTGTTCCACCGTGACTACGCACGCTGGAGCGACGATCCGGTGCATGAAAAAGTGCTCACCGACGCAGCCGTTGGCACTCTTTCGGGTGATCTGTTGCACGAGTCGGCCGAGAGCCTCGATGCCTACCTGACCAAGCAGAACCGCTATACCACGCTGCAGGCCCTGCAATTGGCCGCCGCAGGCCGTAGCGCGAGCTGGGCGCAGATCGCCTTGAGCCCGCTGGCGCGCTTCGTGAAGTTCTATGTGCTCAGGCGCGGCTTCCTGGATGGCGTGCCGGGCCTGGTGCATATTGGCATTGGTTGCTGCAACAGCATGATGAAGTACGCCAAATTGCGCGCGCTTAAGCGAAGGTAGCCTGGT
>CAYYFR010000178.1:0-11928 GCA_964470865.1 uncultured Burkholderiales bacterium | reverse complement strand
CGCGAAGAAGGCCTCGGCCTCGGTAGTCAACGTGTACAGCCGCAAGGCGTCGCCAAAGCGGCCGGGCGCGCGCTGGCGGCCGTATGGCGACGCCGCGGAAGAAGCGGCGCGCGACCAGTCGAGTCTTGGCTCCGGCGTCATCGTGGCCGCGCAGGGCTAGATCGTGACCAACAACCACGTCATCGACGGCGCCCACGAAGTGGCCGTGATGCTGCCCGATGGCTGCGGCGCAGGTTCTCGGCGCCGATCCGGAGTCTGACCTGGCTGTGCTGCAAGTGGCCGCGAAGAATCTGCAGGCCATCACGTTCGCCGACCCGGCCTCGGTACAGGTCGGGACATCGTGCTGGCGGTCGGCGACCCCTTCGGCGTGGGGCAGGCCGTGACACAGGGCATCGTCAGCGCCACTGGCGGCAATCGGCTGGGCATCAACACCGCGATTTACTCGCAGAGCGGCGGTTCGCAAGGCATCGACTTCGCCATACCCGTCAGCCTGGCCCGGCAGGTGATGGAGCAGAGCATCGCCACCAGCCGCGTGTCGCGGGGCTGGCTGGGCGTCAGCGCGCGCGATGCGACCCCGCGCGCACAGTTCAAGGTGTTGCGCGCTGGCGAGTCGAAGACCGTCACCGTCGAACTCGGGCAGAGCCCGCCCTCAAGCAGTGAGCGACAGCGCACAGATGCACAACCGGCCCCGGGCCCATGATGTACGTAAGACCCGTCAGGGCGGGCCTCGCGACCTTGCAAGGGGTATCGATTCAAGCAAGTGTCGCGTCATCGACCCGGGTTGCGACCGCCTGCAGGGATAGACTGGCCATGACCGTCGCTATCCACAGCGCCAAGACGGTCATCGCATCGCTGCCACCGACAAAGATTCATGCCCTAACTTTCTGGAGAAGTCAAATGCGCAAATTATGGTTGACCCTGGCGATGTTGTTCACGTTGGCCCTCACCGGCTGCGGCTACAACACGTTTCAAACCACCGATGAACAGATCAAGGCTAGCTGGGCCGAAGTGCTGAACCAGTACCAGCGGCGCGCCGACCTGATTCCCAACCTGGTCCAGACGGTCAAGGGCTATGCCAAATTCGAGCAGGAAACGCTGCTGGCGGTGACCAATGCGCGCGCCCGGGCCACTGCCATCAACGCCACGCCGGAGCTGGTCAACGACCCGCAGGCGTTCGCCAGGTTCGTGGCCGCGCAGGGCGAAGTGTCGAGCGCGCTGTCCAGGCTTCTGGTGGTGGTGGAAAAATATCCGGACCTCAAGGCCAATGAAGGCTATCGAGATCTCCAGGCCCAGCTCGAAGGTACCGAGAACCGCATCGCGGTCGCGCGCAATCGCTACATCAAGTCGGTACAGGACTACAACGTCGCCGTCCGTTCCTTCCCCGCCAACCTGACGGCGATGGTGCTGGGCTACAAGCAGAAGCCCAACTTCACGGTGGAAAACGAAAAGGAAATTGCCAAGCCGCCCAAGGTGGATTTCGGAGCGGCGCCCAGCCTGCCTCAAGGCGAGGCCAAGGGAACCGCCAAATGAATCCGGCCCGCGTGGCAGGGGCCGCATTTCTTGCGCTCATGCTTGGCTGGATTTCTGTCGCGGCAGCGCAGGTCCCGGTTCCGCCTCTTGCAGGACGCGTTACCGACCAGACCGCAACGCTCACGGCCGCGCAAAAGGCCGCGCTGGAGCAGACCCTGCAGGCATTCGAAGCCAGAAAAGGCACGCAGATCGCGGTACTTATCGTACCCACTGCGGCACCGGAAACCATTGAGCAGTACTCGTTGCGCGTGGCCGAGCAGTGGAAACTGGGGCGCAAGAAAGTGGATGATGGCGCGATCCTGGTGGTGGCCAAAAACGACCGCGCGCTACGCATCGAGGTGGGCTACGGCCTCGAAGGGGCGCTTAACGACGCCACCAGCAAGCGCATCATTAGCGAGACGATCACGCCGCGCTTCAAAGAGGGGGATTTCAATGGCGGCATCGCCGCCGGGGTCGAGCGGATGATCCGCGTCATCGATGGCGAAGTCTTGCCCGCTCCCGCTGCGCAGCGCGGTGGCGACGCGGCGAATGTTCAGCAATACATCCCGATCATTTTTGTTCTTGCGCTCGTGGTGGGCGGGGTGCTGCGCTCCGTGATGGGCCGCTTTCCCGGCTCGGTCGTGACCGGCGGGATTGTGGGTGCCATCGCCTGGTTCATGGTCGGCACCGCATTCATCGCGCTTTTCGCGGGCGGGATCGCGTTGCTCTTCACCTTGATCAGTGGCGGCATGGGGGGGCGCGGCATCGGCGCGCTCTATGGCGGACTAGGTCGAGGCGGTCGTGGAGGTGGTGGTTTCGGCGGCGGCGGTGGTTTCGGCGGCGGCGGCGGCGGTTTTGGCGGCGGCGGTGCGTCGGGAAGGTGGTAAGCATGGACATCAAGCGCATTGCGACGCATTTGCTGGCGACCGACCGGCAGGTCAATCGGGCATTCCCCCGCTCCACCCTGACCGCGATCGAGAAGGCGATCAAGGCCAGCGAGAACGCTCACGACGGGGAAATCCGCTTCGCGGTCGAAGGAGGGCTGGACGGGGCGCCACTTTTCAAGGATCAAACCGCGCGGGAACGCGCGATCGACGTGTTTTCACAACTGCGGATATGGGATACCGAACACAACAACGGCGTACTGATCTATCTGCTACTGGCCGACCGCCAGGTGGAGATCGTCGCCGATCGAGGGATTCACGCGAAGTGCGGCACGGACGTATGGGCGGCGATTTGCAGCGACATGGAAGCGGCCTTCAAAACCGCGAATTACGAAGGAGGCGTGGTCGGCGGCATCGAAGCTGTCACCCGGCAACTGGTGAACCATTTTCCACCGCAGGCTCGCGCCCGCAACGAATTGCCTGACCAAGCGGTGGTGCTCTGACTGGCAAGTCCCGGCATCAACCTTTCCTCGAAGGAAAATCAGATGACTTGCCCACGCTGCAAAGCTCCATCAACGACGCTCACTTCAGATTCGGCGGCGCCGCGCTAGCGCATGGTTAGGCGCCGATCATTCAAGCGCACTTTTCAATGGCGTTGCAGCGATCCGGCGCCGATCCGGATGCAACTTCGATGTCGGTAAAGACCGGCGCGAACCCACCGCCCGGCGTGCGGAAGTTGGTGGTCTGGCCTTGATAGAGTCGTGCGGTGATGAACTGCACCGCGCCGTCGTATACGTAGTTGCGGACGTCGAACTTGAGAGAATGCGGCGCCTGATGATCGGCGATCATGCGCTCCCCTGGCGGAATCAGCGCCTGCGCTATGTAGTCGCCGGCGAGTATCTGCTCCCACACCCGCCTGGTCAGCTTGTCACCGCGATACGCGGCCCGGCTGCCGAAGCCCGCGGCCGGCTTGAAAAACAGCTTGCGCCGCTCCGACCACAGACGCTCGGCGTCGGCGGGATCGACGATCTCGGTTCTTGGAATACCGCTCGCAAGCGTGCGTGAAATGTCTTCGGGTACGCCAAACGCGCGCAAGCGCTCTGGATCGCTGAGCACGGCGAGGTTGCGCTTGTTGGCATACAGCGCATGGGCGCGCGGATGGGGTGTGAGGACGACGGCGTCGTTCAGATAAGCGTCGCGCAGTACCGCGTGCGCGGGTTCCGCAAGCATGAAGTCGGTAACGCGGTTGTAGACCAGATCGATCCGATCGTCGCCGTGCCATAGCCCGCCCTCGCGCAACTGCAAGGACGCCGGATCGGCAATGACCGCATCCACGCCATGGCGGCGGAACAACTGCTGGAACAGGACGAATTCCGGGTAGAGATACTGCTCTTGCGGGTTGTCATCGACGATGGCAACGCGTCGCAGCGTCCGGTCGCCACGGGCCAGGCGCCATTCGGCGAAAAACATGTCGGCGAAGCTTCTGTCGAGCGCGCCCAGCGGGACCGGAGCGGTCGCCATGCCCGCAACCGCTGCGCAGCAGGTCCGCTGCGCGCGCGCCAGTACGGCATTGAGAAGGGCGCCACCGGCGTTGGTATTGATCTCGATCATCTGCGGCTCGCCGCCGGCGACGTGGAAGTCATAGCTCAGGAATACACCGCGCGCGCCACCGGCATCGAAACGCGCCACCGGCGGCGCCCACTCGAACACGATGTCGCGGTAAGCGGGCAGTGCAATGACTGTCTGCGCCGCCCGCACGATCGCGGCCATGCGGTCCAGATGCGGCCGGGACACGAACACCGGAACCGCCGCGAACAGGTGAGGGCATTTCTCCAGGATCAACGGGTACACGCTGCGTGTCTGCGCGTCCCCTTCGAACTCGCGCTTCAATGCGTCTGTGTCAAGACTGATGCAGAAGCAATCCCGGTTGAGCGATTCGACCCCGCTCGCGACGATTTTCTGGCTGGGTGTGGCGCCCGTGTTCGATTCGATCATGACTATTCCTGGCATGCGATGTCATTGGTTTGCGGGAGCGCGGCCGACTGCCGTGCCGGTGCGTCGGCAAGCTTCGCCACCTCGACTCGGACATCTTGATTTTCAGGGGACATCACAGCCAGCCGTTCCGGAATCCGGCGCGGCGCAGCCCGGTCACGACGTAGGGACAGGCGCGCATCAGCCGCCAAAGAAAATCCGAACGGTAGTTCTCGCACATCAGCACGACCGGGCCCACGTTGATGCCGAAGTGAAAAGTCGACGTCCAGCCGACGTCGGGCCTGGCCTCATTGGGAAACGTGAGATTCACGCTGCACCTGAAGCAGTATTCGCCGGAAGCTTGTGGATAGGTGTCCTGCAAATGCCAGACAGTGGGCAACACGATCTCGGGCGCGAACGGCAATGACGCGACCACCGCCCATGGCGCGATGGTGCCGTCGTCCGGACCGTACGGCGCGCCGCGCGCGACATAGTCGAAAAACCTGCGCTCGACGCCCTTGATTTTCCGCTTGGTCCAGCCGGGCCCGTCGCTTGCGGTCAAGCCCCAGAAGTGCTCGCCGTAACCGGCGAATCCGAGCGGATTGCGGATCGCGTATTCCCGCTGAATGTAGGTAGCGCGGCGGCTGTTCTCGCAATAGTCGATGCCCTTGGCCCGCGCGAAAGCGTCCTGGATGCCGCGGAAATCCAGCCAGATGTGTGAGTACTGGTGAATGAATAGCGGGCCGCCGTAAATGAATTCGTAGCCGTAGATATCCTTCCATTCATAGGTGGAGGCCCAAGCCGCATAACTCTCGGGCGCTAGCGGGAACGTCGGCGAACCCAGCCCGAGTATGTACAGCAGAACCGCCTCGTCATAACCTTCCCAGCGGTAGGACAGAAAGCCGCTTTCGGGCTTCCACCCATGGGTGATCGTGGCACCACCGTTGCAGGCCCAAGGCCAATCGACCCGGCGATAGAGGGCGTCGGCCAGGGTCCGCAGTTGCTGTTCGTCTTCTGTTTCGCGATCGAAATAAGCGGCCGCGGCAAGCATGCCGGCGAGCAGAAAGGCAGTATCGACGGTCGACAATTCACATAGACCGGCGCGGTGGCCGTTGCTCATGTCGAGGAAGTGGTAGTAGAAACCTTTGTACCCGGTGCCGTCGGGCGCCGTTCCCTGCGGGCTGGTCCAGAAGAACCGCAGCAGCGCCAGCGTGCGTTCCAACGCCTCGGCGCGGGTCATCCATCCGCGTTCGACACCGACCGGGTAGGCCGACAATGCGAAGCCGACCGACGCAATGCTCGCTGGGGCGCCGGGCAGCGAACTGTCCGCGACCAGGCCATTGACGGGGTTGGTGTGATGCAAAAAATAGTCGAAGGCGTGCCGCTGCAGCGCATGCAGCCTGGCATCATCCGACTCCGGCGGATTTGCGTGACGCTGCTGCTGCATCAGGGGTTCCACCGTTCGATCGCGTCGGCACGGCCTTCATTCTGGCCAGAAAGGTGCCGCTTCATTCGATCTCCATGGCGGCTGTGTAATTGCCGTCGCGGGCGGCGCCGTTCAGGCGCGCCCGCTTGAGCAGTGCTTGCTGTGCGACTGCGACTTTCGCGACCTCGCCGCGCCACTTCTCGATTGCCGGCGCCTGCAGGGCGCGTCCGTATGAAAAGCTCAAGACCCAAGGCGGCGTCTCCGCAAGTGCGTTGATCGCATTGAGGTTGGCGGTGGCAGCAACATCGCTCTGGCCACCGGAGAGAAAAACGATCCCGGGCACCGCCGCCGGCACCGTTCGACGCAGGCATGCGAGTGTTGCCGCCGCCACTTGATCGGGCGCGCTCTGCACGGTGCAACGGTTGCCCGGCACGACCATGTTGGGTTTGAGGAGCATGCACTCGAGCGCAACGCGTTGCTGATGAAGCGCGTGAAACACCGTATGCAGCACTTCCTCGGTGACAGCCGCGCAGGTTGCGAGCGTGTGGTCTCCGTCCATCAACACCTCGGGCTCGACGATCGGCGCCAGGCCTTGGTCCTGGCACAGGGCGGCATAGCGCGCCAGGGCATTCGCGTTCACCGCGATCGCCTGCGGCGTCGGAATGCCGGATCCGATGGCCAGCACGGCACGCCACTTGGCAAAGCGTGCGCCAAGCTGCTTGTACTGTGCCAGCCGATCCGCCAGTCCGTCCAGGCCCTGCGTCACCAGCTCACCCGGAAAACCGGTCAACGGCAGCGTGCCCGTGTCCACCTTGATGCCGGGAATGATTCCCTGGGCGGTCAGCAGCCGCGGCAGCGGATCGCCTGCCGCCGTCTTCTGTACCAGGGTCTCCTTGTACAGGATGGCGCCGCTGATGAAATCGCCCAGGCCAGGCGTTGCAAACAGCAAGGCCCGGTAGTCGCGCCTGACCTCTTCCGTGCTCGGCACGTTCAAGGCATCGAAGCGTTTCCCGATGGTGGCCACACTCTCGTCGGCCGCGAGAATTCCCTTGCCGGCACACAGGAGCCCGGCAATCGTTGCTGTCATTTCCCGCACCAGCGCGGACATGGATACCCCTTGACCAATACTGAGCTGTGACGCAAAACCTTGCCATCGCCCGATGCGTGTTCCGCAAGCGCGAGAAATTCCCGCTGCCAATCCGGATAGTTCCGGATTCGAGGTGCGATGAACCGCATTTCCTCCAGCATGTCCGGCTCGCCGACCCAGCCGAACCAGCGGTTCATCTGGAAGTTCATGCTGACATCTGGATGAATCCGGTGGTAGCCGGTGGGAAAGAACATGGTCGAATCCGCAGCGCGAGCCGCATGGATTTAGTCGATTCAGGATGTAGCTGGCTACGCCCGCCAGCCAAAGCTCTGCCGATCGGGGTGGCGCCTGGCCGCACTCGCGAGCAATGGTGCCGGCATCGCGCTCACAGCTTGAGGCGATTCAGGCGCAGCGCGTTGCTGACCACCGAGACGGAGCTGGCGGCCATCGCGGCGCCGGCGAAGACCGGCGACAGCAGCAGGCCGAACGCCGGATAAAGCACGCCGGCGGCGACCGGTATGCCGAGCGCGTTGTAGCCGAAGGCAAATAAAAGGTTCTGCCGGATGTTGCGCATGGTGGCGCGCGAGAGCACTGTGGCGCGCGCGATGCCGCGCAGGTCGCCCTTGACCAGGGTCACGCCGGCGCTTTCCATCGCCACGTCGGTGCCGGTACCCATGGCGATGCCGACATCGGCCTGTGCCAGTGCGGGTGCGTCGTTGATGCCGTCACCCGCCATCGCCACCTTGCGCCCTTCGGCCTGCAGGCGCTTGACGTGGCCGGCCTTGTCCTCGGGCAACACCTCGGCCAGCGTCTCGTCGATGCCCAGCTGTTTTGCAACCGCCTCGGCGGTGCTGCGCGAGTCCCCGGTCAGCATCACGATGCGCACCCCGGCCTGCTTGAGAGCGGCGATCGCTTCGGCGGTGCTTTCCTTGATCGGATCGGCCACTGCGGCGATGCCTGACGCTGCCTTGTCGATGGCGAAGAAAACCACCGTCTTTGCCTCCGCCCGCCAGGCCTCGGCGCGCGCTTCCCACTGCTTGGTGTCGACGCCGTGTTGCGTGATGAAGCTGCGGCTGCCGACCAGCACGCGCTTGCCATCGATCTCGGCCGCCACGCCCAGGCCGTTGGCGGCTTCGAATCCCTTTGCGGCCGCGGGCGTGAGGCCGCGCGCTTTCGCGCCCTCCACGATGGCCAGAGCGATCGGATGTTCGGACAGTTGCTCCACGCCCGCCACCATCGCGAGGGCGTCATTCTCCGCCAGCCCTTCAACTGCGAAACCGGTCAGCGCGGGATGGCCCAGGGTCAAGGTACCGGTCTTGTCGACCACCAGGGTATCGATGTCGCGCATGCGCTCGATCGCCTCGGCATTGCGAAACAGGATGCCGGCGCGCGCACCCTGGCCCATTGCCACTGTCATCGAAATCGGCGTGGCGAGGCCGACCGCGCACGGGCAGGCGATGATCAACACCGCAATCGCATTGAGAAAGGCGTAGGCGAATTTCGGTTCCGGGCCGAAGAACCACCATACCAGCGCCGTTGCCAGCGCAATGGCCACCACGGCCTGAACGAAATAGGCGGCGATGATATCGGCCATCCTCTGGATCGGCGCGCGCGTGCGCTGCGCCTCTCCCACCATGTGGACGATGCGTGCCAGAAGCGTATCGGCGCCGATCCGCTCGGCGCGGATGATGAGCGAGCCGTTGCCGTTGACCGTCGCGCCGGTCACCTTGACACCGGAAGTCTTCGCCACCGGCACCGGCTCCCCGCTGATCATGGACTCGTCGACCCTGCTGGTTCCCTCGAGCACCGAGCCGTCGACCGGGATTTTTTCGCCCGGCTTCACGCGCAGGCGGTCGCCCACGGCGACGCTCGCGAGCGCCACCTGCTCTTCGGAACCGTCGTCGCCGAGGCGCCATGCCAGGTTGGGCGCAAGCTGCAGCAGTTGCGAGATCGCCTTGCTGGTCTGGCCCATGGCCCGCAACTGCAGGAAGTCGCCCAGAATCACCAGCGTCACGATCACCGCGGCCGCTTCGAAATAGGTACCCACCGCGCCATCGTGCTCGCGGAATTCGGGCGGAAACAGCGCCGGTGCCAGCACCGCGGCCAAGCTGAAGAGATAGGCAAGTCCAACTCCCAGCCCGATCAGCGTGTACATGTTGAGCGAGTGGTGCGTGAGCGACAGGGCGAACTTGCGCAGGATCGGCCAGCCGACCCACAACACGACCGGGGTTCCCAGCACGAACTGTATCCAGCCGATGACATGCGGCATCAGGCCGAACGGCTCATGGATGCCGATCATCGGCGACATGGCGAGCACAAAGAGGGGGAGCGACAAGCTGGCGCCGATCCACAGCCGCCGCTTGAGATCGCGCAACTCGGAATCGTCCGCCGCGCCGGTGCCCGCGATCGGTACCAAGGCCATGCCGCACTTCGGGCAATCACCGGGCTTGTCGCGCACGATCTCCGGATGCATCGGGCAGGTATAGCTCGCGCCCGCAGGCGCTTCATCCGCGCGCACCGCCGCGGCAGCGTGCAGGTAGCGGCCCGGTTCGGCGGCGAACTTGGCGAGGCAGCCTCCGCTGCAGAAGTAGTAGGTCGTGCCGGCGTGCTGATGCTGATGCTGCGACGCGCTTGTCACCGCCATGCCGCACACAGGATCCTTGAGCGCATTCGATGCGTTCGCAGCCGCTGCATCGCCATCCGCGCGATGCACGCGATGCGCGTCGTCGTTCTGCGCACGGGGTGCCGCGTTGCCTTCCTGGCGCTCCCCGTGGTCATGCCCGTCGTGGCCATCGTGCAGGTGCGTCAGATTGCTCATTGGATCATCCGGTGTGCGGAAAGCAGGGCTTGAAAGGGATTGCGGCTGCGCTGCGGAACCGTAGCCTTGCCCACGGAGCCAGTCTGTGCGCCATCGTACGCAAGCGTGACGACTACAGAGCACTTCTTTGCGCGCATCGCGGCGAGCAGACACCGCTTCAGACATCTCGCTCGACGGTGTGCGGGCGCACAGACGTCGCGCTAACGCAAACCCATACTGGGTCCCCACTGTGAGATACGCCCGGGGTACCGGCACGGTTGTTCGCGAACCGCCCCGCATCTTGTGGCACTGAATTCTCAAACGGGTATCGCAATCAGATGAACGCCTCCGCACTTTCCGCCGCAGTCGTTTCCACGGGACCGTCCTACGGCTTCTACTGCACGCTTACCGCCCCGAGCTTCGCCGACGCCGTGGCCCAAGTGATTGAAGCCTTAAGGGCCGAAGGCTTCGGCGTATTGACCGACATTGATGTGCAGGCGACGATGAAGGCAAAACTGAACGTTGACGTGCCCGCCTATCGAATTCTCGGCGCCTGCAATCCACCATTGGCCCATCGCGCCCTGACTGCGCAACCCGACATCGGGCTGCTGTTGCCGTGCAATGTCATCGTGCGCGCGAACGATGGCGGCAGCCAGACGGTGGGATTCATCGATCCCGTGGTCGCGATGCAGACGATCAACGACGCCGAAGTCTCGAAAGTCGCGGCCGAGGTGCTCGCCCGTCTAGAACGCGTGCGGACAGCCCTGACCGGCGCCACCTACGAGCATATCCGCCACAGCGGGGATCCAGAGGTTCCATGATAATGGCCGCGCGGCCGGCAGGCCGGGCGGCGGTGGATGCGGAATTCGAACGGTGCCAGCACACTGGATGTGCCCGCGACCGGGGATGTTCAGGCCGCCGCGCGCCGGCGACCGCTGCGCTCGGCCCAGACCTCGACGCAAATCGCCGTCACCCTTGCCATTACGCCGAAGTACAACGTCTACGACGGGACGATCACCTGGACCTGCTGCGGCACGCCGACCAAGGAATTGCCGTCGACCTGCCGGTAGTGCGGGCGGCGCATCAGCCTCACGCGGGATGTTTGGGGATACTCGAGCCTGGAACCTTTTGCTTCTTGCAGAGGCCTGACGGGTGTTCAGTGCGTCAACATAGGTAACGTATGTGATACCATGAAAAAGTGACGTTTCAAGTCGAAGAACTGCTGAACGAAGACGGCACCAGCCACTATGCCGACTGGTTCAATTCACTTGACGCAGTCGCCGCAGCAAAAGTGACGGTTGCCAAAGTGCGCATGGAAGCTGGCAACTTGTCCAGCGTCGAATGGTTTCGCGGCATCGGCGAATTCAAGATCAACTGGGGGCCGGGCTTGCGCATTTATCTGGCGCGGGACGGCGCAAGACTGATCGTGCTGCTCGGCGGCGGCACCAAGCGCGGTCAACAACGCGATATCGACCGCGCCGCCCGGTTGTGGCAATCATATCTACGGCGCAGGAATGCTGCGCGCGATCCAAAGCGAAAGTAGGCGACACATGGCGCTAACCAGGGATTTCAAGAAAACCGTTGTCGCGCGCGTAGAGCGCGATCCGAAGTTCGCACGCGCACTCCTCGATGAGGCACTCTCGCTCTTTCTCAACGGCGAACCGGAGGAAGCCAAGCTGATCCTGCGCGACCTTGTCAACGCGACGCTCGGCTTCGAGCAGCTTGCGCAGGAGATCGACAGATCAAGCAAGAGCGTGCACCGCATGCTTTCGGCGTCCGGCAACCCGACAATGGCGAATTTGTCGGCGATCATCGGCGCCGTTGGCCGCGCACTCAACGTGCGAATCCAAATGCGGATTTCGCCGGCGTAAGTTCGAAAGGCCAAAACCACCTTCCCATTCTCCGCCAAGCTCCGCCGCGTCTTCGTGCCCGGCGGCACCGGCACCATCGGCCAGCGTTTCGCCGGACCTGATCGTCCGTGCGCTCGTCGCATGCGGCGCGCTTGCCCCTGATTCCGGGCGTGCTCGACCAGGCAAACAGCGAAGACGATGCGAAAGCCTTGCCAGGACTGCGTGCCAACCGCCCATCCGGCAAGGAAAAGGACTTCAACTTCGTTTGGGTGAACCGTAACTGGCGTGTCACTTTCAAATTCATCGGCGTCAATGTCGAGATTGTCGATTACCTCGACTACCACTGAAGAGGAACTGCGTGGCCTGCCGACCCACGCGCGCGTGGCCTGCGGCCTGGCATTGTC
>CAYYFR010000177.1:0-12072 GCA_964470865.1 uncultured Burkholderiales bacterium | reverse complement strand
GTGATACCGCCCAATGCGACCCTGCAGTTCGAGGTGGAGTTGCTGGGAGTCTAGCAACCTGTCGGACTTGGGGAGCGTCGGCTACTAATCGACCGCAGCGGTCCATTTTTCACCGCCTTCTTGCCCCATAGTGGGGCTATGAGGCGGCGAATGCGGCAAAAACTGTCCTCGCTGGGGCCGATTTTCGCTTTCGACGCCCCAAGTCCGACAGGCTGCCAGCCAAACCCGTCGGGCCGGCGCGCTTGGCTGTTGGCTGTCGGCAAGCGCCAGCCGGATATGTGGCATCGTGACACCCAAGGCTTGTCCGCGATCGATTGCAAGCGTTCCTTTCTTTGGCCCAGCCGTGCCGTCGACCAATATCATGGTTTGCTTGATCACTGGAAAACAGCGATGAAACTCGGCTTCTTCACCATGCCCATGCATCCGCCCGGGCGCAATTACACGCAAACACTCAAGGAGGATCGCGAAGCCTTCATCCTGGCTGACCGCCTGGGTTTTGCCGAGGCGCTGGTGGGTGAACATGTATCCGACATTTGCGAATCGATCCCCTCGGCCCTGGCCTTCATCGCAAGCATTGCGTATCACACCAGGCAGATCAGGCTCGGCACCGGCACAGTCAACCTTACCAACAGCCATCCGGCACAGGTGGCGGCGCTGGTGGCGATGGTCGATCACATGCTCGAAGGCCGCTTCATCTTAGGTATCGGCCCCGGCGGCTTGCGCTCCGACATGGAGGTGTTCGGCAATATCGATCTGGATCGCAACGCGATGTTCGTCGAATCCATCAACCACATCCTGGCCCTTTGGTCAGGGCAGGCGCCCTACGACCTTCAGGGCAAGTTCTGGAACATCAGCACGCGCCGCACACTGCTTCCCGAGACCGGGCAGGGCGTTTTCCTCAAACCCTATCAGCAACCGCATCCGCCGATCGTGATCACCGCGATCACGCCGGCGTCACGCGGCATCACCGCGGCGGCCGAGCGTGGCTGGACACCGCTGTCGGCGAATTTCCTGCAGGCGCCGGGGGTGGCGAGTCACTGGCCGGCTTATGCGCTGGGTTGTGCGAACGTTGCTCGCCCGGCGCAGCGCGCCGACTGGCGCGTGTGCAAGAGCATTTTCGTGGCCGACGACGATGCCACCGCAGAACGCTATGTGATGGATCACAAGGGTGCTTACGGCTTCTATTTCTGGAACCTGATCACCAAGCGGCGCAGTGCCGGCGCCCTGTTTTCATTCAAGCGCGATCCCTCCATGCCGGACGAGCACGTAACGCTCGACTATGTGCTCGATACCATGGTGATTCGCGGCGGCGTGGCGCGCGTGGTCGACCAGTTGCTGGCGTTTCGCGAAGAACTGGGCGGTTTCGGTACGCTCATGCTGTGCGGGCACGACTGGGCCGACCCGGCGCTGGCGCGGCGCTCGATGCAGTTGATGGCCGAGCAGGTGATGCCGCGCGTGAATGCGGCGATTGGCGAAAGCTGACGGTCCAGGTTGCCAGTGCAGGGTCGAGCGGGCGTTGCCGCGCGATCCGGGGCGCGCTCAAAGAAACGTGGCGATGCTGTCCAGCGCCTTGCGCTTGATGTCCGGCACCTTCACCCCGTGCGCCGGGTATCCCACCACCAGCAGCAGGAAAGGTCGCTCGCCTTTCGGTCGCCCGAGAATCTGATTGAGAAAGCCCATCGGGCTCGGAGTATGGGTCAGGGTCGCCAGGCCGGACGCATGCAGCGCGGTGATCAGCATGCCGCAGGCGATGCCGGTGGATTGGCCGACGTAGTAGTTCTTCACGCGTCTGCCGTCGTCGAGCGTGGAATGGGTTTTCTCGAAAATCGCGATCAGGTAGGGCGCGATGTCGAGAAACTCCTTGTGCTCGTCGGTGCCCAGGGGCGCCAGCGCATCCAGCCATTCCTGCGGTGCGCGGCCGTTGTAGAACTCGCGTTCTTCCTTCTCCGCCTCGACACGGATGTGCGCCTTGACGACCGGGTCGCTGATCACCACGAAGTGCCAGGGCTGCAGTGCCGCACCGGAAGGCGCACTGCCGGCGGCCAGCAGGCATTGCTCGATGATTTCCCGCGACACCGGTCGATCGGAGAATTCGCGTACGGTGCGGCGGCGCTGGATCTCGGTGTTGAAGGTGCGCGCGCGCTCCATCATCTCGCGCGGCGGATATTCGCGCCAGGACGGGTGCGGAACGAAATGTGCGTTGGACATCTGCGGGTTCCTGCTACTCAACCTTGATGTTGGCCTCTTTCACCACCCGGCCCCAGCGCGCGATTTCACTGTTTACATGGGTGGCGAGTTGCTCGGGCGAACTAGCCACCACGTTCATGCCCATGCCCTGCAGGCGCTCGCTCATGTCCTTGGTCTGCATGATGCGCACCACGTCGGCATTGACACGGTCAATCACCGCCCTGGGCGTGCCGGTCGGCACGAAAAAGGCGAACCATGTCGAGACGTCGAAACCCGGCACGCCGGATTCGGCCAGCGGTGGTACGTCGGGCGCGGTGGCCGAGCGATCCTTCGAAGTGATCGCCAGCACGCGCACCTTGCCGGCCCGCGCGTGCGGCATGAGCGCAGTCACCGTATCGAATGCCACCTGCACATCACCGCCGACAAAGCCCTGCATCGCCGCCACCGTCCCCTTGAACGGTATGTGGGTCATGCTGGTTCCGGTAAGTGAGCCAAACAGGGCGATGATCAGGTGTGACGACGTACTGATGCCGGGTGAACCGATGTTGAGTGCGCCTGGTTTGGACTTGGCCAGGTCGATCAGTTCGCGCACGCTTGCGACCGGCAACGAGGGATGCACCGCCAGCAGGTTGGGAATGGTCACCAGCAGGGAGACTGGCGCGAAATCGCGCACCGGGTCGTAGGGCAGCTTGGCATACAGGGCCGGGTTGGCGCCGTGGGTGCCGATGTGGCCCATGAAGATGGTGGTGCCGTCGGGCGCCGACTTGGCGGAGGTCTCGGCACCGATGATGCTGCCTGCGCCCGGGCGGTTGTCGACCGTCACAGGCTGGCCCCAGGATTCGGTAAGCCTCTGGGCGATCAGGCGCCCGAGCGTGTCGGTGGCGGCGCCCGGCGGGAACGGCACCACGATGCGTACCGGGCGGTTCGGATAAGTCTGGGCCTGGGCCAGCGGCGCGGCGAGCAGGCACAGCAGTGCAATCACGACTCTGATCATCTTTGTCTCCGAAAATGTGTGTGTTGGCGTGATTATGCCTCGGGCGCTACGCGCGTGCGCGCATGTTCCGGGCTTTCCGCTTGCTGATAGCGAACCAGGCCCGCTTCGCGATCCACCGGCACTACACTTGCCAGCGTGGTGCCGCCGGGCGGCTGCAATTCCGGCGGAAACATCGCCAGCTTTTGCCGCTCGCCCAGGCGCATGCGCGCCAGGTCGATGTCGCGCTCATTGACGCCGGCCACCGGGTGGATCGCGATACCACCCACCACTTCGAGATCGAACCACCAACGCTTAAGCGGATTGCGCGCGCCGTTGCCATCGAAATCGTCCTGGTCGGCGATCGACTTTGCAAGCTCGGGATGTTCGATCGACAGCCACATGAGTTTTTCCGCTTCGACCGTGTCCTCGCGATTCCACGGGCACATCTTCATGCAGCGCCCGCAGGCCGAACCCTTCATGTTGGTGACGCGATACTTGGTGCATTTCTCGACGTCGGCCTTCCAGATCTCGTAGCCGTTGAACATCACCTTGGGTCCGAAGGTAATGGCGTTGCAGGGGCACTCGCGCGCGCACTTGCGGCAGCTTTCGCAAAAATTCTGCAGCCCGAAATCGATCGGCAGGTCGATCGCCATCGGCAGGTCGGTGGTGAACACCACCGATTTCGAGCGCGGCCCGATAAATGGATTGAGGATGGTGTCGCCGATGCGGCTGACCTCACCCAGGCCCGCCATCAGGATCGCCGGGTTGTGAATCAGCTCCGAGTGCGCGTTGGAGTGCGCGCGCGAGGAGTAGCCCATGCGCCGGCAATGCGCGGCCATCAGGCCGGCGATTTCCGCGCCACGCATGTAGGCGCGCATCGACTGCGAGGCGGAGATCCAGTCATCGCCCGAAGCGCCTTCCATGGTCTCGTAGCCCTGGTCGAGCAGCATCACCACCGCATAGTCGTGGTATGCAGCGATCGGCTTGCCTTCGACCTCGTCGTGCGAGTAATACATCCAGGGCGCGGCGCGGCAAATGCCCACAAAATCGGCGCCGAGGAAATAGCCCAGTGCCTTGATGGCATCGGCGTTGCGTTGCGGGTCGGACAGATCGCCACCGATGCCGCTGGGCACAAGTTTCTCGCGCCCGCCCTGCATTGGCACCATCTGCTGGATCAATGGTTGCATGCCCAGCGCGTAAGGGTGCTTCATCGGAAAGCGCATGCGCTCGCGCTGCGCCTTCTCACCCAGATCGCCAGCCTGCGCGCGCTTGAAAAAATCACCGCGCTTCGGGATGCGCCGTATCTCGTCGGCCAGCACCAGTGTGCTGGGCGTCCGGCTGCGGGGAATCTTCTCCATCGGATAGCGGCCCAGGTGCAGTGGCCGCTTGTCCAGCTCGGCGTCCCACCACTGCGGTCGGGTCCCGCCCTTGCCCATGCGCACTGCCGGGTCGTCGGGTTCCAGCGGGCCGCTGGCGACAATCGGTGCATCGCAGGCGAGTTCATAGTCGGTGGTCACCACTGCCAGCCGAAAGCCGCGGCGAATGAATGGCGCCGCCAGTTGTGCGCCTTCGGCACGCACCAACCCAGCGCGAACCGCGAGGCGCTCGATGTCGACCAGGCTTGCGCCATTGGCATGGCCGCGCGCGGCAAAGCCCATCCAGCGCAGATAGCCGGCAAGGACTACAGCGACCTCGGTGGCGCGCAGGTCGGTGCGGGTGGCGTTGCTGCCTGTGATCCAGTCGCAGCCCGGGTCACCGGCATGTGGCTCGCGGCCGAACTCGACTAAAAATACGCAGGCATGGGTATGCGAGGCTGGTCCGGGGCCCAGCCAGTCGCCTGCTTCAAGGGAGCAGACCGCGGCAATGCTGGCGTCGAGAAAGTAGGCCGAGGCCTTGAGGTTGTTGGCGCGAGTGAGCGGATCGTCGGGCACCGGGGCGCGTGATCCGGCGATCGGGCCGTCGAGGAGTTTGCGGAACAGGGCCTGGTACTCGGGAAAGATGTGGCTGAGCGCATGCGCCGAAGCGCCGCCGGTGTCGTCGCGTTGGCGTGCACCATGCGAGTCCGGCGCGGGGGCGAGCGGCTGGCGCGCGACTGTTTCGAGTGCCAGCGGGCTCAGGTGGAACGGCCGCTGGCGATGACTGTAGATACGCATGAAGTGTCCTTTCGCGACCAGGGCGCAGTGCTGCCCTGCAAGTGATGGATTCAACCATGCATCGGCGCCACGCGCTGAGCAGGTGTTTGAAAATGTTGCCGCCACTCCGATCAGGGGCTGGCGCGAATCTCGATGCGCCGCTCTTCAAGCAGGCGGCGCGCCAGATCCGGGCGGTCGGTGATGAGGCCGTCGACCTTGAGATCGAGCATGCGTTCCATCTCGGCGGGCAGGTTGACTGTCCACGGAATGACCTTCAGCCCAAGCGCGTGCGCCTCGGCTACCTCCATCGCGCTTATGTCTGCATGGAACGGCGACCAGGCAAATCCGCCCGCTGCCTTGACCATGCGTGCAATCGAGCCATGGTCCGCAAGCCGCATGCCGTTGTTCCAGCGCGGGTCGATATTGTCAAGCCAGGGTTGGCGCACGCTCAAATAAACCGTAGGCAAGGGCGGGTGCAGCTTTTGTGCCAAGGCCAGGGTGCGCCAGTCGAACGACTGCAGGCTGACGCGACCTTGCATTGCCTGCCGCCTGACCGCGCGCTGGATGGCGGCGACCATTTGCTGCGGGTTCGCCGTGCTGCCAGGCGACTGCGGCGAGATCTTGGTTTCGATATTGAAGCGCACCGTGTCATCGCCGCGCGCGCGGATCATCCGGAATAACTCGTCCAGCGTCGGTACGGTCTGGCCATCGTGCGCCTGTTGCTGCGGATAGCGCGCGGCATACGCGCTGCCGGGCTGCATGCGGCCGACATCGAAGCGCCGCAATTCGCGCAAGTCGAGGCTGCGGATCGGGATTGGCGTCGCGATCCACGTGCCGTTTTCCCCGCGCGTCAGGTTCGGGTTCAACGCGTTGTCATGATGGATCACGGCGATACCGTCGCGCGTGACGCCGATATCGAGTTCGAGCGTGGATACCCCTTCAGCGAGCGCGCGATGGAAACCGATCAGGGTGTTTTCCGGCGCCAGTCCGCGCGCGCCGCGATGGCCCTGCAGGTCGAAGCCGCGGGCGATGCTCGCTGCGGACAGCACAAAAGCGAGCGCGATGCCGCGCGCGCTGCGCCAGGAATGCGGATTCACGGCGTCGTGCCGACCGTGCCGCGGCGCTTTCCCGCGTAAACGCCGCCGGCACCCATGCACAGGGCCAGCGCCCAGAACACCGGAACCATGCCCAGGGCGCTGCCGAGTGCACCGAAAAACAAGGGCAGCGCGGTGTGGCTGGCGTTCATCACCATGGTACGCACGCCGACGGCCTCGCCGGCGCGACCGGCCGGTGCCGCGCGATGGATCAGGCTCATCACCATGGGTTGCGCACTGCCCAGGCCAATCCCGAGGATGAACGCCAGGGCGACCAGCGCCGGCACCAGACTCACCAGCGGGAACACGAAATACACCGCGGCGGTAATCGAAAGCGCCAGGGTCAGGGTCTGCCATTCGGACAGGCTGCGCGCGATCCACGGCATGAAGGCCCGCACCACGAAGGTGGCCAGGCCGAACGCCCCCATGATGAGCCCGATGGTCGAGGCCGACAGGCCCAGTTGCGAGCCCTGCAACGGCACCATGAAGGTGAACAGGTCCCAGCCCATCGACAGCAGGCCGCTGACGATGAACACCGCGCGCAGCGGTGCATTGCGCAGCAAGTCGATGACGCGCGGATTGGCCGGCGGGGCGACGCTGCCGCGCGCATGCTGTGCATGCCGGCGCACGACGGGCCACAGCAGCAGCAGTGCCGTGGCCGGAAAGATCGTCAGTACGAGAAAGGTGCGCGCATGGCCGACATGGTCGATGGCGTAACCGGCGATCACCGGCCCGAGCACGCTGGAGATCGAGAATCCGAGGGCGAGGTGGTTGAAGTTGAGGGCGCGCTTTTCAGGCGTGCTCACATGTCCGACCGCATTGTTGATGGCCACGTGCGCAATCATGAAACCGGTGCCCAGCATCATGCTGGCGGCATACAGGCCCGCAACGGTTTGCGTGAGCCAGGGCAGCAGGGCGCCGCATGTGACCAACACCAGCGCCAGGAGCGAAGGCACGACCGGTCCGGCGCGATCGGTCCAGCGCCCGGTTTGTACCGACATCAGCATCGGAATCACTGCCAGCAGTGACATAAGCAGACCGACGGTGAAGGCGGAAGCGCCCAGGTGCAGCGCGTACAGCGACAACGCCACCCGGCTGCCGTTGTAAGTCAGGTGCGTCAGCACCATCAAAGCGATCAGGGGAAAGAGCAGCACGCGCGGCAGTGGGGCGGTCGCAAAGTCGCGCCCGGAACGCAAATTATAGGCGCGCGGCGCCTGATCGCGCCGTGCCTGGCGCCAGGTTGTGGCGCCAGGTTGTGGTGCCTGCCGCGGGCTTCAGGCCAGCTGGAAACGCTCGCCCGCAGAGGCGGGGGCAGCATTGCCGGCAACAGCGCCGGCGCGCGCGACGCGGGCCTCGCCGATCAGCTTTTCCAGATGCGCCAGGACCGAGCGCCCGGCGGCGCGATGCAGGCGCGGGTTCACATCGGCATACAGCTTTTGCACCATTGCCTCGATGCTGTCGCTACCGGCGGCGATGCAGGCCAGCACCTGATCCTCGCGTTCGCGGCGATGCGCGATCAACTGCCGGACAAAGGCCTGCGGGTTGGTGATCGGAGCGCCATGTGTGGGGTAGTACAGCCGCTCGTCGCGCGCCAGCAGTTTTTCAAGGCTTGCCATGTAGGCCGCCATGTTGCCGTCCGGTGGCGATATCACCGTCGTCGACCAGCCCATGACATGATCGCCGGTGAACAGCACCCCTTCCTCGGTCAGGTGGTAGCAGATATGGTTCGATGTGTGCCCGGGGGTGGCGACCGCGCGCAGGGTCCAGCCGGGTCCGCTGCAGGTGTCGCCATCGAACATTTGCGTTTCCGGCACGAAATCGTAGTCGGCACCGGCTTCGGTGGTCTCGCCGCGCGCGCCATGCACGCCGCAGCCGACCACCCGCGCGCCGGTGCGTTCGCGCAGCGGCGCTGCCGCCGGCGAATGGTCAAGGTGGGTATGGGTGATCACCAGATGCGTGATGCGCTCGCCCTCCAGTGCCGCCAGAAGCGACTCGACATGCGCCATGTCGAGCGGACCCGGATCGATCACCGCGACGGCGCCGCGTCCGACCACATAAGTTCCGGAGCCCCAGGCCGTAAACGGCCCGCTATTGCGTGCCACCAGGCGGCGCACCAGTGGTGAAACCTGAACCAGGGTGCCGTAGGCTGGTTCGAACTCGCGAATGAACGGGATGGGGGGCATGGGAATGGTGCGTCGCAAAATGGAAAATGTGCCAAAAGTCACGCATTGTAAGGATACTGTAAGGTCATTGCCCTACCGTCACTGCCAACCTTGGATGTGTGGATTGCATTTTCTTCAGCCGCTGGCCAAATCAAGGTGCTCGTTTGCTGCGGTCGAGTCAAACAACATCGGCTGGTAAGTGTGGTGTCGGTGTAGTGTCGGTGTGGTGTCAGTGTGGTGTCAGGCAGGCGTTCTATGATTGTCGCAGCTTGGGCCGCTTGCTTGCGCAGGCGCTGCGAAGACAATCAACCGGGGAGGGGGTAAGGCGATGTCCGCGATCGAATCGGTAATGCAGGAAAAGCGTATCTTCCCGCCGGCCGAATCCATGGTCAAGGCGGCGGCCATTTCCGGCATGGCGGCGTATCACGCCCTGTGCCGCGAAGCCGAGCGCGATTATGCCGGCTTCTGGGCGCGCCTGGCGCGCCAGACCGTGGCCTGGCACAAACCGTTCACCAGGGTGCTCGACGAGTCCAACGCGCCGTTCTACAAGTGGTTCGAGGATGGCGAGCTGAACGCCTCCTACAACTGCCTTGACGTCAACCTGGCCAACGGCAATGCCGAAAAGACCGCCATCATTTTCGAGGCCGACGACGGCAGCTCCACCCGCATCACCTACAAGGCGCTGCATGCGCGCGTCTGCCGCTTTGCCAATGCCTTGCGCGGCATGGGCATCGGCCGCGGCGATCGCGTCATCATCTACATCCCCATGACCATCGAAGGGGTGGTGGCGATGCAGGCCTGTGCGCGCATCGGCGCCACCCATTCGGTGGTGTTTGGCGGTTTTTCGGCCAAGAGCCTGCAGGAGCGCGTGATCGACGCCGCTGCGGTGGCGATCATCACCGCCGACGAGCAGATGCGCGGCGGCCGGGCGCTGCCGATCAAGGCCATCGTCGACGAAGCGCTGGCCATGGGTGGTTGCGAGGCGATCCGCAACGTGGTGGTGTACCGGCGTACTGGCGGCGCGGTCGGCATGCAGGCCGGGCGCGATACCTGGATGCACGAGGCGGAGGCCGGCCAGAGCGAGGTGTGCGAGCCCGAATGGGTGGGTGCCGAGCACCCGTTGTTCATTCTCTACACTTCGGGTTCCACCGGCAAGCCCAAGGGCATACAGCATTCCACCGGCGGTTACCTGTTGTGGACCATGCTGACCATGCGCTGGACCTTCGACATCAAGCCCACGGACGTGTTCTGGTGCACCGCCGACATCGGTTGGGTCACCGGTCATTCTTATGTGGCCTATGGTCCGCTGGCAGTGGGCGCGACCGAAATCGTGTTCGAAGGCGTGCCGACCTATCCCGGCGCCGGGCGCTTCTGGGACATGATCGGCAAGCACCAGTGCTCGATCTTCTACACCGCGCCGACGGCGATCCGTTCGCTGATCAAGGCCGCCGAGGTCGACCCCAAGGCCCATCCGCGCAACTATGATCTGACGTCGCTGCGCATCCTGGGTTCGGTCGGCGAGCCGATCAATCCGGCAGCCTGGATGTGGTATCACGAGAATATCGGTGGCGGCCTGTGCCCTATCGTCGATACCTTCTGGCAGACCGAAACCGGTGGCCACATGATCACACCGTTGCCCGGTGCCACGCCGCTGGTTCCCGGCTCCTGCACCTTGCCCCTGCCTGGCATCATGGCCGCCATCGTCGACGAGACCGGGCATGACGTGCCCGACGGCAATGGCGGCATTCTGGTCATCAAGCGCCCCTGGCCCTCGATGTTGCGCACCATCTGGGGTGATCCCGAGCGTTTTCGCAAGACCTATTTTCCCGAAGAGTTGGGCGGCAAGTTGTACCTGGCCGGCGACGGCGCGATCCGCGACCGCGATACCGGCTATTTCACCATCATGGGGCGGATTGACGACGTGTTGAACGTCTCCGGCCATCGCCTGGGCACGATGGAAATCGAGTCGGCCCTGGTGTCTAACAGCAAACTGGTGGCCGAAGCGGCGGTGGTCGGTCGCCCGGATGACCTGACCGGTGAGGCGGTAGTGGCGTTTGTGGTGCTCAAGGGCGCGCGCCCCACTGGCGAGGCGGCCCAGGCGATTGCGCGCGAACTGCGCGACTGGGTTGGCCGTGAAATCGGCCCGATCGCCAAGCCGCGCGACATTCGTTTTGGCGACAACCTGCCGAAGACCCGTTCCGGCAAGATCATGCGGCGCCTGCTGCGCTCGATTGCCAAGGGTGAAACCATAACGCAGGACATATCGACGCTGGAAAACCCGGCGATTCTCGAGCAGTTGAAATTGCCGCTTTGAAGCGCATTGGACAATGGTGAAGGCGGGCGTGCGCGGGCAGGAAGAGCGCGCCTGGCATAGCCGGAATAGGTGATTCGAAGGCAGAAAAGGTAGTGGTGGACGCGGCCCAGCCAGAGCCTGCACCGCCGAGCGCCGCCGGGTGATACCGGCGCGCCTGCGCAAGAGTGGAGAGACAATGCCGGAATCGATGCTGATGGTGCAGATCCTGAAGGCGCTAGCCGAGCTTGCGCTGATGTTCTTCCTGGCGCGCGGGCTTCTGGTGCTGTTTTTTCTGCCGGCACCGCAAAAGCTTGAGGGCAATCTGATCTATGGTCTGTTCGTCAAGGGTACGCAGCCGTTTGTCTGGTTCATGCGCCTGATCACGCCGCGTTTCGTGCTCGATCGGCATCTTCCGTATGCCGCGTTCGCGCTGCTGGCGGTGGCCTGGGTGGGCCTGTCGATCGGCAAGCTGCAGTTGTGCGGCGAGAACCCGCAGCAACGCGGTTGCGAGGCCCTTGCGCGCGGCGGCCAGACGCCGGCGCCGGCGGTGCCGCGATGAATCGCCTGTTGCGCTCTTATCTTGATTGCGCCGCGCGGCTCGCAGTGCGCTTCAGGCAGCATGACCGCGCCCTGGAGTTGTATGTCCAGATCGAGGCGGGCGCAGCGCGCGGTTCACGCGCCGCTGCTGCGGCAGTAATGTCGCAGGGTCATGTGTGGGGGCAAAAGGGCGATCGCGCACGCGCGCGCGCCGAGTTCGAGCGTGCCTTGCGCATCGATCCGAATCTGGCGCTGGCGCATTTCAACATCGGCTGGGTGTGTGACCAGCAGGGCCTGCACGAGGAAGCCCTGCGGCATTTCGCGCAGGCGCTGGAGCGCAATCCGGATCACGATCGCGCCTGGTACGGCTGCGGCATCATTCATGTGAAACACGGTCGCCATCAGGAAGCCAAGCATGCCTTCAAGCAGGTGGTGCGCATCGAACCGATGAACATGCATGGCTGGTACCAGCTGGGCATGACCCACCATGTGCTGGGCGAGATGACCGAACTGGAGGGCTTGAGGCGCCATACGGTGCGCTTCAACCCGAAGATCGCCTATCTGCTGGATGCGGACATTGCAAAATTGAAGGCGCAAGCCGATTCAGGTAGCGCCGGCGGCGCAGGCGGTCAGGCGCCGATGGCGCGCGCATGAAGCGCGCGCCGGTACAGATGTTGTAGCAAGAGTTGCAGTG
>CAYYFR010000176.1:0-12152 GCA_964470865.1 uncultured Burkholderiales bacterium | reverse complement strand
CGGCCATTGCGGTGCACGTACTCTTCCTTGATCAGCCCCTCGATGATCGCCGCGCGTGTCGCCGGCGTGCCCAACCCCTTCTGGTCCATCGCGGCACGCAATTCCTCGTCCTCAATCAGCTTGCCCGCACCTTCCATGGCTGACAGTAGTGTCGCCTCGGAATAGCGCGGCGGCGGCTTGGTCTGCGTGCCGCGCGCTTCGATCGCTTCGGTCGCCACCTTTTCGCCGGCGGCCACCGCAACCAGGTTTTCGTCCTCACCTGCGATTTCGCGACCATATACAGCCAGCCAGCCCGGATTGACCAGCACCTTCCCATCGGTCTTGAACTGATGCCCTTCGACCTCAGTCATGCGCGTGGTCTGCATGAATTCCGCCGCCGGATGAAACACCGCCAAAAAGCGCTTGACCACCAGGTCATAGACCTTCTGCTCGATCTCGCTCAAGGCCTTGGGTGCCAGCAAGGTCGGGATGATCGCGAAATGGTCGGAAATCTTGGTGTTGTCGAAAATGCGCTTGTTCGGCTTGACCCAGCCATTCTTGAGCACGTTTTTCGCCGGCACCACATAGGCGCTGGAATCCTTGAGCATCTCCATGGTCTTCCTGACCGTGGCAATGTAGTCCTCGGGCAGCGCGCGCGAGTCGGTACGCGGGTAAGTCAATACCTTGTGACGTTCATACAGCGATTGCGCCACCCCCAGCGCGTTCTTGGCCGACAGCCCGAAGCGACCGTTGACTTCGCGCTGCAGGCTGGTGAGATCGAACAAAAGGGGCGCCGACTGGGTGGTCGGTTTCGACTCCTCGCTGACCGTCCCCGGCTTGCCGGCACAGGCAGCGACGATTGCCTCGGCCGCAGCCTGGCTCCAGATGCGCTCGGCGCGCGCGTGCTCGTCGTCTTCCGCGCGCTTGAACTTCGGCTCGACCCAGCGACCGTTGTACTGACCGGCCTTGGCGCCGAAGCTGGCATGCACCTCCCAGTAATCGCGCGGCTTGAAGGCACGAATCTTCTCTTCGCGCTCGACCAGGACAGCCAGCGTCGGGGTCTGAACCCGCCCGACGGTGGTCAGGTAAAAGCCGCCCTCCTTCGAATTGAAGGCCGTCATGGCTCGCGTGCCGTTGATGCCGATCAACCAGTCCGCCTCGCTGCGGCTGCGCGCGGCATCCGCCAGCGGCAGCATCTCGCGATCCTCGCGCAAATGCGTGAAGCCGTCGCGAATCGCCGCCGGCGTCATCGACTGCAGCCACAAACGCCGCACAGGCTGCTTCGCCTTGGCATGTTGCACCACCAGGCGGAAGATGAGCTCGCCCTCACGGCCGGCGTCACAGGCATTGATGAGCCCCGTCACATCCTTGCGCTTGAGCAGGCGCACCAGAGTCTTCAACCGGTCTTCGCTGCGGGCGATCGGCCGCAAGTCGAAATGCGGCGGCACCACCGGCAGGTGGGCAAAGCTCCACTTGCCGCGCTTGACTTCGTAATCCTCGGGGCAGGCGATTTCGAGCAAATGGCCGACTGCCGACGACAGCACATACTGGTCCGATTCGTAGAAATCGGCGGCCTTGGTGAAGCCCCCGAGCGCCTTGGAGATATCCAGGGCCACCGATGGCTTTTCAGCAATGATCAGAACTTTGGACATGCTTCTTCTTTGAGCGTAACCGGGTCGGAACCCAGGCGGGTTCTCGCAAGGGGCCGAAGTCTAAGCCCGGAAATTCGATTAGCGCAAGGCCTTATTGCCGCCACGCAAGCCGCGAGCAGCATACCCACCTGCCACAACCATCTGATTTAAAAGTGTTTTCCCGCCACCAAAGAGCAAACTCAGTGAAGTTCGCGAGGTTCTCCGTCAGGCAACAGTTCGTCCAGTATGAGCGCATCGGGTTCCGCGCCGGTGCTCCAGAGCACCACCAGGCAGATGATCTTGAGTTGCTCCACATCGACGCTGCCATGTGGTAGCGTCAGTGCGCGTTCGATGATCAGTTCACGGCGCCTCGGATCGATCGCGCCAGAGGACTCCAGAAACGCAAGCAGGCCGCGGCATTCGCGCGATAGCTGCTTTTCTCAGGCGGGCACGAAGCTGCGAAACGAGTGGCGCGCAGCAAAAGCAAGCGGCAGCTCTGTAGCCTCGCTCACCGCCAGACCGGAAAGCCAATCCAGCGCCGCGCTGATGTCTTCGCCTTCGAAACCGGCGGCCTTGAGCTTGAGTTCAAGGGTTTGCGGATCGGGGCAGTCCTCTTCACCCACGTAGTTTTCCACCAAATACACCAGGACATCGAACAATTCTAAGACTCCAGTCGTTGTACCAGGCCGCCGGGCAATGACGTGGCGCGTCCCTCAAGTTCGAGTTCCAGAAGCAATGCCGAAAGCACATCGACAGTCAGGCCCGTGCGCCCCTGCAGGGCATCCAGACCAACGGCATCGTAGCCCATGGCGGCCAACACGCGCTCCCCGGGATCATCGGCGTTGATCGCGGGGCTCAGGGCGCCGGGCACCGCCGGCAACCTGCCCACGGACCCGAACTCCTCCAGAATATCCTGCGCCGCATCGACCAGCTTGGCGCCCTGCTTGATCAGCACATGGCAGCCCTTGGACAAGGGTGAATGGATCGAACCGGGGATGGCGAACACCTCGCGACCCTGGTCGCCGGCCAGGCGCGCGGTGATCAGGGAACCACTGCGCATTGCCGCTTCGACCACCAGTACGCCGCGCGACAGACCGCTGATAATGCGGTTACGGCGCGGAAAATTGGCGGCCAGCGCCGGCGTCCCGAGCGGAAACTCGCTCAGGATCAGCCCGTCGGCGGCGATCGCGTGGGCCAGGTCGCGATTGCGCGCTGGGTAAACGATGTCCGCCCCGGTACCGATGACGGCAATGGTCGAACCGGCGCTGCCGAGCGCCCCGCGGTGAGCGGCGGTGTCGATACCCAGCGCCTGGCCGCTCACTATGGTGTAGCCGGCTGCACCCAGCGTGCGCGCGAAATTCTCGGCATTGGCCATGCCTTGCGCGGTGGCATTGCGGCTGCCCACAATTGCCAGTGCTGGCCGGCTCAGCAATTCCACCCGCCCCTTGAGGAACAGCAGCGGCGGTGGATCGGCGGCCGCCAGCAGGGCCTGGGGGTAAGCGGCGTCGGCCAGAGTGAGGATGGCATTGCCAGGCAGGGCACGCCAGGCCAGCGTCTGCTCGATCGCAACCGCCAGTTGGCTATCGGTGCGCGCCTGTGCAATCACTGTCGCGCGCGACTCGCCCACCACGGCCACCAGCGTGCTGTGGTCGGCCGCAAAGATCCGCGTTGGCAGGCCGATGGCGGCCAGCAACTGGCGCATCGCGGCCGCACCCAATCCCGGCGCGCGCGTCAGGCGCAGCCAGTCGGCCAGTTCGAGGTCGGACTCGGAAGAAGACATGACGAGAAGAATAAAAAGGAAAAGGGCGCAATTTGCGCCCTTTTTATTGTACCGGTCGGCGCTCGGACGCCGCTGCCTCAGGGCTTTTGCGCGACGTCACCTATCTTGACCGAACGCTGCGCACTCATGACCAGCGCATACGACACTTTCTCGAACACGCGAAACACGAACACCAGGCCGTTGCGCTCGTCGGGCAACTTGATCACCTTGGCACTGGTGTCAAAGATGCTGGAGCGGTCGCGGACATCGGCGCCATAACTGTGTAGCGCAAGAACATGGCCCTGCTCAAGTCCGTCGCGCTTGCCCTTGGATAGCGCGATGATGCGGTTGCTGCCGGTTTCGCGCGCCCCGCCGTAGATCGACAGGACGCGCGCATCCACCGCGTTCTTCGGCGCACGCGGCGCGTATTCGATCACGTCCGGCGCGGGTGTCGGTATCAGCCTGTCGCCGGTGCCGATTTCCTGCTTGGAGTCGATGATTCGCAGAGTGGTCGGATCGGTCTTGCGCTCCAGCTTGGCGGTACCCAGAAACACCGCTTCGTAGCCAAGCGTTTCCTTGGTCAATGGATCAACCAGCGCTTTTCCAGGGCGGTAAACCTGCCAACTGGCAACCTTTTCATCAACATCGCCGGTCGCATAGGCCAGGTCGCCCTGCCCCAGATAAACCCGCCCTTCCTGGGTCGCAATGATCTTGGGGGCATTGGCGAGGCCACCTTCATCAATCACCAGTGGCTGCGACAGGAATGGCTCGATAATGTGCGCCGGGATCGAGGGAATCGCCGCATTGGTCTGCTCGACGCGGGTGCGCGGCACCACCTTGACGGTCGCCAGCTTCAGCTTGGGCATGCCGCCCGAGCGATCCAGCAGCACGATGTCACCGGGATAGATACGATGCGGATTCTTGATGCGGTCGCGATTCGGTTCCCAAACATCCGGCCAGCGATACGGATCCTTGAGGAACCTCGCTGCAATGCTCCACAGAGTGTCGCCCGGTACCACGACATGACGGTCGGGCGCGTTATCGGCGAGCTGCGGCGTCGGCGACTGCGCGAGCGCAGGCAGGCTTACCGACAGTGCCGCTGCGAGAAAAAGCGAAATTAAAGGGCTTCGCATGAATCCTCCTTAAAGCCTTGCGTTGAAACCGCGCTTGCGCGACCCCAATTACCTGAAACCTCGGTCAACGAAGCCCCTGCATCGGCTGAGCGCAACTGCCGCAAGTTTGATGTATAACTTTAACATGCGACTGGCTTTTTTTACAAAGTAGGATTAAATTCTCGCTGTAATTAGCTTGATTAGCAAGACATTTTCTGATTTCGAACCGCCCCATTCGTGGCACTGCCGCAACACTTTTTTGATTCCATCCGGTCATGGCACTTCTTCCGATACTGCGCTTTCCCGATACCCGCTTGCACACGGTTGCCGCGCCAGTCACCATTTTCGACGACAGTATCAGAACCCTGGTGCGCAATCTGGCCGACACCATGTACGAGGCGCCCGGAGTGGGCTTGGCTGCAACCCAGGTCAATGTGCACAAGCAGGTGATCGTGATCGATGTTTCGGAAGCGCGCAATGATCTCAAGGTGCTGATCAATCCGCGCCTACTGAAAGCCGACGGCATACAGTTTTGCGAAGAAGGCTGCCTGTCGGTGCCAGGTGTATACGAAGAGGTGCAACGCGCGTTGCATGTTCAGGTCGAGGCGCATGACGCCGACGGCAAGCTGTTCCTGCTTGAAGCCCAGGACCTCCTGGCGGTGTGCGTCCAGCACGAGATGGATCATCTCAAGGGCCGCGTATTCGTCGAGTATCTTTCGCGCATGAAGCAGGCGCGCATCCGCCAAAGAATCGACAAGGAGTTGCGCCGCAAGGCGGCGTGACCCGAGGCGCGGCTGCCGCCCGCCTGGTGCGACAGCATGCGCAACCATCCATGAAGATCGTCTTTGCCGGCACGCCGGAGTTCGCTGCGATCGCCTTGCAGAGCCTGATCGCACGCCGCCATGAGGTGGCGCTGGTGCTGACCCAGCCCGATCGGCCGGCCGGTCGCGGCATGCGCCTTGTAGCGAGTGCGGTCAAGCAGGTCGCCGTCGCCGCCGGCATCGAGGTAGCGCAACCGGCTTCGCTCAAACACGATGCCGCGGCGCTAGCGCAACTTCGCGCTGTTGCCGCCGACCTGATGGTGGTGGCAGCCTATGGCCTGATACTGCCGCAGGCAGTACTCGATATGCCGCTGCGCGGCTGCCTCAACATCCACGCCTCGCTGCTGCCGCGCTGGCGCGGCGCGGCGCCGATCCAGCGCGCCATCGAGGCTGGCGATGCCGCCTCCGGCGTGTGCATCATGCGCATGGAAGCCGGGCTCGACAGCGGCCCGGTGCTGCTGGCGCGTAGCGTACCGGTTGCGCCCGACGCGACCGCGCATACACTGCACGACACGCTCGCAACACTGGGAGCCGCGCTGATTTGCGAGGCCCTCGACCGACTCGATGCTCTGGAACCGGTGGTGCAGGCGAAAACCGGCGTCACTTATGCACACAAGATCGACAAAGCGGAAGCCGGGCTCGATTTCCGGCTGCCGGCTTCAGTCCTCGAGCGCAAAGTGCGCGCATTCGACCCGTTTCCTGGTGCCAGCGCGATACATGCAGGCGCTGCGCTCAAGGTATGGGCGGCCCACGCCGAAATCAGCACCACGTCGGCTGCGGCCGGACAGATTCTCGCCGCCGACGCCGACGGCATTGCCGTGGCCTGCGCGCAAGGCAGCGCGCTGCGCATCACCGCAATGCAGCGCCCCGGCGGCAAGCGCCTGGCGACAGGCGATTTTCTGCGCGGATTCGAGCTCGCCCCGGGAAGCTGCTTCGACACGCATGCAGCGGCACAAGCATGAATTTGCCGCACCTGATCACGCGACCAACGCGGTGCACGCTTGCGGCACGGCGATTCTCTGCATCCGCCCAAGCCAGGCATGCCTGATGCCAACCTGCAGACGCTGATTGGCCACCATCATCAACCCCGGCAGCTCCGGCAACCTGTCGGTCGCGCTGCGTCTGGCCGCAAGCGGCCTTCTGGCGGTAGCAAAACGGCATGCGCTCGATGAGGCGTTGGGGCGGGTCGGCGCGGCCGCGCACGCCGCCGACCGCGCCGCCGCGCAGGAGATTGCCTACAACGCCTGCCGGCGCCTGAACCTGCTCGATGCCCTGGCCGGCAGCCTGCTCAGGAAGCCCAATCCTGCGATCGACCCGTTGGCCAAGGTCGCCTTATCCGAATTGATCGATCATCCGCAGCGCGCGCACATGATCGTCGATGAAGCGGTGAAAGCGATCGCGCCGGTCAAGGCGGGCGCCTACAAGGGCACCCTCAATGCGGTCCTGCGCCGCTTTCAGCGGGAGCGCGAGACACTGTTGGCCGCCGCCGCCGACACCGAGGCGGTGCGCCTGGGCTATCCGGCATGGTGGATCGAGCGCATACGCGCGGCCTGGCCCGGGCAATGGGCGGAAGTGTTGAGCCAGGGCAACGCGCGTGCGCCGATGACACTGCGCGTGAATCTGCGACGCATCAGTGTGGATGCATACCTGCAAGTGATTCGCGACGCCGGCATCGAGGCCACCCAGGCGGGCGGCGCGGCCCTGCACCTTGCCCGCCCGCGGCCGACGCGCCTATTGCCGGGCTTCGCCGAAGGCCTGGTTTCGGTGCAGGACCTGGGCGCGCAAGTGGCAGCGCCCCTGCTCGACGCGCGAGCGGGCATGCGCGTGCTGGACGCCTGCGCGGCACCCGGCGGCAAGCTCGCGCACCTGCTCGAACAGGCAGACTGCCAGCCTCTCGCCATCGACCGTGACAGCAAACGCCTCAAGGCGGCGCACCACAACCTGGAACGCCTCGGCCTGAAGGCACAGGTACGCGCTGGCGATGCCGGTGATCCGGGTACCTGGCGGGACGCCGGGCCCTTTGATCGCATTCTGCTGGATGCGCCCTGCAGCGCCTCCGGCGTGATCCGTCGCCACCCCGACGGCAAATGGCTCAAGCGCGAGAGCGACCTCGCCGCCCATGTGCGTGAGCAGTCGCGCCTGCTGGACGCACTGTGGCAAGGATTGCGCCCCGGTGGTAAATTGCTGTATGCGACGTGTTCAGTTTTTCCGGACGAAAATCAGCGGCAGACGGCCCGTTTCCTGAGTTCGCACGCGGATGCCGTTCCCTTGCCGATCGCCACACAGCTCGCCGCCTACAACCTCGCTTCCGAGCCGCATTCCGATGGTCAGCTGTTGCCTGCGGTCTTTCACGACGGTTTCTATTACGCGCTTCTTGGCAAGCGGCCTGACTGAAACGCGTCGAGCCGCAGTACGCACGCTGTGGCTGTTGCTACTGCTGGCAGTCGGCCTGGCAGCACCGGTTCGGGCCGACACCATTGAATTGCGCGAAGCACGTCTGGAAGCCTCTGACGACGGCTGGATCATCGCCGCCGACTACAACATCGAACTCAATGCACGCCTTGAGGAGGCGATCAACAAGGGCGTCTCGCTGCATTTCAGTTTCGATTTCGAGCTGGCGCGCCCGCGCTGGTACTGGTTCGACGAAAGGCCGGTCGAGTTCTCGCAGAGCTACAAGCTTTCGTATCATGCCTTGACGCGGCAGTACCGCCTGTCGGCCGGCACCCTGTACCAGAGCTTCAATTCGCTGGGCGAGGCCTTGCGCCTGCTGTCGCGCCCGCGCCTGCCCGCGGTCGAGCGCTCGCGCTTGCGGCCCGGCGAAACCTATATCGCTTCGGTGCGCATGCGGCTGGATGTAAACCAGCTGCCAAAACCGTTTCAGCTTTCGGCCATGACCAATCGCGAATGGACACTCGACTCCGATTGGAAGAGATTCCCGTTTCGCGCCGACGCCGCCGCCAGCGCGGGCGAGCGCAAATGAACCGGCGCCTGCGCTATGCGCTGATCAGCATTTTTGCCCTCTCGGGCGTGCTGCTGTACCTGCTGGCCACCGCCAGTGCCAACACCGAGCGCTTCGCACAAAATTATTCGCTGCTGGTCAAGCTCAATGCCGGCATTGTGGTGGTGATGCTGCTGGTGATCGGCTACCTGCTGTTCGGCCTGTGGCAACGCTATCGTGCCAAGCAGTTCGGCACCACCCTGATGGCTCGCCTGACCCTGATGTTCGCGCTGATGGCCATCGTTCCCGGGACACTCGTCTATACCGTGTCGGTGCAGTTCCTGTCGCGCTCGATCGAATCCTGGTTCAACGTACGGGTCGACGCCAGCCTCGAATCCGGGCTGACCCTGGCGCGCACCACGCTTGACGCGATGCTGCAGGATGTCGCCGGCCGCACCCGGCTGATGGCGCAAGAGCTGGCAAATGTGCCCGATGCCGCAATCGGTGCCTTGCTTAACCGCATGATCGACCAGACCGGCCTGCAGGAGGCCTCGGTATTCACCGTCTCCGGGCGCCTGATTGCCACCGGCGGGGTCGGCGTGTCGCGTTTCGCGCTGGATTTGCCGACCACCCAGGTACTCGCCGACGCCGGCCGCGGACGTGGCTATGCCGGCGTCGAGAACGCGGCCAAGTCGGCCGACAAGGCGGCACTGCGCATGCGCGTGGTGGCGCCAATCACCCTGCGCCTTCTGGGCGCCGAACCGCGTGTGCTGCAGGTGCTGCAAAATGTGCCGGAGGCGCTCACCGCCAGCGCAGAATCGGTTCAGGCCGGCTACCGCGACTACCAGGAACTTTCGCTGTCGCGCAAGAACCTGCGTGAAATCTACGCCGTAACCCTTACCCTGACGCTGCTGCTGGCGCTGTTCGGCGCTATTGCGACGGCGTTTTACCTGTCGAACCGCCTCTCCGCCCCGCTCTCGCTGCTGGCTCAGGGCACCGAAGCGGTCGCCCAGGGCGACTTCACGCCGCGCGCCGAAATTGCCGGCCGCGATGAACTGGGCATGCTCACTCAATCCTTCAACCGCATGACGCGCCAATTGGACGAAGCGCGCGCCAGCGTGCGCCAGCGCGAAACCCAGCTGGAGACAGCGAAGTCCTATCTGGAGAGCATTCTCGCCAACCTGACCGCGGGGGTGATGGTGTTCGACCCCGAGATGCGCCTGGCGACCGCCAACCAGGGCGCCGAAACGATCCTGCAGATCGATGCCACGCAGGCGCAATGGAAGCCGCTGGCAGAGCTGCCCGGGCTTGCCGATTTCGCCGCCAGGGTCATCGAAGCCTTTGCGCAGCATGGCGACAAGGTCTGGCAACAGCAGATCGAACTGGCGCGCCAAACCGGGCGCGAGGGTGACGAACGCCTGCTCATCCTGCTGGTACGCGGCTCACGGCTCGATGTGGTCGGTGGCAGCGGTTACATCGTGGTGTGCGACGACATCAGCGAACTGGTGTCGGCGCAACGTTCGGCGGCCTGGGGCGAGGTGGCGCGCCGACTGGCGCACGAGATCAAGAATCCGCTGACGCCGATCCAGCTTTCGGCTGAGCGCATGCAGATGAAACTGGCCGACAAGCTCGCCGGCACCGACGCGGAAATCCTGGCGCGCGGCACCAGCGTCATCGTGTCGCAGGTCACTGCCATGAAGAACATGGTCGATGATTTCCGCGAATACGCCCGTACGCCGCCGGCCACGCTGGCGCGCATCGACCTGAACGCGCTGGTGCGCGAGGTCCTCGGGCTCTACGAAACTTCCAGCATTCCGGTCACCACCCATTTCGACCCCGTCTTGCCGGCCGTACAGGGCGACTCGTCGCAGTTGCGCCAGGTGATCCATAACCTGCTGCAGAACGCCCAGGACGCGGTGGCCGGCAGTGCACGCCAGGAGATCACCGTCGAAACCGCAGCGGTGGCCGGCGGCGCGCGACTTTCTGTTGCCGACAGCGGGCCGGGGTTCGCGCAGAAAATCATAGCGCGCGCTTTCGAGCCCTATGTCACGACCAAGGCACGCGGTACCGGGCTTGGTCTGGCCATCGTCAAGCGCATCATCGATGACCATCACGGCACGGTCGACATCGCCAATCAGGAAGGCCGTGGCGCGCGCGTCAGCATCACCTTGCGCAGCAGCACGGAGACCGCATGAAGCTATCGCTTAAAATCCGTTCCGGTTCCACGGCAATCGCGCCGGGCCTTGCAAGTGCGGCCGCAAGGCCTGCGCATGCACCCAGGACTTCGTTGCATCACAATCCGCTACGGCGCTCCGCGAACGCCATATCGTTCAAGGCACGGGTGTAAAAAATGGCCAACATCCTGGTGGTAGATGACGAAATCGGCATCCGCGAACTGCTGTCGGAAATCCTCGGCGACGAAGGCCACAGCATCACCCTCGCGGAGAACGCCGCCGAGGCGCGTGCCGCCCGGCTCGCCGGACATCACGATCTGGTCCTGCTCGACATCTGGATGCCCGATACAGACGGCGTCTCGCTCCTCAAGGAATGGTCGACCAGCGGGCTTTTGACCATGCCGGTACTGATGATGAGCGGCCATGCCACCATCGATACAGCGGTCGAAGCCACGCGCATCGGCGCCACCGATTTTCTCGAAAAGCCGATCGCGCTGGCCAAGCTTTTGGCCGCGGTCAAGCGCGGACTGACCCTCAAGACCGCGCTGCGGCCGGCCGTCGGCGGCGCAGCCGTCGCCAGCGCGGCAAGTGCCACGGCAGCCGAAACGGCGCCGAAGTCGTCGATCTCCGGACTTGATCTCGAACTGCCGTTGCGCGAAGCCCGTGACCAGTTCGAGCGCTCTTACTTCACCTACCATCTGGCGCGTGAAAAGGGCAGCATGACGCGGATCGCCGAAAAAACCGGGCTCGAACGCACCCACCTGTATCGCAAGCTCAAGGCACTCGGCCTGCCGATCGGCGGCAAGAAGCCGGGCGAGGGCGCCGAGGACGCGTGAGCGAGAGTCAAGCCGCCGCATCCGCAAGGCCCGATGCGGGCGCGTCTGCGCCAAACCCGCTTGCCGCCATCCTGGTCACCGGCGTGGCGTCGTCCGCGCGGGGGCATGCCATCGACAACCTGATCAAGTACAAGCCTGACGCGCAACGCTGGATCGTCATCGCCTCCGGCCTGGTAGCAAAGCACGCAAGCTCGGAGACGCCGCCAGCCGGCATCGAGTTCGCATTGTTGCCGCCCGCTTGCCTGTGCTGCACCGGACTCCTGCCCTTCAAGGTTGGTCTGACCCGCTTGTTGCGCCGCCTGTCCGATTGGGCACCCACGCTCTTGATCATCGATGCCGGCACCGAAAGCCATGCCACCAGCGTTCGTACACGACTGCTCAAGCCCGATTTCGCCCGCCTGCTGCGTCTCGAAACCACAATCGCGGCAATCGATGCGCGCACCATCGGCAGCGCGCCTGTTGCGCTACGCCAGGCCCTTGGAAGCCTGTGTAGCGCAGCCGATCTGGTGGTCTGCGACGCATCGGTTGCCGGCGATTGGCGCGACACCTGCGCGCGTTTTTGCACCGAGTTCGGCATTGCCGCGCCACTCCTGGACGCCGCCGACCCGACCTGCGCGGTCCACCTCGGCTTGACTGCCGGCTCCGCAGGCGCATGAACCGGCAACAGCAGCGACGCATCTGACGCACATTGCGTGTGCTCGGCTTGTGCCTGTGCGCATCCGGGATGTCCGCCAGCGCGGCGGCGCAGGGGCTGCGCCAGCATGCCGCCGATTTCAGGGATGAACTCAAGGTGGTGGGCGAGGGCACGGTCAAGCGCCTGCGTATCGAGTACGAGAACGACGTGCTTTATGCCACCGACAGCAACTACACCAACGGCGTGCGCCTGACCTGGCGCGCCGGCG
>CAYYFR010000175.1:0-12153 GCA_964470865.1 uncultured Burkholderiales bacterium | reverse complement strand
TGCGGAACATCGCCCCAGGATTTGGCATGCAGATGCTTTTATGGGCATGTCTAGAGAAGGCCAAAAGGCTTGGCCGCATCGTCCGGCAATCCTTTCAGGCGTTCAATCGACACCTGCGCGGCCCGTTCCGACACCAACAGCACGAGCTTCATCGCCGCCCGCGTGGCGCCTACGAATAGCGTGCGCACTGCCGCGTCGTCAAGCGTCTCGAAGTCGATCTCGGTGAACACCACGCAGGGCGAGGCGCGGCCCTTGAAGCGGTGCACGGAGTCGATCAGGACGTCACCATCGGTAAAGAGCGCATTGCCCAGCAGGTCGTACTGGCCCGTCGGCGCACGCAGCGGGTAGGGGCCGAGCTTGTCGAAGGGCGAGAGCCTGGAGCTCTCGCGGCCGCGGTAGGTGATTATTGCGATGTGCTGCCGCTTGAACCCCAGGCCGATGCAGTTGGTTACCGCGGCCACGGTCTTGGCGATCAGGTCAGCGGTATCGGCGTAGCTGACGATGTCGACTTCCGACCCCGTAAGCGGGCTGCCGGCGTCTTCAACGGCGAATCCGACGACAACCGCTTGGGGCGCCAGTTTCGATTCGGCACGCAGTGTGAGACCAATCCGGTACTGATGATGCCTGGCGCGCTCGCCAGGCCCGAGCCTTGCGTGGGCGCAACCACGCCGCCCGCGGCGCCTTGAAGTTTGCGCACGGGCAGACAAGCCGCCCTTATTCGAACTCCTCCGCCATCTCAATCAGTTCGCGCGATGGCGCCCCATGGCTGACAAGGTAAACCTCAATCCCGAAGCCGGCCGCAAGCGTCAGCGCGCGGCGCATCGCGCTGTGAATCCACGCCGGGTCGTTGCCGAACACGCCACCTCCCAGACTGGTGAGCAGTACCTTGTTCGATACGCCGCGCCGGGCGTTGAGCACGGCAGCCCAGAGGGTGGCTTCGTAGGCTGCTTGCAGGATCAAGGAGGCAAACGCTTTCCAGTGCGCTGCAGGCACGGACGTATACGCGATCGGGAGGGCCGAGCAGAACACCTGCGAGACGCTGGGGCGATCGACTCCTTGGGCATCGCTCACTTCCACATCGCTGTGCAGGCCGACGCGAAGCTGGGCGCGCAAGTCATCGGCCTGCGCTTCACCATGCCCCTCCAGGTGAACGGTGATGGCGTCCAGCCCTGCCTGCGTGCACAGCGCGTAGCCGTTGCGCATGTCCCAGAGCTGCAATACAGGTTGCCCGAGCGCGGTGCTCAATGTGGCGCCAATCGCGGCCAGGCCATCGATCTGGCGCGCGGCGGTCTGGCCTTCGCCGCCATCCACCGGCACAAAGTAATTGCGGTAAATCGTCGCGGCGCCCGCGGCAATGGCGCATGCCGGCCCTTGCGTGCGGTCGTCCTGGTAGCGTGTCACCCCGTCGTCGGGTGTCACCTCCGGCCCGGTCATCTCCAGCATGTTGAATTGCGACGCCACCTGGAACAGCGCGCCAGCGTATTCGGGCGCACGGTGCAGAGCGCGCACGTCGCCAACCATGGTGCGCACTTTCAGTTTTCCCGCCGAGCCGTCGCCGCGCTTCACCCGCTCGCGCAGGTCGTGCAGCGACACCAACTCGAAGCCGCCGATCTCGTGGGAAGCGCCGTTGGCACGAGAGTGCAGGCGCGACCCGCGCACTTCAAGTTGGCCGCGCGTGGTGGCGTAGTCGCTTTCGCGAAACCCGCTGAGGCGTTCAAACCAGTCCATCATCAACAATCGTGCAGGCGCTTCGGGCGACCGGCGATTCAGGCAAAAACATTCAGGCAAAAACAGCCGTAAGCACGACCCGGCCCGCTTTGGCGCGCACCTCCTTCAAGCGGCCGTGGCCGGGGAACGGCCTTTCCGCGACGCTTACCAACCCGGCCTTTTCGATCTCGTCGATGTCCCGCTTGACGGCGCTGCGGTCGCGCTGCAAGCGCGCGGCGATATCGGTGATGGACCCCGGCCGCTCCTTGATCGCGCTGAACAGCGCGATCTTCGCGGTAGTGAGGATGCGTGCGAGGTCTGCCGGGTCTTCATAGGCGCTGAAACGCTCCGGGGGTATCGGCTTGCCCTGGTCGGCCAGGCGCGCGACCTCACGTCCGCGCTTGAAGAAGCCTTCGACACTGCCTGTCTTGATGCTTGTCTTCATTTCATGCCTCCAATGGCGGTGCAGTCACGTTCGAATTTGGCTTCGATGTCCTCGAAGCTGACGAATTCCACATTCTCCACGCGCCCCAGATGGTGCCGATGGCGAAAGCCGCGCAGATCACCGGCGCCGCACTCGGCGGATCAGGAAGCCGCGGTCTTTTCCAGGTCGGAAAAGTTGCTGATTTTCACGGCGCCATCCGGAAAGCGCGCGATGACTTCCAGTTCGCCGCCCATTGCCTCGATGTGGCTGCGCAAGGTGGAGAGGTACATGTCGGTGCGCTTTTCCAGCTTGGCGATCGACGGCTGCTGCACATGGAGTACTTCAGCCAGCATCTTCTGCGACAGGCCGCGCGCCTGGCGCAGCTCCTGAAGCGGCATTTCGGCCAGCATCGCGTGCGCCTTGGCCTCTGCGCGCGAACGCGATTCCGGCGTCATGCGTGCGCGCAGTTCGGAAAATTTCCTAGCCATCGAGAAGCCCTTCCTTTCGCAATTGCGCGAGATGTTCGTAATAGAGCCGGTCAGCAACGGGGACATGGGTGTCGTACCACCGCGCATCTCCCGTCTTGTCCCCGCCGATCAGAAGAATCGCCGAACGCCTCGGGTCGAAGGCATACAAGGTCCGCAACGGCCTGCCATCATGCTGCGTGCGGAGTTCCCGCATGTGCCTGTGTCTTGAGCCATTGATTCCGCTACTGTGTGGAAAACCAAGGGTCGGACCGCGTTCCTCAAGCAAGCGGACCGATGCGATTCCTGCTCCGACACGGAGAGGGAATTCCACCAGGTCCCGAATTCGTCGGTGTATTCGACTTCCCAGCGCATATTCGTAATATAGCCCTTGGGGAATATTCCGTCAATGGAATATCGTGCGAATAAAGTGCGATCAGCCCCGCGCCTTCGCCACCACCTTCAGAATCACGCCGGCCACCAGCTTGATCCTCTCTGCCGCCGCCTGCGGCGGCTTGAATATCGATTCAATGATTGTGCACCCAGGTCATTTCGCCAAGGAGATCCATCATGACCCGTGAGAACTGCAGCATCGACCCCGATTTCCGCCCGGCCAGCTACTTCTGGCCGCTCGGGCTGGAAACGCATCTGCTGTCGCGCATCAAGGGGGCGGGGCGCAAGAAGGCCTTGCAAGCCCTGATCGACGATGGCCGCATCGATGAAACTCCCGATTTCCTCGCCAAGTCGGCGCTCCCGGAACGCGAGCGGGACCTGATCGGTCGCCTCCATCGGCGCTTCATGGGCGGCGAGTACCTGCCCGACATGGGAGAGCGCGAAATCGAGATCGCGCGCATTTCCATCAACTCGACCACCTCCGACGTGACCAGCGTTCTACGCCCGCCGCATTGGAAAGCGCATCGCCTATCGTGTCGTCGACGATTACGGTGGTGACACGCTGTCCGAAAAAACCGAGCGCATCGCCGTCAAGCCGCTAACCTTGAGTGAGTTGGTTACGTTCTTCGAAGGCGCCTGGCCGCTTTTCGATATCCTCGACATGAATTTCGAAGATGATCTCGATAGCATGCTGGGATTGTTCAGCGCGTCTTTGTCCTTTTATCCGGGCATCGATGCGTTGTATCGGCGGCGGGTGGTTGCGGCCTCCGACGCGCGGCATGACGTAGCCGAACAAGAGTTGAAGCCATGAATCAAGAACCGAAAAGCCTGCTGGCACGGGCAATCGAAATCGCGGCATCGGCACACGCCAGCCAGGTCGACGAGGGCGGCGCGCCGTCCATCCTGCACCGGCTGCGCATGATGATGAAGCAGCGCACGGAGGCCGCGATGATGGCGGCGGTGTTGCACGATGTTGTCGAGGATCATGGCGTGATCTGGCCCCCGGAGCGTTTGCGGGCGGAAGGAATCCCGGATGAGGTGCTGGAGGCGGTGGCGTGCCTTACCAAGCGCGAAGGCGAGGACTACGCGGACTTCATCGCCCGGGCCGGAAGGAACCCGATCGCACGGCAGGTGAAGCTTGCCGATCTGCAGGACAACATGGATTTGAAGCGGATTCCGCAGCCGACGCAGAAGGATTTCGAGCGCCTGGCGAAGTACCGGCGGTCTTGGGAAACCCTCACGCGCCTGCCTCTTCCATATATTTTCCGCGATGCTTCCGTCATGGGCGGTACGCCTGTATTCACAGGCACTCGCGTACCGATTCGCACGTTGATCGAGCACCTGGAAGCCGGTGATTCAATCGACGAATTTCTCGAAGGCTTCCCGATGGTGAAGCGTCAAGATGTCGTCGCTTTTCTCGAAGCTGCTGCTAAAGAGTTGGTCAAGTTGCCGGAATGACGGTATTGCTCAACACCATCGCCGGCAGTACCAGGTTCATATGAAAGAAGACGGGGATTTGCTTGAACATTGAAGCCCCTAAAGAAGCGGGTTGAAAAACAGGGCGAAGGGCACCTTCACTGCCCGAAATCGGGCGGCGCGGCATCAAAAAACGTTGTTGGTCTGACGACCGACTGGAAGCCGTGAACTGCCGCCAGCCGGCACGTCAAGACCTTCGCGTGGCCTAGCGCACGCCACCGCCCGAGAACTGCCGCGAGCGTAGCTTGCGCGCGCGCCAGGAGGCGGACTCCTCCGCAAGTCCCGTGGTCTTGAACCCGGCCAAGTGGCGCACGCGGCCGTCGGCGACCAATGCACCTGCCACCACATCGGGGCCCTGCAGGCGCACGTCCTCGCCGTCGCCCAGCGCCGCAAAGGTTTCGGCCGATGCTTTCGAGAGATGCTCGATGAAGGCTTGCGCGAGCTCGGCCGCCGGCACGCTCTCGATTGGTCGCTCGACATCGATCGCATCCAATGCGAAGCTCTTCACCAGCTTCTGGAAGAAGTGCGCGAACGTAGCCGGTGCATCGAACAGTTCCATCCCGACCACCTGGCCGTCGAGCGCCACGACGGCGCCGGTCTGGCCGGGTTCGAGCCGGAACGCGCCGACATAGCCGTCCAGGCGCTGACGATGCTGGTCGTACAGGTCGGCCATCGCGCCGGTTTCCGAGCTCACGTTGAGGCGGGTCGACTTCTGCGCGATGTCGGCCCAGATCTCGCTCTGGTCGGAGCGGCGGTCGCCGCGGCTCTTCATCGATTCGGAGACGCGCAGCATCTTCTTCGCCTTGGCGCGGGCGAACAGGTCGCTGTCGCCGGAGGCGAAGTTGCGCCCGCCCGTATAGGCCCAGCGGCCCTGCTCACAGCATGAGACCGGGATGGTGATCTTCTTGCCCGCCGGCACCAGGATGCTGATGTTGAGAATGCGGTTCTGGCGCGCGCCCTCGAGTTGCTCGCCATCGACCAGCAACACGCGGGCGCTGGCGTTGTTCTCGAACGCGAGCTCCGGCACGCTGCCGCCCTCGGTGATCTCGGTGACGCGGCCCGCCCCGGCCTTGAGTGCCTCCTCCAGCACGAGGTAGTCGGGCACAGCGGCATGCTGGGCGATGAGCGGGAACACCGCCATGTTGGCGAAAGACTGCGGCTGGCCCAGGCTTAAGCGGGAGAGGGCGGATTGGATGTGGTTCATGGATAAGGCTCCTGAAACGTGGATGTTGGGCCGCAGGGCGGCCGGCGGGACCGGTTCACGCGTGGCGCTGGTGCTTCTCTGCCACTGTGGCTGCCGCTGTGGCTGGCGCTCAGGTGAAGCGCGGGCAAAAACGAGCCCGTGAACGCGAATTGGCGTTCGATTCCTGGTCCTGACACAGGCGGCGGGCGAGGCGGGATCGATACGGCTGGCGATGCACCCGAAAGCAGGGTGAACAACGCCGTCGATCAGCGCTACGCGCGATCCGGGTAAAGCGGTGAAGGCGGCGCGCGAAGGCGCAAGCCCGCTAGAAAGCAGCCGAACGCATCCGGCGAGGATGCGTCCCACGAAGGTGCGGCAAATTCAGCGCGTCGCGCTGCGACGGCGAAACCGGAAAAGGGGTTTGAGGAGCCGCGCGCTGCGCCACACGAGGCGCCGGCTGCGGGCCGATCGGAAGATGAAAAAGCCTGCGGCAGGGGCGCAAGCCTGGTGAATTCCAGGCGTCCGATTTCACTGCAAGTCGCACTGTTCTCAACAGCGAAATTCAGGGATACCCGGAGGCTTTTCAACATTGCAAAATGATCCGCGAAAGCCCTCGAAAAAGCCAGGAAAAGCGAGGTAAAAATCATGGTGTTTCTCCTCTGAAAACGACGGTGTTTTTGGGTTTCCATTCAGGGTCCGATCGCTACACACAATAGCCGCTGCGTTCGACGCGCCGCGAGGCACTTTTCGCGGGCGCTGAAACGAGCATGCGTCATGCCGGGTTTTGACGGGATAGAACGCACCGCATACGTCGTCGCAATCAGGCAAGAAGGATACGGTCAATGAGGCTCAAAAAATGAGCTTGCTGCACGGCTTCGTCGGATGCATCGCAATGGATCTTCTCGTTGGAAAAGAGCGTTGGTAATGGTCTCAATCGGATTTGTCCTTGAGGAAACCGCGAAGCCTGGCCGATATCGATGGCTTCGGCGGCTTCTTGCGCGCCCTTGCCGCGAGTTTCTGGAGCCGCTCACGTTGATCAATGGACAGCCTCGAAGACCCCCCGGCAGACTCCGCCTCTCTCACCCTTTGCGCCCGAGCCTTGGCCTCATTGACCAGGTCGCGTATCTGTGCATGACGAGCGAGCAGGTCGCGGGCGGCATCGACCGACTGAGGATCAAGGACTTCGCGTCCGAACCGGTCCCCCAAGAGACGCACCAACTGATCCGACGGCTTGGCAACGGCCAACAAATAGTTCGACGCTCTGGCAGCCCAATCCCGCAATTCCGCGATGGCGTTTTCGATGTGCGCGGCAAGGCCTTGGTCGGGGCGAAGAAGTTCGGACAACACCAGCGCGGCGATCAGCTCGACACGGACCCCTGTTTCGTCCGCAAGAGCGAACAGGTCGCCGAATTCAGCGTCCAGGCCGGCTTCCGCGAGCAGATCGAGGGCGTGCTCAGCGCGCAGGCGCCCCGGATCCTTTTCGATGAGATCGATCAGGCGAACCATCGGTTCCGGCAACACCGGCGCGGCGGCGCGTGGCGAAGCCTTGCTATATTGGATTCTCGAGAAGTCGTGACTGAACGCCATCCGATCATCGCTGACGGACATCATGTCGTTTGATGCATCAAACAGGGTTCGATCAGGCGCACTCATGCAAAAGAGCACGGATCCAACGCCAGCATGTCCGGCCGCCAGCGTCTGCGGCACCTTGTGCAGTTGCGGCAAGTCGTGCGCCTTCTCACCCTCGACGCGCTCGGCGACCACCAGCACATTGGTCCAGCGGCTCACCAGGCGGTAACGCAGCGCGGTGGCCGCCGCTGCGGCGCCGTCCATTTCTTTCAAGCGGGCGGCGGCTGCCAGGCGCGCCACCGTGGACAGACCTTCGATGTCCGAAGCCAGCGGCGCCGGGTTGATTGCCACTTCCTGCCGTGCAAGCTGCCCGGATTCGGTCTCGATTTCGAGTACCGCGCTGCCGCTCATGAGCGGCTGGGTGAAGCGTGCACACGTCGTCACGGTGTCGCCTTCGAACACCGCGCCGATGTCGGCGGGTGCGAACTCGATCGCGCCTGCCGGCCACCGCACGGTTGTACGCGTGGCGCGCGGGGCGCGCATGCGCCCGAAGTGCCGCACCAGCTTGTCGGCCATGCCTTCGGCGGGGGCGACCAGTTCGCAGTGGCCGCCGGTGGCGACAGCCAGACCGCGCACGAACGCTTCCGTCACGGCGCTGCCGACACCGACGGTGAAGATGCGGTCGCCGGCACTCTTCGCGGCAGCGACCACCTCCTGCCATGCCGACACTTCGCCGTCGGTGACCAGAAAAACGTCGCCGCACGGTACATCGCCCAGCATCCCGAATGCCGCTTGCAGGGCGGCGCCGATCTCCGTGCCGCCCATGTCGGCATGGAGCGCCTTGGTGAACTTGCGGGCTCGGCCGAGGTTGGCAGGTGTGCAAGGCAGGAGTTCGTGGGCGAATGCCTTGGTCGAGTTGCCAAACGCGATGATGCCCACGCGGTCGCCCGCAGTGAGGGCATCGAGAATGCCTTCCAGCGCCTGCCTGGCCTGCTGGATCGAATCGCCCTGCATGGAGCCGGAGCAGTCGATGACGATGGCAAGGTTGAGCGGCCGCGGCTGGCGCAGGCCCGGAAAGAAGGGCTGGAAGCTGGCGATCGCGGCAGCGCCCTCACCGTCCGCGCCGCACAAAGCGAAGCTGCGGGTGGCATTGGGCGCCCGAACGTTGAGCACGAAGTCGCGGTCCATCACCGCGCGGTCCCTGGCAAAGGCGAGGGTGGTGTGGTCTTCCGAGCGCGTCAGCGCCACCTGATGCGAGGGGCACTCGAACTGCGCGTCGCGCAAGCTGCCGTAAATCTCGAGGGCGAGCGAGAAGCGGTTCTCCACTGTCAATGCATGCTCGGGGGCCTGGTGCGGCTGCAGGGGTGAAGCGCCGTAGCGCGGCGCGATCGTGGTCGGCAGCAGGATGCGCAGGCGCTCACCGGCCCAGCGGTAAAGCAGGGCGTAGCGCAAGGTGACGCTGGCCGTCTCGCCGGGCAGCAGGTTGCCGACGTTCATGGTGTAGAGGCCCGGTTCGGCCTCCTCGAGCATCACCGCCGCGTCGCCGGCGGCGACAGTCTCTTCGTATTGCGCCTCTGCGGCCTTCTTTTCGACCACCACGCCACTCAAGGTACGCTCGCCAATCTTCACGCTGAGGTCGAGCAAGACGGCGTCCAGCGACAGCGGAAAGGTGTAGACCGCCTCGATATTGACCTTCTCGTCGTTGCGGTAGGTTTGCGAAACGCTGACTTCGGCGAGCAGGTCGCGCAGCACGGCGGCGACGGACACGTCTGCCAGGGCGACGCGCTCGCCACGGCTGCCGGTCATTGCGGAGATCATCGGGGTCATTTCTTGTCCTCGTTTTCAAGAATGTTCTGGTAGGCCTGCATCACGCCGCGAAAGAATGCCCGCGCCTGCTCGGGGTTCAAGCCGGCGCGGCCCGGCTCGAGGGTTACTTCGACGCCATCTGCCACCACCAGGTGGCTCCACACTTCCACGGTACCGGCACGGCGCGGTGCCGGCGGCAACGGGCCGTTGTCCGGTTGCTTCATCACTTCGCCGATACGTTCCAGCGACAGCCCGGCCAATTGCCACTTGCGCACCTGCAGCAGCTGCTCGACGTGCCGTTCGGTGTAGGACGCCCCCTTGCCGATGCCCTCGGGCCGCTCGACCAGCCCAATCTGGATGTAGTAGCGCACCGTGCGCGGCGGCGCATCGGCAAGAGTGGCGATTTCGTCGAGGGTGAAGCTCTTTGACGGATTCATGCCAGCTATATTAGACAGTATTACTGTCGTTTTCAACTGGCACGAAAAACGAGCCTGGCCCGGGACCCGGCCTGCGCTGTTCAGAATGCGGCATCCGACTTCCGACCGGATGTTCTGGTGCTGATCTGTCCGGCACGCGACCTATGTGTCCGCATAGCAGCGCACCGCGTCCGCGGTAATCGCCCAGGTGATCTGTCCGTCCGACGCGGCCGGGTTGTGCCACTCGGTGACGATCAACCCTTCGTTCGGGGCGATGTGTCTCTGCAGCATGGCGATCCAGCCGTCGCAGTCGTCGACCTCGGGATCGTCAGTGCGACGCTCCGAGATGACGACCTCGGCCGGCTGGCGCATGATGAACAGCGGCGCGCGCGGGTCGACACCCTTGGCGATCGCGAAGCAGCGCGCCGGGTCATCGGGCATCTGCCCTTCGAGCAAGCTGGCGAAGCGCTGGAACGCGATTACATGCTGGTCGGCGTTGAAGGCGGCGACGTCACGCGCGTGGAATGCGGTACTGTTGAAGTCGCCCTGCAAAGCTCTGGCTTTGAGGTTCGGCATGCGATGGCTCCTTGAGCAATGACGGGGCCGAGTATGCAGACGAAAAGGCTCGCTGGATGAGCCTGAAGGTTGGAAAAATGCGGGATGGCGCCCCACGAGAACGGGCGCGGTGTTTCCGTAAGACGCTTGCCGGTTGGAATGGAGCTGAAACAGCGCCAGCGACGTATCATGATATGCAATCGAGGGACAAAATCGGGTATGGCAGGATCGATCCTGAGGAGTGCGAGATGGGGCGTAGCGTCGACCAAATAATTGCTGAACTTCCAGCGGCGAGACGGCTCAAGGTCAAGGCGAAAGCGCGGCAACTTGCCAGCGCGATGATCCGCGACACAAGCAAGGTGATGCCCGGATCGAAGAGTGCGCGCCGCCAGAAAGCGCGCGGCGCGACCAAGGGCGCATGAACGGTATTCCGGTGTATCTCGCCAATTCCGGATGCGTGCCCGTTTTGTATGATGGCGTTCGCGCGGATCGTGGACTCGAATCCATTGGCGATTGCCGTCATGGACGCTTTTCCGGTATCGCCCGGCCACACGCTCGTCATTCCGCGGCGGCATGTCGGCAGCTACTTTGATGCAAGCGATGATGAACGCGCTGCCATGACGAAACTGCTGGATGCTGCGAAGGGGCGCCTGGAAGTTGAGTTGAATCCAGCGAGCTTCAACATCGGGATCAACGATGGTCCCGCCGCCGGACACACGATTCCGCATCTGCACATGCACCTGATTCCGAGATATGCCGGCGACGTGCATGACCCGCGTGGCGGCGTTCGCTGGCTGATTCCAGACAAGGCCGACTACTGGAGCCCGCGGTGAGCCTGGCGGACTATCAGCGCAAATTTTGCGCTCTGAAAGTCAACACGACGGGCCGGAGGCGTAGCCCACACAAGGTTTGCATGCTGCTGGCCATGCTGGACCTGGCCAGGGGCGGTGGCTTGACCTGCAACCGAATCATCTATGGTCCGCCACTTCTGGAACGTTACAACCGGTATTTCGAGGCGGTGCGTACCGACCAGGACCACGCCAATGCGTATTTCCCATTCTTCCATCTTGGCGGTGATCTGCGCGTGATCGAGTCGGGTGGCGCACGGCTGGTCAGCTTCTGGCATCTGCAAGCGCTACCCGGGCACGAGGCCGAACTCGATCGCATGAGCACGGCGCGCAGCCACCGCGATATCGTCGAGGTGATCGCCTGTGCGACCCTGGATCCTGAACTGTTCGATCTGTTGCAGTCGCCTGCGAATATCGAGGCGCTGGCCGAAACGCTGGCACAACACTGGTTCGATCGCGGGCTGCAGGACCTGGCGGCCGTGGCAAACGAAGGACGGCAGATCAGCCTCTACGAGCGGCAGTTGCGCGCATTCGAGCCGATGCGCCTGACCGCCCGCGACTTGCCGGAAGCGATTCGCGGCCCGGCGTTTCGGCGCGTGGTGGTCGAAAATTACGATTTCCGATGTGCCGCAAGCGGGCTGCGCATCGTCCTCCCCGACGGCACCGCGATGGTGGAAGCCGCGCATATCCATCCGTTCAGCGAAGCTGCGGACGACGATCCGCGCAATGGCCTGGCGCTCACGCCCGACATGCACTGGGCCTTGGATAAGAACCTGATTGCGCCGGACCCGGACTACGTCTGGCATGTGAGCGGAGCGCTCGATGATCGCGTCCCGGACTACAAGCGACTAACCGACCTCAAGGGAAGAAAGCTGATTCTTCCCGCCGAAAAGCGCCTGTGGCCGAAGCGGGAGTCGCTTGCGTGGCGCATGGAGCACTTGAATCGCGCTTAAGTCCGTGCCGACGCGGACCCGAGCAGAACGAAACGCCCGTTGGCAGCGCGGCGCGCGTCGACGGCGCCGCGCAGCGCGGCAAACAGGCCCGGCACCGCCTGTGCTTCGTCAAGGATCAACCCGGGTCCGTCAGCCTCGTCAAGGGCGAACCGGGCATCGTCGAGAAAGCGCCCGGCGGTGCGGGGGTCCTCCAGATCGAGATAGGTGAAGTCCGGAAACACCGCTCGTGCCAGCGTCGTCTTGCCGACCTGGCGCGCACCCAGAATGGTCACGACCGGGAATGCGGTGGCGGCGAGGCGCAGTTGCGCAGTGGCGAGACGCTCATACATACCTTGCATATTAGATGCGCCATATCTATT
>CAYYFR010000174.1:0-12170 GCA_964470865.1 uncultured Burkholderiales bacterium | reverse complement strand
TGGCCGTTCAGGCGCATGCAGGTGTAAAGCGCCTCGTTGGCCGTCTTCACGCCCCACCACTTGGCCATCGATGATTCGGCGTCGTGGCGCAATCCCTTGTCTTTCAAGGAAAGCGCGCGGTAGCACAGCAGGCGTGCGGCTTCCAGCTTGGTGACCTCGGTGGCCAGTTCGTGGGCGACTCCCTGCCATTTGGAAAGTGCGCGCCCCATCACCTGGCGCTGCTTGACATAGGCAATGGTTTCATCGACCGATTTCATCGCCGCGCCGATGCAGGCCAGGGGCACGAAATTGCGGTTGTAGCCGATGATGGTCATGGCCCAGATGAAGCCTTCGTTTTCCTTGCCGATCATGTTGTGTGCCGGAATGCGCACGTCGTCGAAGTACATGGTGCCGCCACGGTCGAGCTTTTGCCCCATGCGCTCGAAGTTGGAGGTGGTGAAGCCGGGCGTATCGGTCGGCACCAGGAAGAACGACAGGCCTTTCGGGCCCGGCTTGCCGGTGCGTGCCGAGACAAACACCACCTTCGACACGCCGGTGAAGGTGATGCTGGTCTTGGCGCCGTTGATCACCCAGTAGTCACCGTCGCGCACCGCCTTGGTGGTGATGTTGCCGGCATCGGCGCCGCCGCGCGGCTCGGTCAAGGCAAGCGACAACATCTCGCCGTTGGCAATCCGCGGAATCCATTCATCCTGCAGATCCGGGTGCATCGACGAGGCCATTTCGCCGATGTGGATCGCGTTGGAGATGATGTAGCGGATCTGATGGTCGCAGCGGCCGATTTCCTCGCACACGATGCCGCAGTCGACAAAAGAGTAGCCCTGGCCGCCGTATTTCTCCGGCAATCGCAGGCGCAACAGGCCCATGTCGACCAGCTTGTCCATGAAGTCTTTTGTGAGCCATTCGCCGGTCTTGTCCCAGCGCTGGTAGTTCGGCAGCAGCTCCGCTTCGGCGTACTTGCGCACCGAATCGCGGATCATGATTTGATTCTCGGTAAGGCTGAAGTCCATCTGTCTGCTCCTCGGGTTACATCTTCAGGTGTGGCGCCAGCCAATGGTAATAGGGGCCGGTAATCGGGTTCTTCCACGGCGTGCTGGCGGCGCCGCCATAGGCACGCGGCCCAAGCCGGAAGTGCCTGGCCGCCTCCAGGCTTTCCACCGCCGGCATGTTGGCGTCATAGCGCGCCTCGGGTCGGGCAGGGCGTGGGCCGGCCCTGGCGACACCGATTCCAGCATGCGGCTACCGCAAAACCGCCGCATACACCATGTCGCGCAACAGCGCGCGATAGTGCACCCGCTGCTTCGGTGACTGCATCATGAACACCACGAACATGTCGTTCTTCGGATCGACCCACATGTAGGTGCCGCCGGCGCCGCCCCAGTAGTAGTCGCCGGCGGCGCCGGCGGCAGCGGACTCGCCGGCGCCGCGCCGTACCGCAACCCCAAGCCCGAAGCCATAGCCGGGGCCGGGCAGGTACAGCGGGCCGGGGGTGATGGAGGTGCCGTTGTGGTCGGCGGTCATGTACTCGACCGTGCGCGGACCCAGGTAACGCTTGCCGTCGAGCGAGCCGCGATTCAGAAGCATCTGCAGGAAGCGCGCATAGTCCATCGCGGTGCCGACCATGCCGCCGCCGCCGGATTCCCATTTGCCGCCGCTGCGCGGATTGTTCATGGTGGCGCCGACACCGAGCGAGCGATCGTCGGCGAATGGCTCGGCCAGGCGCGCCTGGCGCGCCGGTTCGGTGACATAAAAGCTGGTATCGCGCATACCCAGCGGGTCGAGGATACGTTCACGCATGAACTGATACAGGGTCTTGCCGGAGACCACCTCGATCAGTCGCCCGAGAACGTCGGTCGAATGGCTGTAGTCCCAGGTGGTGCCGGGCTGGTAAGCCAGCGGCAGCTTGGCCACGGCGACACTGAATTCGGCATTGGTCGGGTCGCCGATCGAGAGACCGGCATCGACATAGGCCTTCTTCACCAGGCCAGGGCCGAAGAATCCGTAGGTCAGGCCGGAGCTGTGGCGCAGCAGGTCCTGGATGGTCATCTGGCGCCGCGCCGGCACGCTCTCCAGCGTCGGCTTGCCGTCGCCGTCGGGCTTCTCGATGCCGACCGACATCCTGGCGAATTCCGGCAAGTACATCGATACCGGCTGGCCCAAGCTGATGCGGCCTTCCTCGGCCAGCATCATTGCCGCCACCGAGGTGATCGGCTTGGTCATCGAATAGATGCGAAAAATCGAGTCGCGGGTCATCGGCGCGCTGCCCGCCGGATCCTGCTTGCCGAGCGCCTCGAAATGCGCCACCTTGCCGTGGCGCGCGACCAGCAGCACCGCACCCGGAATCTTCTTCGATTCCACATCGGCCCTGAAGAGGGCGCTGATGCGCGCCAGGCGCTCGGACGACAAGCCGACCTGCTCGGGCTTGGTGCGCGGAAGATCGGCGGCGAAGCTGAGTGCGCAGGCAAGCAAGCCGGCGCCCGCCAACGCGCGGGCGAAGCGATTGAGCGTATTCATAACCCCCCCCTTTTTTGATGGCAGCCCGAGTAAAGCAGAAATCACGCAGCGGGTCAAAACGCGCCTGCCGATGGCGGCATGTGATGCGGGCTTGCGGAGGTAAAATCTTCACATGCAGATTGCTCCCGAGTCGCACGCGCCAAAATTGCCGTTTGCGCGTACCTGCCCCTTCGACCCGCCACCGCAATACGCTGCGGCGCGCGCCTTGGGTCCGTTGCTGGCGGTGACGCTGTGGAACGGCAAGCGCGCCTGGGTGGTTATGCGTCATGCCGAAATTCGCGCCATCCTGATGGACGAGCGCCGCTTCAGCGGCCGCATGGGGCATCCGGACTTTCCGAGCGTGACCGCAGCGCGGGTTGCGGTGGACCGCAACGAGCGTGCCTTCGTCGGCATGGACAACCCCCTGCATGACCGCTATCGGCGCTTTTTTACACGCGAGTTCAGCGTGCGCCGCATGCAGGCCTTGATTCCGCAGATGCAGGCGCTGGCCGACGGCCTGATCGACGAGCTGCTGGCAGAAGGACCGCCGGCCGATCTGGTGGCGACTCTGGCGGTCAAGTATCCTTCACTGGTGATGGCCGAACTGTTCGGCTCGCCCTATGCCGATCATCTCTTCATCATTGGCTGCGCGGTGGCGCGCCACGGCCTCACGCAATCGACCGCGGAGGCCGAAACCAAGGCGCGCGAACTGGCAGCCTATGTGCGGCGCCTGATCGACAGCAAGGAAGAAAATCCCGCTGACGACATGCTCAGCCGCGTCATCGCCCTGCATGTGAAGCCGGGCGATCTGTCGCGCGACGATCTGGCCGAGATCGGCGCGATGATCCTGCGTGCCGGCCACGACACCACCACCAACATGATCGGCATGGGCAGCCTGTTGCTCATGCGCGACGCTGTGCTGCGCGCGCGACTCACCGCCGAACCGAAGCTGATCGAGGCGGCGGTCGAGGAGTTCCTGCGCTTTGTTGCGCCGGTGCAATTCTCGCCGCGTCGGGTGGCGCTGGAAGATGTCGAAATCGCCGGCGTCACGGTGAAAAAGGGCGAAGGCCTTTTCATGTCGCTGCCGTCGGCCAATCGCGACGAGCGCTTGTTCGCCTGCCCCGATCGCATCGATATTGAACGCGATACCTCGCAACACCTCACTTTCGGCTACGGCATCCACCAATGCCTGGGCCAGATGCTGGCGCGCTACGAACTGCAGGTGATGATTGCGGCCATTCTCAAGCGCCTGCCGTCGCTCAGGTTGGCTGTGCCGCTGGAAGAAATCCGCTTCAAGGACGACATGCAGATCTATGGCGTGCACAACCTGCCGGTGACCTGGTGAGCGCGGGCGGCCGATGAAAGTCTTGATCGACCGCGCCAGATGCGTCGGCGCCGGCCAGTGCGTGCGGGTGGCGCCCGAGGTGTTCGACCAGGACGAGAAGGATGGCCTGGTGGTGCTGATCGATGCGCAAGCGGGCGCGGAAATCGCACCGTTTGTGAGAAAAGCCGCGCAACTCTGCCCGGCGCAGGCGATCCTGATTGTGGGCGATAATCCGCGCGTCTGAATCGACCACAACGGCGCAGGTCCGAATCGCGCGGCGCCGCCAAACAAACACCAGGAGATTGACAAAAATGCAAATGCTCAAGCTTGGCATAACGGCGTTCGCCGCGGCCACTTTCATGTCCGGCGTGCTGGCGCAGGCGGATTACCCGGTCAAGCCGATTCGCTGGCTGATCCCCTTTACGCCCGGCGGCGGCACGGATTTCGTTTCGCGCACCGTGGGTACGCGGTTAGCGGAGAACACCAAGTGGTCGGTGGTGCTGGAAAACATGCCTGGGGCGGGAGGCAACCTTGCGGTTGCGGCCGCAGCCAAGGCAGCGCCCGATGGCTACACCATCGTCATCGGTCAGACCGATAATGTGATGCTGGGCCCTTGGTTGTACCCGAATGTCGGCTACGACACCGTGAAGAGCTTCGCACCGATCATCCAGGTATCGGTCGCACCCCTGGCGATCGTGGCCAACGCGGCGGCTGCGGCCAATCCCAGGTTGGCCAATGCCGCCGACATGATCGCGCGTGGCAAGTCGGCCGCGGGCGTGTCATGGGCCACCGCCGGCAACGGTTCGGCCGGCCACCTGTTCGGCGAGCTGATCAAGGGCGCGATCGGCATCCGCCTGTTGCAGGTGCCCTACAAGGGGGCGGCGCCCGCGCTGGCTGATGTGATGGGCGGCTCGGTCGATGTGGCGATCATGTCGGTGCCTTCGGTGCTGGGCCTGGTCAAGGGCGGCAAGCTGACGCCGCTGGCTGTCACCACATCCAAGCGCTCGCACATGCTGCCGGATACGCCGACGCTGGAAGAGGCCGGCATCAAGGGTGTGGAAGCCGGCATCTGGCTCGGCCTGTTCGCTCCGGCAGGCACGCCACCGGCGATCATCGCGCGCCTCAATGCCGAGGTCAACAAGGTGTTGGCCATGCCGGACATCCGCGAGAAGATCTCCGCCGGTGGCGCCACCGCGGCCGGCGGCACTACTGAGGAGTTCGCGGCTTTTGTGCGCAGCGACTACGCCAAGTGGGGCAAAATCGCGCGCGACGCCAACATCAAGATCGAGTAGGGCGCGCCGCCGCATGCAACTTGAAGGCATTCGCGTCGTCGATCTGACGCGCATCCTGTCCGGCCCGTTTTGTTCGATGTTCTTGGCCGACATGGGCGCGGAGGTGATCAAGATCGAAGACCCGGATGAAGGCGACCCGGTGCGCACGCAGGGCGCCGCGGTCAACGGGTATTCGCTGTACTTCGCCACCTTCAATCGCAACAAGCGCTCCCTGACACTCGACTTGCGCAGCGACGCCGGCCGCGACATTTTGTGCCAGTTGATTCGCAAGGCGGATGTGGTGGTCAACAACTACCGTCCCGGCGTGATGGACAAGATGGGGTTTGGCCGCGCCGCGCTCAAGCTTCTAAAAACCGACATCATCAGTTGCCACGTCACCGGCTTCGGCCTTGACGGGCCCTATGCGGAACGACCCTCGTTCGACTTCATCGCCCAGGCGATGAGCGGTTTCATGAGCGTCAATGGCGATGAAGGCGGGCCGCCGCTGCGCGCCGCCCCGCCGATCTCCGACCTGGTGGCGGGCTCGCAGGCGGCGATGGGCATACTGGCCGCGCTGGTGCGCCGCAATCGCACCGGGCAAGGCGAAGAAGTGGCCACCGCGTTAACCGACAGCATGACCAGCATGCTGGCGTTTCTGGCGACCAACTATTTCGCCACCGGCAGGCAGCCGCTGCGCACCGGCAACGACCACGCGCTGGCTTCACCCTACGGCCTGTTCGAAGCCGCCGACGGCCAGGTGGCGATCGCACCGTCGAATGACGCGTTTTACATGAAGCTCCTGGAGGCGCTTGATCTCACGCACCTGAAAAGTCACCCGGACTTCCTGGATAACCAGGCGCGCTTCGAACATCGCGCGGCGATCAACGCCGAGATCAACGCCCGCACCCGCATGCGGCCCGTGCAGCACTGGATCGAATTGCTCAACCGCGCCGGGGTGCCGTGCGGCCGCGTGCTGGGCCTGGCCCAAGTGTTCGACGACCCGCAGACGCGGCACCAGCAGATGCGCATCAGCATCGACCATCCGCAGCATGGCAAGCTCGACGTGCTGGGCTTTCCGATCAAATTCAGCGACGCTCCCTGCCGTATGCATCGGCCGCCGCCCCTGTTGGGTGCGGATACCGATGCGATACTTGCCGAACTCGGTCTCGGCGCCGCCACGATCGACAGCTTGCGCGCGCAGGGGGTTGTCTGAAGCAGTTTTCCGTTGTTCACCAAGGAATTCATCATGTCCGCTATCCACAACCCTGGCACTGAGCGCTTCGTCCTGGTCACCGAAGTCGGCACCCGTGACGGCTTTCAGTCCGAGAAGGAATTCATTCCCACCGAAGTCAAGGCCGAACTGATCAACGCCTTGATCGATGCCGGCGTCACCAGTTTCGAGGCCACTTCGTTCGTGTCGCCACGCGCGGTGCCGCAATTGGCCGACGCCGCGCAGCTGATGGACATGGTCAGGCGCAAGCCCGGCGTGCGCCTGACCGCGCTGGTGCCCAATGCGCGCGGCGCCGAGCGCGCGGCGGCGGCGAAGGTGGACATGATGGCCTCGTTCATTTCCGCCTCCGAGACCCATTGCCAGGCCAATCTCAACAAGTCGATCGACGCTGCGATTGCCGATTTCAACGAGTTCACGCCGATCGCAAGAAAGTACGGCATCGCCCTGCGCGGCGCGGTGGCCACCGCCTTCGGCTGCCCGTTCGAAGGCGAGGTATCGATCGACAACGTACAGAAGATCGTCGATGCCTACATGGCCGGCGGTGCGCGCCACATAAGCCTGGGCGACACCACCGGCATGGCCACCCCGCCGGTGGTGACCCGCACGGTCGAGGCGATTCGCGCACGCCATCCGCAGGCGATCATCGCCCTGCACTTCCACAACACCCGCGGCATCGGCCTGGCCAACGTGATGAACGGGCTCTGGCTTGGCATCCGCGAATTCGAAGCGTCGTTCGGCGGTCTCGGCGGATGCCCGTTCGCGCCTGGCGCCAGCGGCAATATCTGCACCGAGGACCTGGTGTATCTGCTGCACGAGTGCGGTTATGAGACCGGCATCGATCTCGAGGCGCTGGCGGCGCTGGCGCGCCGGGTGCAGGAGGTGATGCGGCGCGAGTTGCCGGGGCAGTTCATGCGCTCGGGGCCGCGCCTGAAGCTGTCCTCGCTGGATTCGATGCGCCGCGCGGTCGGCTGAAGGTCTCAGCCGAGCGCGCGAGCGGCGCGCAAGGAACGCACAGCGGGATCAACTGCTGCCATCGATCACAAAGACAACGGAGACAGGCATGCAAGCATGGCAGCGATGGATTGCCACCCTGGGAGCTGCGGCCTGGCTGGCGGCGAGTGCCGCATGGGCGCAGGATTTTCCGAGCAAGCCGATGCGCATCATCGTGCCCTTCGCGCCGGGCGGCAATGTCGACATCACCGCGCGCATCATCGCGCAGCCGATGGCGGACATTCTCGGCCAGCAGATGATCGTCGAGAATCGACCGGGCGGCGGCGGCATGGTCGCCACCGGCCAGGTGGCCAGGGGAGCGGCCGACGGCTACACCCTGGTGCTGGGTTCCTCCAGCACCATTTCGGTGGCGCCTGCGACGGCGAAGAACCCGCCCTACGATCCGACGCGTGACTTGGCCGTGGTCGGGCCGATCCAGGCGGTGCCGATCGTGCTGACCGCTTCGGCCAAGACCGGCATCACCAGCTATCGCGAGTTTGTCGCGCAGGCGCAGGCGCGGCCGGGAAGGGTGTCGGTCGCCTCCGCCGGCACCGGCACATCCAACCATCTCGCGCTCGAATTGCTGATGAAGCAAAGCGGCCTGAAGCTGATCCACGTGCCCTACAAGGGCTCGGGGCCGGCGCTGATCGATCTGCTCGGCGGCCAGGTCGAAACCATGATGGACCAGCTTACCGCCTCGATGGCGCACATCAAGGAAGGGCGCTTGCGGGCGTTGGCGGTGACCACCCGCAAGCGCTCGGCCCTGCTGCCCGAGGTGCCATCGCTCTCGGAGCTGGGCCTGGGCGAATATGAGGTCAGCACCTTCACTGGCCTGTTCGCACCGGCGGGCACGCCGCGGCCGGTGCTGGACCGGCTTGCGGTGGCGCTGGCGCGCGTGCTGGCGCAGCCTGCCGTGCGTGAACGCTTTGTGGCACTCGGCGTGGAAATGATCGAGCTGGATGCCAGGGCATTCGAGACTTATGTGAAAAAGGATTTCGAGAACTGGCGCGCGGTCGCGCGTGACGCCAACATCTCGCTGGAGTAGCCGTGGGCGATCGATCGTCGTCGCCCAAGCTTCGGTTATACGCACAGCGGCGCGGCCGGTTCTAGCTCGTGAGCGCAGCAGCCACCACCTTGCGCCGGCTGGAAGCGCTGCGCCTGGAATACGCTGGCGACGCCGGCGCGCGCAAGCGCGACTTGCTGGCGCAGTTGCGCGGCGCAATCTTCGGCAGCGCCGGCACCCTGAGGCGCTATCACGAGATGCTGTGCTTCATGGCAGCCTATCCGGACGATGCGCGCCTGCTGGCGGCGCTGCGGCGCGAACTGCGTGCTTTCTCGCGCCGCCCCGACCTGGCGCGCTGGCGCGCCGAGTTGGCCGACAGCGGCATCGCCGGCACCGCCACCCACTACAACTATTTCTGGATGAAGGCGCGCTGGCTGGCGCAACGCTTTCCGCGGCGCTTTCGCATCAATTGGTCGGCGCCGGAATTCGAGGCGAGGCTCAAGGCGGCGCTGCCGCTGCTCCTGCCCTGGCATCAGGCCGAGGCGGTCAAACGGTCGGCGCTGCCGGTGCGCCGCATCGTCGATCGCCTGCGCGGCAAACTGACCGACGCGGCATTTCTGGCCCAGGCGATCGAAGGCATGGCGGGCGACAGTTTTGCCCGTGAGCACATCCACGACAGCATCGATGCCGCTTTCGTGCTGCAACCGGGGCACGGATTCCCGTCGCGCACACTGGCCTGGCATGGCGCCGCACCATGGGTGTTCCGCAGCGCGCGACCGAGCGCGGCACGCCCTGACCTCAAGGCAGAGCTGCGGCGCAAACCGCTGGGCGTGCGGCAGGTCGGCGCGATCGAAGGGCGCGCACTGATCGAACTGGCGCGCGAGGCCATGCTCACGCGCGGGCGCGACCTCGCCGCGTTCTCCTGGGGCGACCTGCGCGATGTGCTGCTGGTGGACGATGGCGACGGCCTGGCGTTCGCGCTGATCGGCTCGCTGCCCGAGCGTCGCCTGCCCTTGCCGGCGGTGCATGGCTGGCTGATTCTGCGCAACCGCGTGCCGGTGGGCTACGGGCAGACCGATTGCCTGCTGGCAGGCGCCGAGGTGGCCTTCAATGTCTTTCCGACTTTTCGTGGCGCCGAAGCGGGTTATCTGTTCGCGCGCGTGCTGGCAAGCGCCCACCACCTGCTGGGTGCGCGGGCCTTCTCGATCGAACCCTATCAGCTCGGTGAAGGCAACCAGGAGGGCATCGAATCGGGGGCCTGGTGGTTCTACTACAAGCTGGGTTTTCGGCCGAGCGCGCCCGTACCACGGCGCCTGCTGGCGGCGGAACAGGAACGCATGCGTCGGCAACCGGCGCATCGCTCGAGCGAGTCAACATTGCTGCGCATGGCCAGCGGCCACATGGTCTGGCAGCCGGAAGCCGGGCGCCGGGCATGGTTACCACTGGTGCCGGGCCTGGGTCTGGCACGCGGCTGGGAATCCGCTAGCACGGCGCCACAGGCGGCAATGCGGCGCTTCGGCATCGGCGGCACGCCGCGCTGGCCAAGCGACCAGAGAGTGGCATGGGAGCGGCTGGCGCCGTTCCTGCTGGCCCTGGAAGGCGTGGAGGACTGGAGCGCGGCGCACAAGCGGACGGCTGTCGCGGCCTTGCGCGCCAAGGGCGCAATGCGCGAGATCGAGTTCCTGCGGCGGGTCGATGCGCATGGGCCGCTGCGCGTGGCGCTCGAGCGTTTGCTCAAAAGCGCGTCGCGCGGCGCGCGCCGGCAAGCTCAACCGGGCTTTCCATCCAGGCGCGCTCGCGTCAGCACCGGCCAGTAACGGATCGCGAACAGCGCGAATCCGGCGGACCACATCAGCCCCGAGGCGCGCACCGAAAGCGCATACAAGTCCGGCAGCGCCAGCGGCAGCGCCACCCGTACCAGTGCCGCTCCCAGGATCAGCAAATAGCAGGCGACCTCCCAGCAGTCGACCGTGAGCGGCCGTCCGGTGTGGCCGCGCGCGGTGCGCGTCATCATGCCGATGGTCATGCCACCGATCGCGCCGACGGCCAGTGCATGGGTCGCCAGATTGGCAGCGACCCAGCCGGCTTCGGCCAGAACGCGCAAGCCCAGGTGCAGCGGGATCCACAGGTAGGCCGCGTGCAGCACCCAGACGATCGGCACACGCAGGGTCTTCCAGGGATGCCACAGGGCCAGGCGGGTGGCGTGCGCGCAGGCGGCGATACCAGCTACGGCGATCAGTGGCAAGCCGCGCAATTGCAGGCAATCGGCCACCAGCAGTACCAGAACCGAGCCCAAAGCCAGGCGTTCCAGTGCGGCATTGCGCCCTGCACCGGCGCCGGCGACACCGTTGTTGGTGAACATCGGGATCACCCGGCCTGCCATGACCGCGATAATGAACAGCACGATGTCGAGGCCGACGCGAATGCCGAGCCAGTCCGGAATCCGCAGCAGGCCCATTTGCGCCAGATGCACAGACCCCGAAGCGATCCCCATGACGACCAGAAGGCCTATGAAAAAATAGTTGCGACGGTTTCCCGCATGGAAGAAGGGAATCGCCAACGCCGTCGCGGCAGCCAGAGGAAAGGCGATGTTGACCAGCGCCGCGACCCAGCCAAAGGGGGTCAGTACCAGCACCCGACCGGCCAGCCATAGCGCTACCAGCGCCATGAGCCAGGGTCCGCCAGGCGTCGGTCGCCCCGACCAGTTCTGGCCGGCGGTCAGGAGGAAGCCCACCACCACAGCCAGCGTGAAGCCGAACAGCATCTCGTGTGCGTGCCAGACCGCGCCCGCCAGATAGGCGTGTCCGAGCCATCCTGCATACTGCGCGGTCCAGAGCCCGACCGAGAGAGCGGCGAAGCCGCTGGCGGCGAGGTAGAAAGGGCGAAAGCCGAGTTGCCACAGCGCCCAGGTCGGCGTCACCGGTGGCAGGTCTTCGAAGTGCCTGAACTGCGCCATGTCGGAATTCCAGTAATCCTGCCGCGCCGGATGCGTTTAGAGAGGCCGCAAGGGCCTGTCGGCGAACCAGGCCAGTTGCTGGGTCTGCGCCAACAGTTGGCCGGCGTCGCTCCAGATGTTCGAATTCTGGTCGTAAAAGCCGGCGCTTCCGGCATCGCAAGACGATTCCACCAAAACGTGGCGATTGCCGGCGGCTGCGAGACCATCGCGAGAAGTGCGGAAAAAAATGTTGTAGACCAGCGTCGTGATCATCACTGGTTCGGTCCGGCGCAGCCAGAGGGAGGGAAACGGTGCATCGCAGAGTGCGGTGATCGCGATGGCATCGAGGCTGCGCGGCGGTGTGTCGCGCAGCCACAGCATCGAATTCATGTTGTCGGCGCCGGCGAGCATGGGGCCGGTCACCATGCGGTAGTCGTAGCGCGCGATGAAGGCCGGGGTGGGAGTGCGGCGCGGCGGTGGCGGCGGCAGTGTTGCCGCCGGTGCTACCACCGGCATCCTGGCGTCCGCGAGGGTGAAGGTATCGCGCCAGTCCGACAGGGTGACGCTGGCATGTGCGCACACGGCGTCCGCTGCGCCTTCTTCGCGCGCCTGCAGGATTTCGCTGCGCCAGAAGGCAGTGGTGCGATTCTGGCGAATGCAGGTGGTGCGCACAGTGAAAGGCGCCTGACGCAGCGGTCCGATGAATTGCGCCTGCAGGGCCACCGGATCGCCGCGCGCCGCGGGTTCACACAGCACCGCGTGCAGCAGCATGGCGCCGATCCAGCCGCCAAAGGGGCCGATGGCATTCCAGTACAGCGGACTGGATGGCGAGTGCCACAGATTGGCGCCGCGCGCTTCAAGCGCGAGGGATTCATCGAGCGGGTGCTGGGCGGGCATTGCTTGCGAGCGGGAAGGGATGCGAGTCT
>CAYYFR010000173.1:1514-12227 GCA_964470865.1 uncultured Burkholderiales bacterium | reverse complement strand
GCCAAGGTGATGCCGATCACCACAAACACGAAACCAAGCAGGAACAGCGCTTCGGCGCGGTCGCCCAGTGCAAGGTAAATGCCGCCGGCGGCCAGCAACATCAGGAACATCGGCTCGGTGACGACATCGCGCACGATGGCGAAAGCCGATTTGGGCGCGCTGCCGGGCAGCAGGTTCGGGCCCTCTGCAGACAGGCGTCGGGCAGCCTCGCCCGCACTGAGCCCCGCTTTTGTCACGCAAGCGAAAGGCCGGCGTTGCGGATGGTGCGCTTGAGCCGATCCACTTCCTCGATCAAGTCTGCAACCAGTGCAGCCAGTTCCGGGTTGGCATCAAAATCCCGCTCGACAGCTGCCAGCCGCCGGGTGCGCACGATTTCGACACTGGTGAAGCGCCAACTGCCTGCAAGCGAGATCGACCTGCCCGCCGGGCCCAGCACAAAGCCGGCAGCAACCCTTTCCATGACCCAGCCTGGCTCCACCGCGCATGCGCGCGCCAACTCTTCGAGCGTCAGCGTGGCTTCATCGATCAGCACGCCGGTAAGAATGTCGTCTTGTGTCATGTCGCAGCCCCTGCTTGCTCGCGCGGATTGAACGCCATCTCCTCAGCCATGGCTTCGTACAGTTTACGTGCCTTGTCGCTATCTGCCGGCGGCAATACCACCTCCAGCACAATGTACAGATCGCCCGGCGGCTGGCCCGGAATGCCGCGCTCCTTCAAGCGCAGCTTGCGCCCGGTTTGGGAGCCCGCCGGCACCTTCACCTGCACCGGCCCCGATGGCGTCGGCGTCTCGATGGATGCCCCCAGAGCACCTTCCCACGGCGTGACGCGCACGGTCTGGTAGACATCCCGCCCATCCACAAGATAGCGCGAGTCAGGCCTGAAGTGGATTTCCAGATACAGGTCACCGGCCGGCGCCCCACCCATGCCCGGCGTGCCTTGCCCCGCCAGACGAATGTGCTGGCCTTCCTTTACCCCTTTGGGAATCTGCACCTTGAGGGCTCTTTCATCGGTGACGACATGGCCTGATTCATTGAGCCTGGCGGCGCGCAGTGCAATGGTTTGCGCAGATCCGTGAAAAGCGTCTGCCACGTCAATCACAATCTTGGCGTGATGATCTTCCCCCCGCCTTTGGTAGGTGCCGTCGTGCCCATGGCGGCCGGCACGCTCACCCTGGCCCGCACGGCCACCCCGCCCGAACAGGCTGGCAAAGAAATCGCTGGCGTCGCCATTGTCCGCACCGGAGAACTCAAAGCCCTGATCCCAATCCGGCGGTGGCTGAAATTCCTGCCCGGCGCGGTAGCGGCTGCCCAACTGGTCGTACGCAGCGCGTTTTTCGGGGTCGGACAAGACCTCGTTGGCCTCGTTGATTTCCTTCATCTGCTTTTCGGCGTCGGCTTCCTTGCTGACATCCGGATGGTACTTGCGCGCAAGCTTGCGGAACGCCTTCTTGATCTCGTCCGCAGTGGCGGTCTTTGCCACGCCGAGCACTTGGTAGTAGTCCTTGAATTCCACCTCGACCTGCTCCGGTAGTCATTTATGCAGATTCCAGCACATTGACGCTGTGCAGATTGCACAATACGCCGAGATTGAGTAGAACATCGCCGCCAGGCTTCGCGCTTGATCCAGATCAAGCCGCCCCGCGTGCCTGCCGCAATGTAAACAATCTCTCCGCCTGCGATTCACTTGCAGGCAATCATGCACCTGACGCAACTGAACGCAGCAGTTCGAATCGAAGACTCGCGCGTTCCTCTTTCAAAACGGCTGGAAGCGCTGAAAGGCGGCCGCGCCGGCCAATGGAGCATGCGCATCAACGATCAACGGCGCGCGTGTTTCAGGTTCGAAGCCGGCGACGCATTCGATGTCGAGATCGTGGACCATCACTGAATGAAGAGCAACATGCCCAGGAACGGACTACCCCCGATCCACTCCGGCGAATTTCTGCGCGAAGCGCTCGATGAACTCGGCATTTCCCAGGCGCGCTTCGCCATCGCGATCGGCGTCTCGCCACAAACGGCGGGCGGCCTTAAGCCGCTGCGGCGCCACCTGCACGCCGTTCCCCGGCCTGCAAACCATCGCATCGGGCTGGATGACCTCGCGCACGACGTGCTGCGCTTCAACGGCAAGCTGTCACGCTTAGGCGCTTTTGCGCTTTCAATGCGCCTCGTGGGCTCAATGGCGTGTTGCGCCGTATCAGTGGTGGACGCAGCCCCGCATTGGCCAACGACAGCGTGGGGAAACCCGAGCACCTCGCCGGCAATGAGGTAGACGGATTGCGCTACGCCGCAAGCACGCGAAGTAATATGAGCACCGAGTTCTGGATCAATTTGCAATGCAGTTACGAGTTGCGTGTGGCAAAGCGTGAACTCGAACCCAAACTCGCAGCAAGCATTCGACCGCTGGCGCATCGTGGTGTGGCCAAGGCGTAACAAGTTGCGGGATTTTCTTTGCATCCGTTCCTGACTGAAGCACACGAAGCCCATCGCGCGGTCGTGCGGCGCTTCGGGCGCGCCGAGGAGAGGAATTTCAATGCCATTTTTGGAGTAATCCGGCGCCGGCCGCAGACGAAGTCGTCGCGTCGGCTCGCCCAGGTGACCGGTAATTCTCCGGATCACCGGCCCCTCGGTGATGAAGGCGATGATCCGCATCGCGCCACCGCACCTGGGATACAGCAGGGGCCGTACCTCGTCGATGCGCGCCAGCAGCAGCGCCCGCACTTAGCGGGATGCCTGGCGATGCGCCGGTTCGTCGGTCGCGTCGGCCGGTGGCGCGACGGCTGCCTGCGAAAGTGGAATCGGCAGTCTCAGGAACAATGCCTTCAGCCGGCCGCGCCAGTGCGGTGACCGCCTCGCGCAGCGGCGAGTTGGGAGCCAGGATGCAGCGCACCGACCACGGCGGTTTTCCCGGTCTGCTCAGTGAACGTCGCAACAGGCATCGCGAGCGCGCCGGTGGCCAGGGCGCGAATGATTTTTCGTCGCTTAAGCGTGTGGTCCCCGGGGGCGCCTAAGCGGCCCTGAACCCGGTGGGCTGCACTACGGGCAAGCCGCTGCGCTTGCCTGTAGTTGCGCTTGCCGACGACACTGGCGGGAGTGCCGCCACAAGCCTAGTCGCGGTAATCCGGCTCGCGCCGATCCAGCATGCGCTTCAACGCGGCGAAGTGGTGATCCCAGTTCGGCTTGCCGCCGTACATCGGGCCGCCGGTCATGTTCATGGTTTTCTCGACGACAGGCTCGGGCAGGTGGTGCAGCTTCTGGCCGGTCCACATGGCATAGATCTGCACCTGGGCCACCCGCTCCAGGTAGTAAAGCTTTTCGTAGGCCTCGGCAACCGAACGGCCGGCGGTGAGTGCCCCGTGGTTGGCCATGATCATCACCTTCTTCTTGCCCAGGATGCCGGCCAGCCGCTCGCCCTCGGCGGGGTCGAATGCCGGCCCGCTGTAGTGCATGTCGTAGACCACTTCCTTCATGAGGATGCACTCGGTCTGGCCGATCGGCTTGATGGTCGGGTCTTCCAGGCGCGCCAGCGCCGAGGCGAACGGCATGTGGGTATGCATGACGCACACCGCCTCGGGGTTCAACTTGTGGATCGGCGCATGGATGCAGAAGCCGGAGCGCTCCGCTTCACCCTCGCCGCTCAGGACCTTGCCCTCGTAGCTCACCTCGAGAAAGCAGCTAGCGGTGATCTCCGACCAATGCAGGCCGAACGGAATCTGCAGGTAACGATCGTCTTTGCCCGGTACCGCACAAGTGAGGTGATTGAAAATGCCCTCGCTCAGGCCGTGCATGTTGGCCAGCCGGTGCGCGGCCGCCAGGTCCTGGCGCATGCGCCATTCCGCGCTGTCGTTGCTCTCTTTACCGACTTCACGCAGGCGGTTCGGTGCCGCTTGGGGGGAAACACTTCTCATGTCGATCTCCTGGAAGTACGTTGAGGAAAACTGCGTGGGACGCCGGTGGCGTTGCTACTGCTTCGCTTTCGCGAAACCCGGATGCTGTTCCAGCCGGGCATTGTAGGCACAGAGGTTGGGATGGGTAGCCGCTGACAGCAGCTCGAAACGCTTGGCCAGAAACAAGGGGTAGCCCATCATGATGTCGGCCGCCGTAAAGGTGTCAGCAACCAGGTAACGGCCGCCGGGCACTGCCGCTTCGACCGCGCCCATGCACAGCAGCGCCCGCGCCCGCCCGTCTTCGACCACTGCCGGCAGGCGCTGCGCTTCGGGTTTGACGAACGAGTGCTGCGCCATGTCGCCCAGCGGGCGCGCGAAGGTCGCCTCGGCAAACCAGCTCCACTGCAGATACAGGCCGCTCTCCGGCGTGCCGGCGGCGGGGCGCAAGCGCCCGCGGCCGTAGCGCTCCAGCAGGTACTCGACCATCGCGCCGGATTCGAACATGGTGAAATCGCCATCGCTCATCACCGGCACCTTGCCGACCGGATTCAAGCGCCGATATTCCGGCGAGGAACGATAGGCCGGCGAAAAGTCGACCGTGACGATTTCATAGGGCAGCGCCAGTTCCTCGCACAGCCAGATGATGCGGATCGAGCGGGTGTTGGGGGCGTGATAGATTTTGATCATGTCGGTTTGCTGGCGATGGAAGAGTGAGGGTTACTGGATCGCGGACCAGTATAGCGGCGCTCAAGGTCTTGCGCCGCGCGAGTCGGGGTGGTCGCTGAAAGACACGCGCCGGTCCATTCGATCACCCCGGTCGCCTGGATCAGGATCGATTGCAGAATCTTGAGGCCGAGCGCCTTGGCGGTATGCATGTTGACCACGAACTCGAATACCGTCGCTTGCTCGAACGGCAAATCCCCCGGCTTGGCGCGATAGAACTGCACGAGCCTGCCCAGGACAGCGGCGGTCACGTAGTCGTCGGGACGGGCGGAGATGCCAATGCCAAGCCGCCCGTCGGAAACCGCGACGAACATGTTGCCCATGTGAAAGCAGGCGCTGCGGAATTCATGCGCGTCGATCTCTACCGTGTATGCGCCCTGCCGGTCGAATGACCCGATGGCTGCCTATTCCAGCGTAAGAACCAGACGCTTACCCAGTGCGGCAGCGGCTTTATCGAGAGTCTTGAGCGATGGCCAGTGGGCAGGATTCTCAAGACGCTTGGCGGCGGGCCAGGACGTTCCAAGCGTGCGGGCGAGTTCCGATAACGTTCGCTCGCCACGCGCAAGCCGCAGCAGCATGGCTGCCTGGGTTTTTGCATCCGGCGCAATGTAATGTGCGCCGCGCACCTTCGGGCTCGGGGCGGGCACATCGCGGGCTTCGTCAAGGCGCCACGCCAACATGGCCGACAACGCCTCGGACGCATTGAACAACGCCTCTTCCTTCGTATGACCCTCGGAGAACGTGTCCGGCAGGTCGATGAACTGAACAAAAAACGTTCCGTCCTTTTGCGATTCGATGGTGGCGGGGTAGCGAATGTCCATTGAAATGCCTCACTTGAGCTTCACGCCGGCCTGGCGTTGGATGGCGGCAAGAAGACCGGCGCCGATATCGCGTGCACCATGAACCGGCTCAGGTACCGCTTGCCCAGCCTTGGTCAGGATGTGGAGGCTACCGTGTATGCGGTTGAGAATCCACCCGGCGGCCCTGAGCCTTGCGCTGACTTCTTTGCCAGTCATGTTTTCCACGATAGATCAATAATGATCTATATGCAAGTCTCGCCAGCCTTGATTGTCGACAAGCTCGATCCGTACGAAGTGCATGGCTTGCGACCTTGACGCGCTCAGGCGCGAAGGACTTTCGTGATCGTCGTGGACTCGAATGTTCTCGCGTACTCGTCGCGTTCGGGATACAGATCATCGAGCAAGGCGCGTGTCGATGCCGACAGCAAGAGCCGTGCCGACTCCAGCCTCTGGACGGCGTCGACCACCGGCGCATGCAGCGCCCACAACGCAGCAGCGTCGGTTTGGCGGGCTGCCAGCACCGCGCTCACGCGCGCCCGCCAGAACGGCGGATACTCGCAGGCCTGCCATTCGCCGCGTCCACGTCCGTAATGCGCGACCGCAAGGTAGCGCAGCAGCAGCGTGGCCAGCAGCTCGTGCAGGAACGCGTCATCCCAGCGCACCACGTCGTCGGTCTTGCCGCGCGCGACGTTGACGCCGCGAGCGACGCCCGCGCCGCCGAGCGCGCCAAGCAGTGCGCCGGTCAGCATACCCCCACCGAACGAGAGACCGCCGACCGCAAGATCGGCGGCCAGCCCGGTCAATGCGCCGGACACCATGCCCCCCATCGCCGCAGCCTTGCCTTCGTTTATGCGGGCATCGGTGACGACGTCACTCGCCATGCGCGCTTCGACTTCGGCCGCCGCACGGCCGTCGAGCCCGTACACGCCGATCAGGCGGTCCATCGCGGCGCGCAGGTCGCCGTCGAGTCGCTGCGCCAGCGTGCGCAGCGCCTGCTCCTGCGCCGGGTCGCCCGCAGCGCGCAGCGCGCCGACGGCCTGCGTCAGGCGCGCCAGCATCGGCGTGGCCGGCAGCGTTACGCGCGCGCCTACTGCCGCAGCAAGCGGCTCCGCCAGCGTTGCCATGGCTTCGTCGAACTGCACCCAGCGCCGTTTGCGCCATGCCGCAGCGAGCCGCTCAAATGCAGGACGCCGGGCCGACGGCAGGACTTCGGCGACTGTGTCGAACAGCGCGAGTTCCTGCACCCAGCAGCGCGCGAACGCATCGAGCGGCAGCACGGTCCGCACCACGGCATGGTGTTGCAGGGCGCTACGCCATCGCTTTACCTCCGCCGCTTCGTCCGCTGCCGGCCGCGGCGGCCCGGTCTGGTTGAGCAGTACGATCACCGGCTTTTGCATCCAGTCCAGCACCGCCAACTCCGGCGCGAGATAGCCCGCATCCTCGGGCGTCTCGGCCGCGTTGACGAGATAGAGCACGACGTCGGCGCTGTCGCGCACGTTGCGCACCGCGAGCTGGGTCAGGAAGAAGGGCCGGTCGCGAAAGCGGTCCCACACTTCCGCGAGAAACCAGCCCATTGGATTGCCTTGCTGGGCGAGCCGCCTGGCCAGCCGGGCGCTGTCGCCAAACCCGGGCGTGTCCCAGAGCAGCAACGCATCGCCATCGGGTGTGTCGACCAGCGGCCACGCCGTGGCCTCGGTGGTCACGTGGGGCGCGTCACGCACTTCGCCGACATCGCGTACAAGCAGTGTGCGCGCCAGCGTGGTCTTGCCCGCGTTGGTGTGCGAGATGAGCGACAACGAAATCGTCGTGGTCGTCATGGCGCGGGTCGCGGCGACGGCGCAAGCATGGCGTCAAGCGCGCGCTCGGCTGCCGCAAAATCCGGCGCGGCAAGGTCGACGAAGAGTGCGGTGCAATGATGGTCGTCACACATCCGCCGCCACAATGCGCGGCGTGCCTCGATGCGTGCCGGGTCGTCGGGGAGACGGGCACGCAGGCCGGCCTCGTCGACGACGATCAGCAGCGGCTCGTCCGCAGTCGCCCGGGCGGCCATCGCAGCGACGAAGGCGCCGTGCGTCTCGTCTTCGGGTGTGGCCGCTAAATTGAACAGCAACACCGGCCACGCGGGCGCCGAGCCCGACGTAGCCACAACGTCGACCTCGCCGTAGTCGACCGCAGGCGCGATGGCGACGTCGGCATGGCCGCCAATGGCTCGCACTAGCAGCGTGGCCAGCGTGGCCGCCGCCGCCGCGTCCGGCGTGAAGCTGTAGGGAGTGACCCGGACCGGCACGGGGCCATCGCGCAGCCCGTGCACCAGACGCGCGAAATAGGGTTCGTCGATTGCCACCGGCAGCCGCGCCGCGCGATGCCGCTCGACCACGCCGGCGCCGCATGTCAGCAGCAATCGCGGCACCACCACCACCAGTGCCAGCGTCGCTGCCATCCGGTGCAGCCACGGCGCCGCGTTGGCGCTGCCCGGGGCGCGGATCGCCGCGATCCCTGCGGCATCGGGGATCGCGCCGCCGGTGAGCCACGCGCCAGGCGCGTACAACGCCACCAGCAGTTCGCGCACGAACGGCGCCTCGAGGAATGTGCTTTCCCACGTGGCGCGGTATTCGACCGCAAGGCCGCGCCAATACAGTCCGACGATGACGCCGATGCCCAGCGCGGCTGCGGCCAGATGCAGCACGCGCGCCGCGCGCATTGCATAAAGCGGCGCCGACTGGTCAATCCAGGCGTGCGCGAACGCCGCCATTGCACGCACAAGGGGATCCGTGACACCCCCGGGAAGTTCGCGTGGACGGCCGCGGCTCGCGGCGAGCCGGACCACGGCACGACGAAAGGGCCCCATGGGACTCGCTGCGCCGTAGCGCGTGACAAATCCGGCGCCGAGCACCGCGTAGACGGCCAGATTCCACAACACCAGCAGCAACACCGGTGGCGCCAATACGTTGATCTGCTGCGTGCTTCCGAGGCGGTCCACTGCCACGCCGGCGACGAACGCGAGGACGACCACCGCCACGCCAAACCACGGCCGCCAGCGCCACGCGCAGACCATCCCCGGCAATGCACTCTTGCGCGCAGCCAGCCGTTCCAGCGTCAACGACGCGCGGCGGGCAAGGAAATCCGCCGGGATGGCATGCTCGCCAACCACCTGTGCCGCAGCACGGCTGGCCCAGGCCCGGTCATCGTCGGACCACGCCGCGCGCGCGCGATCCGCCTCTTCCAGCGCCCGCACGGCCATCACCTCCATCGCGCTGCGTTCGTCCATGGCCGCCATGCTACCGCGATGAGCGGGCGCCAACATGTAGCGCAGGCAATCGGCGCGAACGCAGGAACTCGGCCGTGGACTTCTAACAGGCCGGTGGCAGCGGGGCGCGCGCCCGGTCAAAGGCCCGGGATCGCAACCCGAACCTGCAGATACTTTGCCGGTTTGGAAGTGCTGAAGGGTTTTGCGGGGCGCACGCTGTATGCGGCGGCGTGACTACGCTAGCAGGAGCACTGTCAAATCGGCATAAACGGGCAAATTGGCCGGCTGATGCAAACGTAGCCTCACTCGCACACCTTGGCGTTGCCCGCCCAACGTCCGCCACTCCTGGCCCCCCCTTGGCAAGCCTGAAGTGGTCAAACGCCAGGCTGTCGTGCCCGGCATACTGCGCCACGTGAGCGCCGAGCCCATCCGCTTCAGCCTCAACTGCCTGGTGCAACGCACAAGAGGTGGCCGGCGAATTCGGTTACATTGAAATCAGTGGCGCACCCAAAAAACCAACAGGAGACCTGCGCGCAGTGAATCATCAGGCATTGCTCAGTGTGCAGGCTGTGGGCGTGCGCTTCGGCGGCATCGTCGCGCTCGATGCGGTCAGCTTCGATGTGAGCGCCGGCATCGTGTGCGGGCTGATCGGTCCCAATGGCGCCGGCAAGACCACGCTGTTCAACTGCCTGTCACGGCTGTACCAGCCGGCCTCGGGCGACATCCTGTTCGAGGGCCAGTCTTTGCTCAAACGCCCGGTGCACGCGATCGCGGGCCTGGGCATCGGCCGCACTTTCCAGAACCTGGCGATGTTCCGCAGCCTGTCGGTGCGCAGCAACGTCATGGTCGGTGCTCACAGCGCTTCGCACGCGGGCTTTCTGAGCAGCGCCCTGCGCCTGCCCGGCGTGCGTGCGGAAGAGGCGCGCCTGGCGGCCGATGCCGATCGGGTACTCGACTTGCTCGATCTCACGGGGGTGGCCGATCGTCCGGCGGGCGACTTGCCGTTTGGCATCCAGAAGCGTGTCGAACTCGGCCGCGCGCTTGCATCGAAGCCAAAACTGCTGTTGCTAGACGAGCCGGCGGCCGGGCTCAACCACGAGGAACTGGATGGCCTGGCCAGCCTGATCAAGAGCCTGCGTGACCAGCTCAAGCTCACCGTGCTGTTAGTTGAGCATCACATGAGCCTGGTGATGGCGGTGTCGGATCACATCGTGGCGCTCAATTTCGGGCGCAAGATCGCCGAAGGCACACCGGCTGCGATCCAGGCCCATCCGGAAGTGATCGCGGCCTATCTGGGCGCACCCAGGAAGCATGAGGCGGCCAATGCCCAGACTGCTTGAGGTACGCGCGCTGGAAGCCTTCTACGGCGCCACCCAGGCGCTGTTCGGCATCGACTTCGATCTGGAGGAGGGCGGCATCACTGCGCTGCTGGGGGCCAACGGCGCCGGCAAGACCACCACCCTGCGCGCGCTGTGCCAGGCGGTGAAAACCCGCGGCTCGATCCGCTTCGACGGCAGGCCGATCGAAGGGCGCGCCACCGAGGATGTGGTGCGCCTGGGCGTGGCCCACGTGCCCGACGGTCGCGGCACCTTCGGCGCGCTGTCGGTGGAAGAAAACCTGCGCCTGGGCGCCTACACCCGGCGCGACAAGGCGGCTGCCGACGCGGACATGGAGCGTGCCTACCGGCGCTTTCCGCGCCTGAAGGAGCGTCGCCACCAGCAGGCCGGCACGCTCTCGGGCGGCGAGCAGCAGATGCTGGCGATCAGTCGCGCCTTGATGTTGAAGCCGCGCCTTCTTCTGCTCGATGAACCGTCGTTCGGTTTGGCGCCGCTGATCGTGGCCGAGATCTTCGACATCCTGGGCGAGATCAATCGCGAGGAAAAGGTCAGCATGTTGCTGGTGGAGCAAAATGCAACGCTTGCGCTGGAATTGGCCGGTCATGCCTATTTGCTGGAGACCGGGCGTGTCGCGCTTTCCGGTCCGAGCGACGAGATTCGCCGCAACGAGGCGGTGCGCAAGGCTTATCTTGGATACTGACTTGGCCGACAAGATTGAAAACCGAC
>CAYYFR010000173.1:0-1414 GCA_964470865.1 uncultured Burkholderiales bacterium | reverse complement strand
GCGCTGGCGCTGGTGATGATCTACCAGTCGACCCATCACATCAATTTCGCGCAGGGCGAGATGGCGATGTTTTCCACCTACATCGCCTGGGCCCTGTTGCAATCGGGCTGGCCCTACTGGTGGGCCTTTCTGGCAACTGTGCTGATTTCGTTTGTCGGCGGCCTGGCGATCCAGCGCATCATCCTCAAGCCGGTCGAGAAGGCGCCGGTGTTGACCAACGTGATCGTGTTCATCGGCCTCCTGGTGATTTTCAATGCGCTGGCCGGCTGGATTTTCGATCACACCATCAAGGCCTTTCCCAGCCCGTTTCCCAAGGCCGCGGCCGCCGGTGGCCTGATCTCGCGCCACGATCTCGGTTCGGTCGGCGTGATGCTGGTGGTACTGGGCCTCTTGTATTCGTTCCTGCGATTCACGCCAATCGGCCTGGCGATGCGCGCGGCGGCGCAAAACCCGGAGTCGGCACGCTTGGTCGGCATTCGCGTGTCGTGGATGCTGGGGCTGGGCTGGGGCATGTCGGCGGCCATCGGCGCGGTGGCCGGCATGATGGTGGCGCCGGTGGTGTATCTCGATCCCAACATGATGGGCGGCATCCTGCTCTACGGTTTTGCGGCAGCGCTGTTGGGTGGCATCGACAATCCGTGGGGAGCGGTGCTCGGTGGCTTCATCGTCGGGGTGCTGGAAAACCTGCTCGGCGCCTACGTCATCGGTACCGAACTGAAGTTGACGATGGCGCTCATATTGATCGTCACCATCCTTACCATCAAGCCCAACGGCCTGTTCGGCAAAGCCGTGGTGACGCGGGTATGAACGCGCCGTCGACAGCGGGCGCGGCCGCCGATGCGCGCGTCGGCTTGCCGCGCGCGGTGTGGATCGCGCTGATTCTGCTGGGTGCCGCGGTGCTGGTGATCGCGCCGTTCCTGGTCAAAAACTACCGGGTGTTTCAGTTCAACCTGGTGCTGATCTACGCGGTGGCCATCCTGGGCCTCAACATCCTGACCGGCTTCAACGGCCAGATCTCCCTCGGCCATGGCGCCTTCTACGCCGTCGGCGCCTATTGCGCGGCGATCCTGATGGACAAGTTCGGCCTGCCGTACTGGAGCACCGTCTTGCCGGCGGCGCTGGTCTGCTTCGCCGTCGGCTTCCTCATGGGTTTCCCGGCGCTGCGCCTGGAAGGGCCCTACCTGGCGCTCGCCACATTGGCTCTGGCCCTGGCCACACCGCAATTGCTCAAGCACAAGAAAATCGAAGGCTGGACCGGTGGTGTACAAGGCATCGTGCTTACCAAACCCGAACCGCCGTTCACCTTTGAACTCTTCGGCACCGCCTTGAATGACGATCGCTGGCTGTATTTCGTCAGCCTGGGCGTCACTGGCGTGATGTTCCTGATCGCCTGGAACCTGCTGCACGGGCGGGT